>DATCSE010000163.1:0-8470 GCA_036568605.1 Burkholderiaceae bacterium | reverse complement strand
GCGGATCGCCAGCGCCTGCGCCGACCATGCCGCGGGCCGCGGCCGGTCACCGCAGCGCGGCGCCGGCCCCTCAGCCGGCGGTGCACCCAGCGGCCGCGGCGAGCTCATCGAAGACGAGGCGCCGGCAGCGGGCGCCTTCGGGGCTCTTGCGCAGGACGATGTGATCGACACCCTGTCGATCCCGTCGAGCGGCCCGCCGCCGCTGCGGCCGGCACTCGACATCAGCCTGCCGGCGGCGGCACACCCCACCCGCACCGAGCGTGAGTCGCCGGCCGCACCGCCTGCCGCGCCGAGCACACGGCCCGGGGACGCCGCGGTCTTCTGTCCGCCCATCGTCGCCCGCGGCACCGTGTTCCTGGTCCAGGCGCTGCTGCACGGGCCCGAGCGCGCCTCCGAGGCGCGCGAGCGGGCGCTCGAGGCTGACGCCACGACGCAGCGCCGTGGCGTGCTGGCCCTGCCGTCCGACCTGCCGCTCGGCACGCGACTCGACCTGCACCTGGAAATGCCCGCACTGCAGGTCGACGAACCCGATGCGTCTCTGGTGTGGACCGGCCACACGTGCGCGGCGCAGTTCGAGGTGGCCGTGCCCGCAGCCGCTGCGCTTGGCAACACCATCGGCCGTGTGCGCCTGGCCGTGGCCGGCGTGCCCATCGGCACCCTCCGCTTTCAGCTGACCGTGGCCGCCGCCGATGCCGCCACCCAGCCGCCCCGCGATGCCGGCGCGGAGGTCAGGCGCTACCACCGCGCGTTTGTCTCGTACGCCTCCAGCGATCGCGCCGAGGTGCTGCACCGGGTACAGGCCTTCCGCATCGCGGGCATCGCCGTGTTCCAGGACGTGCTCGACCTCGAGCCCGGCCAACGCTGGGAACGGGAGCTGTACCGCGAGATCGACCGCTGCGACGTGGTGTTCCTGTTCTGGTCGACTGCGGCCTCGGCTTCGCCCTGGGTCGCCAAGGAGATCGACTACGCGCTGACGCTGAAGTGCGGCGAGGACGATCGGCCACCCGAGATTGCACCGGTGCCGATCGAGGGCCCGCCGATCCCGCCGCCACCCGAGCGCCTGAAGCACCTGCACTTCTACGACGCCTTGCTGGCCCACATTGCGGTGGCCCGGCTGCCGCCGAGGCCCTAAGGGCCGCAGACGGACTTGCTCAGGGATACGCGCCACCGTCGCAGGGCCCTGGCCTGACCTGCTCGCTCGCGCTGTACGCGCCGCCCGGGCACCTCTACCATCGCCGCGATGGACTGGCCTCCGATGTACCGTTCGCCGGGCTTGCCGGAAGTCGTCGCCACCGCGCTGGCCGTCGTCGCGGTGCTTCTGTGGGCCCTCTGGCGGCGCAAGCGCCATGCGTGGCTGCTGTGGGCCACGGCCGGATACGCGCTGGCCGCAGCCACCGCGATGGGATGGCCGGCGCCGGTGCCGGCAGAGCTCGCGCTGCTGCCGCGCGCGCTGATCGCCTGGGCCATTGCCGGCTACCTCGGCCAACGCGGCACGATCAAGGCGACACTGGTCGGGCCGGCGTTCGTCCTCGCTGCCGCGCCGCCGACGTTCGCCGTCTGGGCCGCACCGTGCCTGGACTTTTCGCTCGGCGTGTTGTGTGCGGTGCAAGCCCGGCGCGAGCCAGGGTCGGGGCACGGGCTGCTCGCCGCGGCCGCGCTGGCCGGCGCTGCGTGGCTGGCCTGCGCCGCGCTGTCAGGGGCCGATGCCGCGCGGATCCAGCTCGCTGCACTGGGGCCCGCCGCGCTGGCCCTGGCGATGGTGCTGCCGGTGGCCGTGATGCTGCGCGAAGACCGGCACTCCCGCTCGGCGCACACGCTGATGCAGCGGATGACGCACTTCTACGATGCCTTGTCGCGGACCAACCAGGCGATCGCCCGCGTCAAGGAGCGTACCCAGCTCTTCGAGGCGATCTGCGAGATCTGCGTCGATGCAGGCCACGCACGCATGGCGTGCGTGTACGTGCTCGATGGCGCCCTCGCCCACCGTGCCGCCACCGCGGGCCCTGCGGCCGAGATCCTCTCCGGCATTCCGCAGCCATGGGACACCAGCGAGCCGAAGGCGCAGGGCTCGTACACGGTGCAGGCGCTGCACGGCGGGCACCCGATCACGAGCAACGATTACCAGAACGACCCGCGCGCGGCTCCGTGGCGCGACCAGGCGATCGCGCATGGCGTGCATGCCTTCGCGTGGCTGCCGTTCCATCGCCGCGGCGGTGTCGATGGCGTCTTGATGCTGGCCGCCGGCCACACCGGCTTCTTCGACGACCCGCTGATGAAGCTGCTCGGCAAGATGGTCGGCGACATCTCGCTCGCGCTCGATGCGATCGATCACGAGCTCGAACGCGAGCGTGCGCAGCGCGAGGCCCAGGCCAGCCTCGCGCGGTTCCAGCTGCTGTTCAACGCGGCGCCGGCGGCGTCGTCGATCATCTCGATCGCGCAGCGGCGCGTGCTCGCCGTGAACGACGCCTGCTGCGCAGCCTACGGCTTGACGCGCGAGCAGATCCTGGGGCACCGTACCGCAGAGCTCGCGGCGCGGCTCAGCGAAGAGGATCGCGAGGACTTCTACGCCGAGCTGAAGCGCCACGGGCGCGTGCGCAACCGCGTGTTTCGCGTGCACCGGGTCGATGCCAAGCCCACCCACGAGCTGTTCAACGCCGAGCCTATCGAGTACATGGGCGAAGCATGCCTGCTCGTGATGAGCCTCAACATCACCGACCTGCACGAGGCCGAGCAGGTTCGCGAGGCGCTCGCCCGGGCCGAGTCCGCAAGCCGCGCGAAGACCGAGTTCCTGTCGCGCATGAGCCACGAGCTGCGCACGCCGCTCAACGCCGTGCTGGGATTCGCCGAACTGCTGCGCCATGAGGCGCAGGAGCGCCTCACGCCCCAGGAACTGGCGCAACTGGATCTGCTGCAGCAAGCCGGGTGGCATCTGCTGACGCTGATCAACGACGTGCTCGACGTGTCGCGTATCGAGGCCGGTCATCTCATGGTCCAGACCGGGCCGCTTGCGCTGCTGCCGTTGCTCGACGAAGTGATGGAGATGACCCGCGGGGGCGCCGACAAGCGCGCGGTCTCGCTGGTGCGGGGATACGACTCGGGCGCACCTGTCGCGGTACGCGCCGATCCGACACGGCTGCGCCAGGTCCTGCTGAACCTGCTGTCGAATGCGGTCAAGTACAACCGCCCCGGCGGTGTCGTGAAGGTGGCGCTGCGAGTCGAGTCCGAGTGGATTCATCTGCTGATCGAGGACACCGGCCTCGGCATGACGCGCGAACAGCTGTCCCACTTGTTCGAACCCTTCAACAGGCTCGGGCGCGAGCGCGGGGCGATCGAAGGGACCGGCATCGGCCTGGTCCTGGCCCGCCAGCTCGTGCGCCTGATGCAGGGCGACATCGAAGTCGAGAGCAAGGTCGGCGTCGGCACGCGCCTGAGCGTGTCGCTGCCGCGCATCGAGGTCGTGCCGCGCGCCCCGGAGCCTCCGTGGGCCCAACCGGCGCTGGTCGCGCCGCGGGGCACCGTGCTCTACGTCGAGGACAACGACGTCAACGCCGTTCTCGTCGAGCAGATCCTGGCCCGCTGGGCCGATGTGCGCTTCGTCCGTGCCCACGACGGCGCGAGCGGCGTCGACCTCGCGCGCAGCGTGCGGCCCGACCTGCTGCTGCTGGACATGCAGCTGCCCGACATCGACGGGCTGGAGGTCCTGCGTCGCGTGAAGGCCGATGCGGCGACGCGCCACCTGCGCGTGGTGGCCCTGTCGGCCAGCGCAATGCCGGATGAAGTCGCGCGCGCCAGGCAGCTCGGCGCCGACGAATACTGGACCAAGCCGCTAGCGCTGGACCGCTTCCTCGCGGACGTGGCGCGCCTGATGGGGAAGGCGGCCACGGATCCGGAGGCAATAGCCGCCTGCCCAGAAACGACAAAGCCCGCGTGATGCGGGCTTCGGGTAAGTGCTTGAACGCACTCGGTATTCGGTGGTTGCGAGGGCAGGATTTGAACCTGCGACCTTTGGGTTATGAGCCCAACGAGCTACCAGACTGCTCCACCTCGCGACTGAGCCAAAAAGTATAACACATGGCGCCATCACGAGCACGCGCAGCGCACCTCAAAGCCCGACCGAGCGCAGTGTCTGCAGAAAGCGATCGCTGTTCTGGAAGCCGATCACACGGCTGCCCGGAATCTCGCGGCCGCTTGCGTCGAAGAAGATCGTGCCAGGCGGGCCGAACAGCTGGAAGCGCTTCAGCAGCGCCTTGTCGGCATCGTTGTTCGCGGTGACATCGGCCTTCAGCAGCAGCGCGCCAGCAAGCTTCTTCTGCACGGCCGGATCGCTGAACGTGAAGCGCTCCATCTCCTTGCACGAGACGCACCAGTCAGCATAGAAGTCGAGCATCACCGGACGGCCGGCGCCGCGCAGTGCCGCATCGAGTTCGGTGACGTTGCGTACCGTATTGAATGTGACGCCGGATGCCGCCGCGGCCTCGGCGGCACCGCGCCGCGCGAGGTGCGCGAGCGGCTGCAGCGGGTTCGAACCCCCCGAGGCCGCGCCAGCGAACTCCAGCAATCCGCACACCGCGAGCACCGCGGCGACCACGCGCCGCCACAAGCTCTTCGACAACTCGCCGCGGTGGCCGCGATGCTGATCCGAGACCAGCAGCACCGCGGTCGCGAGCAGCAGCGCTCCCCACAGCGCGAGCACCAGTGCCGTCGGCCAGACCGGCTGCACGGTGTACAGCGCGACCCCGAGCAGCAGCAGGCCAAAGAAGCGCTTGACCTCGTCCATCCAGGCGCCGGCACGCGGCAGCAGGCTGCCTGCCGATGCGCCGATCAACAGCAACGGCACGCTCATGCCGGCTGCGAGCGAGAACAGCGCGGTGCCGCCGAGCCAGACGTCGCGCGTCTGGCTGATGTAGACCAGCGCCCCGGCCAGCGGCGCCGCGACACAGGGGCTGACGATCAGCGCCGAGACGCCGCCCATCGCGAACACGCCGGCGAGCTTGCCGGCCGGCAGACGTTGCGACGCCTGGGTCAGGCGGCCGCTGAAGACGCTGGGCAGCTGCAGCTCGTAAGCGCCGAACATCGACAGCGCAAGCGCCACCAGGCCCAGCGCGAACGCGCCCAGCACCCAGGGGTTCTGCAACGCCGCGGCCAGGCCCTCGCCGGCCAAGCCGGCCGCGACGCCGAGCGCGGTGTAGACCAGCGCCATGCCCAGCGAGTAGCTGGCGGCGAGCGTGAAGCCACGCGCACGGGTCACGTCGTTGCCGTGACCGACGATGATGGACGAGAGGATGGGCAACATCGGCAGCACGCACGGCGTCAGCGACAGCAGCACACCGGCGAGCAGGAACACGCCGACGACGCCCCAGAACTTGCCGTCGCGCAGCGTTGCACCGAGCGCCGCGTCGTCGCCCGTCGATGCGGGGCCGGTGGCCGGTGCAGGCGTCGCCGCCGCGGTAGCGGCGGCCCCGGCGCCGCCCGCCGCCTCGACCTGCGCGACCGTCAGCGTGCGCACCGAGCCGTCGCCGCCGAAGCCTCTCAGGCTGATGTCGGCGGCGCGCAGCGTCGGCGGGTAACACAGACCCTTGTCGGCGCAACCCTGGTTCGTCACCATCAGCCGGAACTTCGCCGGCGCCTGCTGCACCGGGATCTGGATGGTCACGACATCACGGTAGGTCTCGACGGTCTTCTGGAAGGTCTCGTCGAACTTGGTCTTGCCCTGCGGCAGCACCGGCGCACCGAGCGTGACGCCATCACCCCCGTTGAACTTGAATTGCTCGCGATAGAGGTAGTAGCCGGGCGCGGCCTCGAAGCGAAGTTCGACGGTACGGTCGTCGACGGCGCGCGCGGCGAGCTTGAACGCCACCTCGGGATCGAGGAAGTCTTCCTCGGCACGCGCAGGGTGAGTCGCCACCAGCACGCAAGCCAGCAGCGCAAAGGCGCGCAGCAGTCGATACACCAACAGCGAGTTCGTCATCGAAGGCGAGTGTCTCAGAAGCGCAAAAGGCCAGCGCGGGCTGGCCTTTTGTCGGCGATGGAATGCGTGGCTTACGCCTCGGCCTTGGCCTCTTCGGCGGCCACCGGCTCGGGCCGGTCGACCAGCTCAACGAACGCCATCGGCGCGTTGTCGCCGACCCGGAAACCCATCTTCAGGATGCGGGTGTAGCCGCCCGGACGCGCCTTGTAGCGCGGGCCGAGCTCGTTGAACAACTTGGTGACGATGTCGCGGTCGCGCAGGCGGTTGAACGCGAGGCGGCGGTTCGCGAGCGTCGCGTCCTTGGCCAGCGTGATCAGCGGCTCGACGACGCGACGCAGTTCCTTGGCCTTCGGGACCGTGGTCTTGATCGCTTCGTGCTGCAGCAGCGAATTGCACATGTTGCGCAGCATCGCCTGGCGATGCTCGCTGGTGCGGTTGAGTTTGCGAAGTCCGTGACGGTGACGCATGGTGCGTTTTCCTTTCTTTATTGAACCCCAGCCGTATCAGGTACTGGGGGTTGCACGTCGACAGGCGTTACCGCTTGTCGAGGCCCTGGGGGGGCCAGTTCTCCAGCCGCGCGCCGAGCGTGAGCCCGCGCGAAGCCAGCACTTCCTTGATTTCGTTGAGCGACTTGCGGCCCAGGTTCGGCGTCTTCAGCAGCTCGGTCTCGGTACGCTGGATCAGGTCGCCGATGTAGTAGATGTTCTCGGCCTTCAGGCAGTTCGCCGAACGCACCGTCAGCTCGAGCTCGTCGACCGGACGCAGCAGGATCGGGTCGAACTGCGTGTTGCGCGGGCTGGGCATGTCGGTCAGCGTGCTGACCTCGCCTTCGAGCTGCGCGAACACCAGCAGCTGCTCGACCAAAATCTTGGCCGAGTTGCGGATCGCCTCTTCCGGCGTGATCGCGCCGTTCGTGACGATCTCCATCACCAGCTTGTCCAGGTCGGTGCGCTGCTCGACGCGTGCGCTCTCGACCGTGTAGCTGACCCGGGCGACCGGCGAGAACGACGCGTCCAGCACGATACGGCCGATCGACTTGGTCGGCTCGTCGCCGTAGCGGCGCAGCGTGCCCGGCACATAGCCGCGGCCCTTCTCGACCTTGATCTGCATGTCGAGCTTGCCGCCTTGCGACAGGTGCGCGATCACGTGATCCGGGTTGATGATCTCCACGTCGTGCGGCGTCTGGATGTCGCCGGCCGTGACCGGGCCTTCGCCTTCCTTGCGCAGCACCAGCGTCACTTCGTCGCGGTTGTGCAGGCGGAACACGACGCCCTTGAGGTTCAGCATGATGTGAACCACGTCTTCCTGCACCCCATCGACCGTCGAGTACTCGTGCAGCACGCCGGCGATCGTCACCTCGGTCGGCGCGTAGCCGACCATCGATGAGAGCAGCACGCGGCGCAGCGCATTGCCCAGCGTGTGGCCATAGCCGCGCTCGAACGGTTCGAGCGTGACCTTGGCGCGGTTGCCGCCCAGCGGCTCCACATTGATGGCTTTGGGTTTCAGCAGATTGGTTTGCATTGAAGTCCTGTGGGTCTCAATACCCTCGGCTCGTTACACCGATAAGGCTGATGGACATCGCCGGGAAGTCTTTCCGTTCCTTCCTCGCGCCCGGCACACGAGGAAGCGAAACGAGTGCGTACGCAGCACGCGACGGCACGAGCCGTCGCGACGCGGCTTAGCGCGAATACAGTTCGACGATCAGCGCTTCCTTGATGTCGGCGCCGAACTCGTCGCGGTCCGGCGTCTTCTTGAACACGCCTTCGAGCTTGGAGGCGTCGACGCTGACCCAGCTCGGCATGCCCAGGCCTTCGGCCAGCTTGACCGCGTCGGTGACGCGCAGCTGCTTCTTGGCCTTCTCGCGCACCGCGACCGTGTCGCCGACCTTCACCAGGTACGAGGCGATGTTGACGACCTCGCCGTTGACCGTGATGCCGCGGTGCGAGACCAGCTGGCGCGCCTCGGCGCGGGTCGAGCCGAAGCCCATGCGGTAGACGACGTTGTCCAGGCGCGATTCGAGCAGCGTCAGCAGGTTCTCGCCGGTGTTGCCCTTGCGGCGCTCGGCCTCGGCGAAGTAGCGGCGGAACTGGCGCTCGAGCACGCCGTACATGCGCTTGACCTTCTGCTTCTCGCGCAGCTGCAGACCGAAGTCCGAGGTGCGGGTGCCGGAGGTACGGCCGTGCTGGCCCGGCTTGCTGTCGAACTTGGCCTTGTCCCCGATCGGGCGCCGCGCGCTCTTCAGGAACAGGTCGGTGCCTTCACGGCGGGAGAGTTTGGCCTTGGGGCCGAGGTAACGTGCCACGTTGCTTCCTTTGCTTCAATCTGACGCAGGCCCCGGGCGTTCGGTGCTTGCGCGAGTCTGGCGAGTGTTGTTGTGAGCGCTCAGACGGTGGTCTTCAAAATGGCCAAGCCGGCGAGGCCCTGCGGCTTCGCCGACGCGCGGGATGACTACTGCTCTTTCTGCAATCGATCAGATACGACGACGCTTCTGCGGACGGCAGC
>DATCSE010000162.1:0-10717 GCA_036568605.1 Burkholderiaceae bacterium | reverse complement strand
CTCCACGAACCGGCCGCCGCATCAGCACCGCCATGAGCACCGACGCCCCCGTCCATCCGCATGCTTCGCCCGATCTCTCGCACATCGCGCCGCGCGACAAGGCCGAGATCCTGGCGCAGGCGCTGCCGTACATCCGCAAGTTCCACGGCAAGACCATCGTGATCAAGTACGGCGGCAACGCGATGACCGACCCGGGCCTGCAGCAGGACTTCGCCGAAGACGTGGTGCTGCTCAAGCTGGTGGGGCTGAACCCGGTGGTCGTGCACGGCGGCGGCCCGCAGATCGAGGACGCGCTCGCGAAGATCGGCAAGAAGGGCACGTTCATCCAGGGCATGCGCGTGACCGACGAGGAGACGATGGAAGTCGTCGAGTGGGTGCTGGCCGGGCAGGTGCAGCAGGACATCGTCGGGCTGATCAATGTCGCCGGCGGCAAGGCGGTGGGTCTGACCGGGCGCGACGGCGGGCTGATCCGCGCGCACAAGCTGAAGATGGTCGACCACAAGGACCCGAGCATCGAGCACGATGTCGGCCTGGTCGGCGAGATCGAGTCGATCGACCCCAGCGTCGTGAAGGCGTTGCAGGACGACCAGTTCATTCCGGTGATCTCGCCGCTGGGCTTCGGCGCGAGCAACGAGAACTACAACATCAACGCCGATGTCGTCGCCGGCAAGCTGGCCGAGGTGCTGAAGGCCGAGAAGCTGATCATGCTGACCAACACGCCGGGCGTGCTCGACAAGAACGGCAAGCTGCTGACGAACCTGTCGGCGCGCGAGATCGACGAGCTGTTTGCCGACGGCACGATCTCCGGCGGCATGCTGCCGAAGATCGGCAGCGCGCTGGACGCCGCGAAGAACGGCGTCAACACCGTGCACATCATCGACGGCCGCGTGCCGCATGCGATGCTGCTGGAGGTGCTCACGGAGCAGGCCTACGGCACGATGATCCGGTCCCACTGAACTTGGGCGATCGCACTGCGAAGCGGCGACGCCGCGTCTGGCTGTTCGACCTCGACAACACGCTGCACGACGCGAGCCACGCGGCGTTCGGCTGGACCAACCAGGCGATGAACGAGTACATCATCGCGCACCTGGGGATGCCGCACGACGAGGCGTCGCGGCTGCGTCAGCGTTACCTGAAGGACTATGGGGCGACCCTGCTCGGGCTGGTGCGCCACCATGGCGTGGACGCGGCACATTTTCTGGAGCAGACCCACGTGCATCCGGAGCTCGAGCGGCTCGCCCGCACCAGCACGCACGACCGGGCGGCGCTGAAGAAGCTCGCCGGGCGGCGTTATGTGCTGACGAACGCGCCGCGTGCCTATGCGCTGCGGGTGCTGCGCATCCTCAAGCTGGACCGCTGCATCCACGGGGTGGTCAGCATCGAGGACATGACGATGTTCGGCCAGCTGCGCCCGAAGCCGGATGCGCGGATGTTTCGCCACGTCGCGGCCCGGCTGGGCGTCCGGCCCGCCGACTGCGTGCTGGTCGAGGACACGCTGGAGCACCAGAAAGCCGCGCGTGGCGTCGGAATGACAACCGCGTGGATGCAACGCTACCTCGAAGGCCGTTTCGGCGGCTCGATTCGTGACGCTTTCAACGCCCGCGCGAACCACGGATTCAAACGGCAGGAAGTAGGCGTTCACCGCTGTCGCAGGCCCGCTTACGTGTGTGCCAAAATCAAATCACTACAGAAGTTACGCACGCTGTCATGACGTCGACCTCTGCTGAACAGAACGCGACCGAGCCTGTGGCCTCCGAGGCCCAGGACGATCCCGAAGTCGCGGCCGTGCCGGCGGAAGACGAGCCCGTTGCGGACAAGGCGGCGCCGGCGCGCAAACGCCCGAAGCCGGGCGAGCGGCGCGTGCAGATCCTGCAGACGCTCGCGAGCATGCTCGAGCAGCCCGGCGCCGAACGCGTGACCACCGCGGCGCTGGCCGCCAAGCTCGATGTCTCCGAAGCCGCGCTATACCGCCATTTCGCGAGCAAGGCGCAGATGTTCGAAGGGCTGATCGAGTTCATCGAACAAAGCGTGTTCACGCTGATCAACCAGATCCACGAGCGCGAGACCGATGCGTTCGTGCAGGCCCGCCGCGTGCTGACCGTGCTGCTGCAGTTCGGCGAGAAGAACCCCGGCATGACGCGCGTGATGGTCGGCGACGCGCTGGTGTTCGAGAACGATCGGTTGCTCGCTCGCATGAACCAGTTCTTCGACAAGATCGAAGCGCAGCTGCGCCAGTGCCTGCGTTCCGGTGCCGAGGCGCAGGGCTCGGCGACGCCGACGGTGGACGCGAACGCGCAGGCCTCCGTGCTGACCGCGTTCGCGGTCGGGCGGCTGCAGCGTTATGCCCGCTCGGGTTTCAAGCGCGCTCCGACCGAGCACCTGGACGCCGCGCTGCGTCTGCTGGTGGCCTGATCCGCGGGGCAGCCGACTCGCGCGATCGCCCTCGGCTCCTTCGACTTTCGTGATCGCACGCGCAAGGCAAGCGCCGTGAATACCGAATCCAGCATCGTGACCGTCCGGGTGGCCGGACAGGATTTGATGCTGCTGCCCGAGAAGGCCGTGTTCCTGCCGGCCAGCGACACGCTGTTGATTGCCGATGCGCACATCGGCAAGGCCGCGACCTTCCGCCACCTCGGCGTGCCGGTGCCGGCCGGCACGACCGGCGAGACGCTGGGCGTGCTGGCGACATTGGTCAAGCGGCTCGAGGTCCAGCGCATCGTGTTCCTCGGCGACTTCCTGCACTCGGCGCGTTCGCATGTGGAATCGACGATGGCCGCGGTGACCGAATGGCGCGAGCAGCACGCGTCGCTGGAGCTGATCCTGGTGCGCGGCAACCACGACGAACGCGCCGGCGACCCGCCCGACCACCTCGGCATCGAGTGCATCGACGAGCCGCTGATGCACGGCGACATCGCGCTGTGCCATCAGCCGTATGCGCATCTCGATGCGTATGTGTTCGCCGGCCATCTGCACCCGTGCATCAGCATCGGTGGGCGCGCGCACGACTGGCACCGGCTCGCCTGCTTCTGGTTCACGCAGAGGTTCGCGGTGCTGCCGGCCTTTGGCGCGTTCACCGGGATGCAGGCGATCCAGGCGCGGCGCGGCGAGCGGGTGTTCGCCGCGACCGACGAGCGCGTCTTCGAGCTCAGGCCTAAGCGCTGAGGGCCGGCAGCGCCGCTGGTGCCGGCGTCTGCACGCTGCGCAGATCGTCGAGGAAGTTGCGCCGCCAGCGGGCGGCATCGTCGCGCCGTATGCGCTCCAGCAGTGCCGTGTGGCGCTCGAGCCGCTCGGCCAGCGGCATGTGCAGCGCCCGCTGGATCACCTGCGCAGTGCCCGGGATGTCGTACGGGTTGACCAGCAGCGCCTCGCGCAACTGCTCGGCCGCGCCGGCGAAGCGCGACAGGACCAGCACACCGGGATCGGCCTCGTCCTGCACCGCGACGTATTCCTTCGCAACCAGGTTCATCCCGTCGCGCAGCGGCGTGACCAGCGCGACCCGGGCCATCCGGTACAGCCCCGGCAGGCGCTTGCGCGCGAAGGTGCGGTGCATGTAGCGGATCGGCATCCAGTCGAGCTCGCCGTAGGTGCCGTTGATCTCGCCAGCCAGGCCTTCGAGCTCGTGGCGGATGTCCTCGTAGGCCAGCACCGCTTCGCGGGTCGGCGAGGCCACCTGGATCAGCGTCGCGCTCATCCGGTTCTCGGGGTAGTTCGCGAGCAGCTCGCGGAACGCGCGGAAGCGCTGCGGCAGGCCCTTCGTGTAGTCCAGCCGGTCGACGCCGACCAGCAGGCGCCGCTTGGCGTACTGCTGGCGCAGCATGTGCATCGTCTCCTGCGACTCGCGCTGCGCGAGCAGGCTGTGGAACGCGCCGACGTCGATGCCGATCGGGTAGGCGCGCACCCGCAGCTCGCGGCCGTAGGCGACGAACCGGTCCTGGCCCAGCGGTCGGGCCTGCAGCTCGTCGGCTGCGTACAGGGCGAAATGTTCGGCGTCGGAACGGCTCTGCAAGCCGACCAGGTCGTACGCGAACAGCGAGCGCATCAGCTTCTCGTGGCCGGGGATCGCGGTCAGCAGCGACGGCGCCGGCAGCGGGATGTGCAGGAAGAAGCCGATGCGCTGCGGGCAGCCGATGCGGCGCAGCTCTTCCGCGAGCGGGATCAGGTGGTAGTCGTGCACCCAGATCAGGTCGTCCGGCCGCAGCAGCGGCGCGAGCTTGCGCGCGAACAGGCGGTTCACGCGTTCGTAGGCCTCGATGAAGCCGCTCTCGAATGCCGCGAGGTCGAGCCGCGAGTGGAAGCTCGGCCACAGCGCCTGGTTCGAATGGCCGAGGTAGTAGCCGTCGTGGTCGGCCTGGTCCAGGTCGATGGTGGCGACCAGCATCCGCCCGAGCTGGCGCTGCCTCAGCTCGCCGCTGGACTGCGCGATCAGCCCGCTCCAGCCGAACCACACGCTGTCGGTGCCCGACAGCGCATCGCCCAGCGCGACCGCGAGCCCGCCGGCGGCGGCCTTGCGCGGATCGCCAACGCGGTTGGAGACGACCACGAGCCGGCTCATGTCCCTCTCCCCCAGGCGGCGCGCTGCGGTACCCCTCTGATCTCGATGTGGCGCATCACAAGCCCCCCAGCGATTGGCCGGCGCCCAGCGCTTCGGCACTGGCGCTGAGCCAGCGGCACACGTCGGCCGGGTTGTCGAGCCGCCAGCGTGCGACGGTGCTGCCCGGGCCGACCTTGATGGCCTGCCCGCCCGCTTCGAGCGCGGCGACGAAAGCGTCCTCGTCGGTGCGATCGTCGCCGACGACGACCGGTACGCGGCGTGCGAACGGCGGCTCGTCCATCAGCGCCTGCAGCGCGGTGGCCTTGCTGAGGTTGCGCGGCTTGATCTCGCAGACCGCATGGCCACTGAGCAGCATCCAGTCGTCATGGCCTTGCAGCGCGGCGGCCATCGTGGTGCGGCAGATCGTCGCGAGCCCGGGCGCGGCCCGGTAGTGGACGACGATCGCCGCGGGTTTGGTTTCGATCATCAGGTCGGGGTGATGGCGGGCGAGCGCATGCGCGGCGCGCACGACCGAGTCGGGCGGCTCGGCGTCGAACGCCCACAACCGGCCGTCGGGACTGCGGCGCTGCGCGCCGTGCACGCCGGCGCCCGCCGGTTGCAACGGCGTCAGGAAAGCGTCGATCTCGTCCAGCGGCCGTCCGGTCAGCACCGCCAGCGCGCCGTCCAGTGCGGTCTGCACGCGGCGCAAGGTCGGCACGACCCACGGCGCCACGTGGACGTCCTGCGGGCGCGGTGCGATCGCGACGAGCGTGCCGTCGAAATCGAGAAACAGCGCATTACGCGCATGCAGCAGGGGGGGTGTCAGAAGTTGTTCCTCGTCAGCGTCGGCGTTGTCAATGTCCATCGCACGACCGTAACAGGCGCAGGGCGCGTCGCCGTAGGCCAATGGCCCCTGCGCACGTAGGACAACACGCTAGCGCGTACGCCGCGAGTAGCTGTAAGCGACCGCTACACTGCCGCTTCCGCGATCCCGATCGGTCGCGTTTTCCCTCTGCTGCTGTCCCCGATGCCGACCCCCGCCGAAGCCCTGTTGTTGCCGTTGATCGAGCGTGCCGAGACGCTGCTCGCGCGGCTCGAAACCATCCTGCCGGCGCCGCTGGCCGAGCCCGATTGGGGCGCTTCGATCGCGTTTCGCTACCGCAAGCGCGGCGGCTCGGGGCGGCTCGAGCCGGTGCGGCATGTCGCGACGATCCGGCTGGATGCGCTGGTCGAGGTCGCGCCGCAGAAGGAGCGGCTGCTGCGCAACACCGAGCAGTTCGTCGCCGGGCTGGGCGCGAACAACGTGCTGCTGACCGGCGCTCGCGGCACCGGCAAGAGCTCGCTGATCAAGGCTTGCCTGAACGAGTTCGCGCCGCGCGGCTTGCGCCTGATCGAGGTCGACAAGGGCGACCTGGTCGACCTGCCCGACATCGTCGACCTGGTCGGCGAGCGGCGGGAGCGCTTCATCGTGTTCTGCGACGACCTGAGCTTCGACGAAGGCGAGCCCGGCTACAAGGCGCTGAAATCCATCCTCGACGGCTCGGTCGCGCAGGCCTCGGACAACGTGCTGATCTACGCGACCAGCAACCGCCGGCACCTGCTGCCCGAATACATGAAGGAGAACCTCAGCTACCAGCACACCGAGGACGGCGAGGTGCATCCGGGCGAGGTGGTCGAGGAGAAGATCTCGTTGTCGGAGCGGTTCGGGCTGTGGGTCAGCTTCTACCCGTTCACGCAGGACGAATACCTGGCGATCGTCGCGCAGTGGCTGCGCAGTTTCGGCGTAGCCGAATCGGCGATCGCCGCGGCGCGGCAGGAATCGCTGGTCTGGGCGCTGGAGCGCGGCTCGCGCTCGGGGCGCGTCGCCTTCCAGTTCGCGAAGGACTACGCGGGGAGGCACCACACGTGAGCAGCGGAGTCGAAGAGCGCGTGCCCGTCGACGTCGCGGTCGGGGTTCTGGTCGATCGCGACGGCCGCTTCCTGCTGACCTCGCGCCCGGAGGGCAAGGTCTATGCCGGCTACTGGGAGTTTCCGGGTGGCAAGCTCGAGGCCGGCGAGACGGTTGAGGCGGCGCTGCGGCGCGAGCTGCACGAGGAGATCGGCATCGAGATCGGTGCGGTCGAGCCGTGGCGCATCGAGATCGTCGACTACGAGCACGCCCGGGTGCGGCTGCATTTCTGCAAGGTGTACGACTGGCGCGGCGAGTTCGAGATGCGCGAGCGCCAGGCGATGGCCTGGCAGGATTTGCCGGTGCAGGTGGCGCCGGTGCTGCCCGGCACGCTGCCCGTGCTGGCCTGGTTCGCCGAGGAGCGCGGGTTTGTCGGGCCTACTACACTGGCATCATGAAGACGCGGAAGCTGACTCTTCGGGCCGCCGCGCCGGGCCGCCCCAAGCAAGGCCCGACCCTCTCGGAGGGTCGCTCGCCGTATTCGGCGGGCGGGGTGTTGTCATGAGCTGGCTCGATGAAGTTCGTTGGGATGCGCAAGGGCTGGTGCCGGCAATCGCGCAGGAAGTCGGCAGCAACGACGTGCTGATGTTCGCGTTCATGAACCGCGAAGCGCTCGCGAAGACGGCCGAGCTCGGCGAGGCGGTCTACTACAGCCGCTCGCGCCAGCGCCTGTGGCACAAGGGCGAGGAAAGCGGCCATGTGCAGAAGGTGCACGAGCTGCGTCTGGACTGCGACAACGACGTGGTGCTGCTGAAGGTCGAGCAGCTCGGCCACGCGCCCGGCATCGCCTGCCACACGGGGCGCCATTCCTGCTTCTTCCAGAAGCTCGAGGATGGCCGATGGACGACCGTCGAACCGGTCTTGAAAGAGCCGAAAGCCATCTACAAATGACGACGAGCAGCGACACGTTGGCGCGGTTGGCCGCGGTGATCGAGCAGCGCAAGGCCGGCGACCCGGACCAGAGTTACGTCGCGCGGCTGTTCCACAAGGGCACCGACGCGATCCTGAAGAAGGTCGGCGAAGAGGCGACCGAGGTCGTGATGGCCTGCAAGGATGGCGACCCGAAGAAGATCGTCGCCGAGACCGCCGACCTGTGGTTTCATTCGATGCTCGCGCTCAGCGCGTTCGGCGTCGCCCCGGCCGACGTGATCGCCGAGCTGGAGCGCCGCGAAGGGCTCTCGGGCCTGGAGGAGTTCGCGCTGCGCAAGCACGAGAGGCGGTCCCAGGAGGGTGTATGAACGACATCATCGACAACGCGGCCCCCGCACCCGACGCCCAGCACGAGCAGACGCTGCGCACGATCGGCCACATCAGCTATGCGCTGCACGCGGTCGTCGCGATCGGCGCGGTGCTGCCCGGCGTGCAGGCGAGCATCGTGCTGCTGCTGGTCGCGTTCTTCCTCGACCTGTTCAAGCGCGATGATGCCGCCGGCACCTGGCAAGCCTCGCACTTCAGCTGGCGCATCCGCAGCGTGCTGTGGGCCGGCGGGCTGTACATCGTCACGATCCCGTTGTGGTTGCTGTTCATCATCCCGGGCTGGATCGCCTGGGCGGTGATCTCGCTGTGGTTCCTGTACCGCGTGATCCGCGGCTGGCTGGCCCTGAGCAACCGCCAGGCGATGCCGGCGTGACTGCCGCACTTCTCGAGAGGACATAGCCGCCATGACCCACGACCCGAACTGCGTCTTCTGCAAGATCGTCGCCGGCCAGATCCCGAGCCGCAAGGCTTACGAGGACGACGAGCTGCTCGTGTTCCACGACATCGCGCCGTGGGCGCCGGTGCACCTGCTGCTGATCCCGAAGGAGCATGTGCCGGGCATGTACGAGCTCGAAGACCGGCACGCGCCGCTGCTCGGCAGGATGCTCTCGATGGCGCCGAACCTGATGCGCGAGCACGGCGTCGTCAACGGCTTTCGCACGCTGATCAACACCGGGCCGGACGGGCGCCAAGAAGTGCCGCATTTCCACATGCACGTCATGGGCGGGCCGCGCCCCTGGGCCAAGGGTTGACACCGCGCGGGCCGTAAAATCCGCTATTCCTTCGGAGAAACATCATGGGTTCATTCAGCATCTGGCACTGGCTGATCGTGCTGCTGGTCGTCGTGCTGATCTTTGGCACGAAGAAGCTCAAGAACATCGGCTCGGATCTGGGCGGTGCGGTCAAGGGCTTCAAGGACGGCATGCGCGACGGCAGCGCGTCGGCCGGCGATGCGCCGGTGCCGCCGTCGCAGCAGGTCGGCACGCAGAAGACGTCGGCCGACGCGAACAACACGGTGGACGTCGAGGCCAAGACCCGCTCTTGAGCCTCCGTCCTGAGCGGCGACGCGAACCTGACACCTGGCTCCCTCCGCGCGAGGGAGTTTGATCGATGATCGACTTCGGTTTCGACAAGATGGCGCTGATCGGCGCGGTGGCGTTGATCGTCATCGGGCCCGAGAAGCTGCCGCGGGTCGCACGCACGGTCGGCCACCTGATCGGCAAGGCGCAACGTTATGTGGCCGACGTGAAGGCCGAGGTCAACCGCTCGATCGAGCTCGAAGAGCTCAAGAAGATGAAGACCCAGTTCGAGGATGCTGCGCGCGACGTCGAGAAGACGGTGCACAGCGAGATCCACCAGACCGGCGCCGACCTCGAGAAGGCCTGGCAGGGCGACGATGCCTCGTCGGCATTGCCCGCCAACAGCGGCCAGCACGACGGCTGGACCCCGCCGCCGCCCGAGTACAGGCATCCGAAGAAGAACTGGCGCCTGAAGCGCGGCGCGACGCCGCAGTGGTACAAGCAGCGCAACGGCGTGCGCACCAAGGCGCTGTCGGGTGCGGCCCGGGTCGCGCGGTTCCGGCCGCCGCGGCCGAGCGTCTAGCAGCATGGCCAGCGAACCCGGGAAGGATGAGCTCGAAGGCACCGAACAACCCTTCGTCTCGCACCTGATCGAACTGCGCGACCGGCTGGTCCGCGCGCTGATCGCGATCGGCATCGCCTTCGGCGTCTTGTGCGTCTGGCCGGGGCCGGGCGCGATGTACGACTTGCTCGCTCAGCCGCTGGTCGCGAACCTGCCCGCCGGCACGACGCTGATCGCGACCAACGTGATCTCGCCGTTCCTCGTGCCGCTGAAGATCACGCTGCTGGCGGGTTTCCTCGTTGCGCTGCCGGTGGTGCTGTACCAGGTCTGGGCGTTCGTCGCGCCGGGGCTCTACTCGCACGAGAAGAAGCTGGTGCTGCCGCTGGTGATCTCGAGCACGCTGCTGTTCTTCACCGGCGTCGGGTTCTGCTACTTCTTCGTGTTCGGCAAGGTCTTCCATTTCATCCAGAGCTTCGCGCCCAAGAGCATCACCGCGGCGCCGGACATCGAGGCCTATCTCAGCTTCGTGCTGACGATGTTCATCGCGTTCGGCGCGGCCTTCGAGGTGCCGATCGCGGTGGTCGTGCTGGCGCGCGTGGGCATCGTCAGCATCGACCAGCTGCGGAAGTTCCGCGGCTACTTCATCGTGGTCGCGTTCATCATCGCCGCGGTGATCACGCCGCCCGACATCGTCTCGATGCTCGCGCTGGCGGTGCCGATGGTGCTGCTCTACGAGATCGGCATCTGGGCGGCGCAGCTCTTCATCAAGCACACGCAGGCACCCGAGGACGAGCCCGTCACGCCCGGCGCGCCCTGAGGCGCTCACTGCTGGCGCCCGAAGCGGTTCGGGCGCTGGCCGATCTTGACGTTCAGCTCGAGTTGCTGGTTGCCGCGCTGCACGCCGATCGCGGTGACCTGCTGCGGCTTCAGCGCCGCGACCGCGTTGAGCAGCTGTGCCGAGTTGGTGATCGGCGTGTCGCCGATGCGCGTGACCACGTCGCCCGGGCGGATCCCGCCTTCGCCGGCGGGGCCGCTCTGCTGCACCCCGGTGATCAGCACGCCGCGGCGGACCGGCAGGTTCAGCGTCTCGGCGATCTCGGGCGTCAGGTCGCGCTGCTCGACGCCCAGGTAGCCGCGCGTGACGACGCCGTCCTTGATCAGGCTTTCCATCACCTGGCGCGCGATGCTGACCGGAATCGCGAAGCCGATGCCCAGGCTGCCGCCGCTGCGCGAATAGATCGCGGTGTTGATGCCCAGCAGGTTGCCGTTCGTGTCGACCAGTGCGCCGCCCGAGTTGCCCGGGTTGATCGCCGCGTCGGTCTGGATGAAATTCTCGAAGGTATTGATGCCCAGGTGCGAGCGGCCCAGCGCGGAGACGATGCCCATGGTCACCGTCTGGC
>DATCSE010000161.1:0-16357 GCA_036568605.1 Burkholderiaceae bacterium | reverse complement strand
CAGCAGCCAGACGGTCGTCTTGACCACGTCGCCGGCCTCGTCGCGCGCGTCGGTCGCCAGCACGATGGACTTCACGGTGCGATCGAGCGGCAAGCCGAGCAGCTTGGCGACGTCCTCGCAGGTGCTCTTGCCCGGCGTCGCGACCTTGGCCATGGGCTCGGCCGCGGCCGCGCGCGAGGCGATCAGTGCGACGGCCTCGGCCTTCTCGATGTTGGCGGCGTAGTCGCTGGTCGGGCAGTAAACGAGCGCGTCCTCGCCGGTCTCGGCGATCACCTGGAACTCGTGCGATGCGCTGCCGCCGATCGCCCCGGTGTCCGCCGCGACCGCGCGGAAGTGCAGCCCGAAGCGCTCGAAGATGCGCACGTACGCGTCGTACATCTGCTGGTAGCTCTGCAACGCCGATGCCTCGTCGCGATCGAACGAGTACGCGTCCTTCATCGTGAACTCGCGCCCCCGCATCACGCCGAAGCGCGGGCGGCGCTCGTCGCGGAACTTGGTCTGGATGTGATAGAAGTTCTTCGGCAGCTGCTTGTAACTGCGCAGCTCCTGCCGCGCGATGTCGGTGATGACCTCTTCGCTGGTCGGCTGGATCACGAAGTCGCGCTCATGCCGGTCCTTCACGCGCAGCAGCTCGGGGCCATAGGCCTGGAAGCGGCCGCTCTCCTGCCACAGCTCGGCCGGCTGCACCAGCGGCATCAGCAGCTCGACCGCGCCAGCGCGGTTCATCTCCTCGCGGATGATTGCCTCGATCTTGCGGATCACACGCAACCCCATCGGCATGTAGCTGTAGATGCCGGCCGAGAGGCGCTTGATGAAGCCGGCGCGCATCATCAGCTGGTGACTCACGACTTCGGCGTCGGCGGGGGCTTCCTTCAGCGTGGAAATGAAGAACTGGCTGGCTTTCATGCGGCAGGGACGGGGCCAGCGGATGCGGGGAAGACCAGGGCTTGCGTCCCGTCACGCCGGTGTAATAATGAATTCAACGAATGAATTGGGGTTGATTATGCTCGACCGTGACGGGTTCAGGCCCAACGTCGGCATCATCCTGCTCAACCAGAAGAACCAGGTTTTTTGGGGCAAGCGCATCCGCACCCATTCCTGGCAGTTCCCGCAAGGGGGCATCAAGTACGGCGAAACGCCGGAGCAGGCGATGTTCCGCGAGCTCCACGAAGAGGTGGGGCTCGGTGCGGAGCATGTGCGCATCGTCGCGCGCACGCGCGACTGGCTGCGCTACGAAGTGCCGGACCACTTCATCCGGCGCGACGCGCGCGGCCACTACCGCGGGCAGAAGCAGATCTGGTTCCTGCTGCAGCTCACCGGCCGCGACAGCGACATGAACCTGCGCGCAACCGATCATCCCGAGTTCGACGCCTGGCGCTGGAACGAGTACTGGGTGCCGCTGGAGCTGGTGATCGAGTTCAAGCGCGACGTGTACCAGATGGCGCTGACCGAGCTGGCCCGCTTCTTGCCGCGCGGGGCGCATCACAACCGCTACCTGCGCTCGGGGATGCGGCCGCATCATCGCGACGATCTCGAGCCGCCGCGCCGGCACGATCCGGGAATGCCGGATGGCGCCGCGACGCCGCCTCCACCGGGCCCGCGGAACAGCTAGGGCGACCCGGTCCTGGTCACGCCAGGACCAAGTTGTCCCGGTGGATCATCTCCGGCTCGCCGGTGTAGCCGATCAGCTTCTCGAACTCGCTCGACGGCTTGCGCGCGATCAGGCGAGCCTGGCTGCTGTCGTAGTTCGCGAGCCCGCGCGCGAGTTCGACGCCGGCCAGCGTGCGCACCGCGATCACGTCGCCGCGCTGGAACTCGCCCTGCACCTCGGTCACGCCGATCGGCAGCAGGCTCTTGCCTTCGTCGCGCACCTTGCGTGCGGCACCGTCGTCGACGACGACCGCGCCACGCAGCTGCAGGTGATCGGCCATCCACTGCTTGCGCGCGGCGAGCTTGGGCGTCGTCGCGACGAACGTGGTGCCGATCGCTTCGCCGGCCGCCAGGCGCACCAGCACGTCGGGCTCGCGGCCGTACGCGATCACTGTGCTCGCGCCACTGCCGGCGGCGCGCTTGGCGGCCAGCACCTTGGTGATCATCCCGCCGCGGCCTATGCTCGAGCCGGCGCCGCCGGCCATGCGCTCGAGCTCGGGGTCGCCGGCGCGGACCTCGGCGATCAGCGTCGCCGACGGATCCTTGCGCGGATCGGCAGAGTACAGCCCGCGCTGATCGGTCAGGATCACCAGCGCGTCGGCATCGACCAGGTTCGCGACCAGCGCGCCGAGCGTGTCGTTGTCGCCGAACTTGATCTCGTCGTTGACCACCGTGTCGTTCTCGTTGATCACCGGGACCACGCGGTGCGACAGCAGCGTCAGCAGCGTCGAACGGGCGTTGAGGTAGCGCTCGCGGTCGGCAAGGTCGGCATGCGTCAGCAGCACTTGCGCGCTGCCCATGCCGTGCTCGCGCAGCTTCGATTCGTAGATCTGCGCGAGGCCCATCTGGCCGACCGCCGCCGCGGCCTGCAGTTCGTGGATCTCCTTCGGCCGGATGCTCCAGCCAAGCCGCTTCATGCCCTCGGCGATCGCGCCGCTCGAGACCATCACCAGCTCGCGTCCTTCTCCGGCCAGCCTGGCCATCTGGGCACACCAGTGGCCGACCGCATCCGCATCGACGCCGCGGCCTTCGTTGGTGACCAGGCTAGAGCCGACCTTGACAACGATGCGCCGCGCGCGCGCCAGCACGCCGCTCATGACGACGACACCGTGCTGCTCACCGGCTGATCGAAGCGCGGATCCACCGGCTCCGGCACGACGTTCTTCAGCGTCGCGACGTGTTCATAGACGGCGCGCACCAGCGCATCGCAGCCTTCGCGCGTCAGCGCCGAGATCTGGAACACCGGGCCCTTCCACTTGAATCGCTTGACGAAATCCTTGACGCGGCGCTCGCGCTCCTCGGACGGCACCATGTCGATCTTGTTCAGCACCAGCCAGCGCGGCTTGTCGTGCAGCGCTTGGTCGTACTTCTTCAGCTCGGCGACGATGCCTTTGGCTTGCGCGACCGGGTCGGTCGCCTCGTCGAACGGGGCGATGTCGACCACATGCAGAAGCAAGTGCGTGCGTTGCAAGTGGCGCAAGAACAGATGCCCCAGGCCCGCGCCTTCCGATGCGCCTTCGATCAGACCCGGAATATCCGCCACGACGAAGCTCTGCTCGGGACCGGCGCGCACGACGCCGAGGTTCGGATGCAGCGTCGTGAACGGGTAGTCGGCGATCTTCGGCCGCGCGTTCGAGATCGCGGTGATCAGCGACGACTTGCCGGCGTTCGGCAGCCCGAGCAGGCCGACGTCGGCCAGCACTTTCAATTCGAGCCTGACCTTGCGCTGCTCACCGGGCCAGCCGGGCGTCTTCTGGCGCGGCGCGCGGTTCGTGCTGGTCTTGAAGTGCAGGTTGCCGAAGCCGCCGTCGCCGCCTTTCGCGATCAGCACTTTCTCATCGGGCACCAGCAGCTCGGCGACCACCTCGTTCGTCTCCAGGTCGGTGATCACGGTGCCGATCGGCATGCGCAGCACGATGTCGTCGGCTGCGGCGCCGAACTGGTCCGAGCCGCGGCCGTTCTCGCCGCGTTTGGCTTCGTGGCGCCGCGCGTATCGGTAGTCGATCAGCGTGTTCAGGTTGCGATCTCCGACCGCATAGACGCTCCCGCCACGACCCCCGTCGCCACCGTTCGGACCGCCGAAGGGCAGGAACTTCTCGCGGCGAAAGCTCATGCAGCCGTTGCCGCCATCACCCGCCACCACGTCGATGGTGGCCTCGTCGACGAATTTCATGATGTCGGTTTGTTGTCCGTGTCGCGCGGGCGCTGGCGGTCATCGGGCCGGCGGTCCAGGATGGACCAGACGCCGACCGCGATCAGGATCAGCGGCCACCACTGACGCAGCCAGCTCCACTCGATCAGCCCGAAATTGTTGGCCAGGAACAGGCAACCGATGACGATCAGGATGATGCCGCTCTTGCTCATGGGAGTGCCCTGCGAACCCGTGGTGCACGCATGGTAAATCAGCGCCCCTCTCGACGGCCCAAAGACAAAGCCCCGGCGGGCCGGGGCTTTGCGGTGAGGTCCGAGTCGCCGATCAGGCCGGGATCGACTTGACGCTGACCGTCTGCTTGTTGCTCGGGCCCTTGGTCGCGAAGGCCACCTCGCCATCGACCAGCGCGAACAGCGTGTGGTCGCGGCCGGTGCCGACATTCGCGCCGGCATGGAACTTGGTGCCGCGCTGGCGCACGATGATCGAGCCGGCCGGTACCGTCTGACCGCCGAACACCTTGACGCCCAGCATCTTCGGTTGCGAATCGCGGCCGTTTCGGGTCGAGCCGCCGCCCTTTTTCTGTGCCATGGTTCAGTACTCCTTGATGTCGCTGGGATCAGGCGTTCACCGCACCGATTTCGATCTCGGTGAAGTTCTGGCGATGCCCTTGCCGCTTCTGGTAGTGCTTGCGGCGACGCATCTTGAAGATCCGCACCTTGTCGTGCCGGCCATGGGCCACCACTTTTGCCACCACGCTCGCGCCCGTCACCAAGGGAGTCCCGACCTTCAGGTCCGCGCCGCTTCCGACGGCGAGCACCTCGCTGATCGTGATCTCTTGGCCGACATCCGCAGCAATCTGTTCTATCTTGATCTTCTCGCCCGCAGCAACCTTGTATTGTTTGCCGCCGGTTTTTATGACCGCGTACATATCAGCCCTTTCTAGCCAACCGCTAACTAACCTACCCCGCAAAAGCGGAGCCGGTGATTCTAGCACGCCACCACGGTGGTAGGGGCGCCGTCCGGAGGGCCCGGCATCGGCCCGGGGCTCCTTCCTATAATCGCCGGGCTCCGACCCGATCAGCGTGCCTACCTTGTCCCCTCCGTCGTCCCCGACCGTGACCCACGGCGTCGCTTCGCTGATGGCGGAGGACATGCAGCAGGTCGATGCGGTGATCCGCCAGCGGCTCGCCTCCGACGTCGCGCTCATCAACCAGATCGCCCACTACATCATCAGCGCCGGCGGCAAGCGGATACGGCCCATGCTCGTGCTGCTGTTCTCGGGGGCGCTGGGGTTCGTCGGGCGCGAGCGCCACGAGTTGGCCGCCACGGTCGAGTTCATCCACACCGCGACGCTGCTGCACGACGACGTGGTCGACGAGTCGGCGCTGCGGCGCGGCCGCCAGACCGCCAACGCGCTGTTCGGCAACGCGGCCAGCGTGCTGGTCGGCGACTTCGTCTATTCGCGCGCCTTCCAGATGATGGTCTCGGTCGACAACATGCGCGTGCTTGAAGTGCTGGCCGATGCGACCAACGTGATCGCCGAGGGCGAGGTGCTGCAGTTGATGAACATGCACGACCCCGACATCTCGGTGGACGACTATCTGCGCGTGATCCGCTTTAAGACCGCGAAGCTGTTCGAAGCCAGCGCGCGGCTCGGCGCCGTGCTGGCGAAGGCCAGCATCGAGGTCGAGGAGGCCTGCGCCGCTTACGGGCGCGGTCTGGGCACCGCGTTCCAGCTCGTCGACGATCTGCTTGACTACGAAGGTGCGACCGAGCAGCTCGGCAAGAACGTCGGCGACGATCTGCGCGAGGGCAAACCGACACTGCCGCTGCTGCATGCCATGGAACGCGGCAGCGATGCAGAGCGGGAACTGATTCGGCATGCCATCGAACACGGGGAGGTCGCACGCTTGCCCGATATCGTCGAGATCGTGCGGCGGACCGGCGCCATTGCCGCGACGCGCGATGCTGCGCGTGCCGAGGCGCAAAAGGCTGCGCAGTGCCTCGCGTTGTTGCCTGAATCGGCGCATCGCGAAGCTCTGCTAGAATTGTGTGTTCGATCGGTCGAGCGCTCTTCTTGAACTTCCTGAAGAGCAAAAATTCCGCAGCGGAATTCACGACCCGATTCGGGGTGTAGCTTAGCCTGGTAGAGCGCTACGTTCGGGACGTAGAGGCCGGAGGTTCGAATCCTCTCACCCCGACCAGATTTCTTCCTCCCTTGTGGTCTAGCCCGCGTTGGAAGCATCCTTCGGCGGCGACTTGGCATGGGCCAAGTCGCGCAGCCATGCGGCGTATTCGACGTCACGCTGCTCTGGCGGCCCACGCAGCAAGGCCGACGGATGCAAGGTGATCAACACCGGGATCGCGTCGCTGCGCAACAGCCATGACCCGCGCTGCAAGAGCACACGCACCGGTCTTCCCAGCAGCGCACGCGCAGCCACGGCGCCCAGCGCGATGATGGCGCCCGGTGCAATCGCGTCGATTTCACTGTCCAGCCAGTGCTGGCAGGCCAGCAGCTCGAGCTGGCCGGGCGTCTTGTGCTTGCGGATCTTGCCGCGCATTTCGTACTTGAAGTGCTTGACCGCATTGGTCACGTAGAGCTCGCCGCGGCGCCAGCCGAGATCGGCCAGCGCACGATCGAGAAGTTGCCCGGCCGGCCCGACGAAGGGACGGCCCGCGCGATCCTCCCGATCACCCGGCTGCTCGCCCACCAGCATCAGCGGCGCGTGGCGCGGGCCTTCGCCCCAGACGGTCTGCGTGGCGCGCTCGCCGAGCGGACATTCGCGGCAGTTGGCCGCGGCGTCGCGCAATTCGTCACCCGACACGGCCGTCCGCGCATCGTTCGGCCCGTTTTCATGGGCGATCTTCATTGGTTTGGGCGGCATGGTGCTGGTCCCCTCGAAAGGCTGCAGACCGATTGGCAGCGTGTCAGCTGCGGGTGACTCGCGCCATCACCGAAGGTCCCAGGCCGATGTAGGAGACGGCCGCGCTGGCGGTGCTGGAGAGTCAAGCCGACTCGACCTCGAAAGCGCCCGAATCGTGCGAACTGATGTGGATGCCACACATCGCCGATAGTGCAACCCTTTCGTGCACAACGCGTGCTAAGCTGTTGATTCGTTTGATACAAGCTGCTTTTGCCCGGCGCTTGTTCATTCTGTTGCAACTGCTTGTATGCACCCGTGAATTCTTCGCGTCACGGTTGAAAGGCCGCGTTTACAGTCTCCGGCGAATCGCCGAAGATCGCCCGCTGCCCTCCATTTCCGCGACCTTTCGAGCCCCACACCCCTGATCTGACGAGCCTGTGGACACTCTGGCCGACGCTCCGCAATCCGCCCTGTCCGGCGTGGCACGGGTGTTGGTGCACGCCGGCAGGCTGAATACGAAGGTCGCTGAGGATCTGGTCCGCAGCTCCAAGGACAAGCGCAGCAGCTTCGTGTCGTCGGTGATCGCCGCCGGGGCGGTGTCGCCGGCAGATCTGGCGCACACGTTGTCGTCGGCGCTTGCGTTGCCGCTGCTCGATCTGTCGTCGGTCGACCCCACCAAGCTGCCGCGCAATGTGATCGACGGCAAGCTGTCGGCGCAGTATCAGGTCGTCGTGCTGGGCAAGCGCGGCAACCGGCTGTTCATCGGCGGCGCCGACCCGACCGACCAGGAAGCCGTCGAGCGCATCAAGTTCGCGACCCAGCTCTCGCCGGAATGGGTCATCGTCGAGCACGACAAGCTGGCGCGCATGCTCGAGAACGCTGGCGCGAGCGCCAGCGAGACGCTCGAGGCGATATCGTCGGGCGACTTCGAATTCGATGTCACCGACGACGTCACCGCGCCGCAGGAAGCCGAGCCGACCTCGGACGTCGAGGATGCGCCGGTCGTTCGCTTCCTGCAGAAGATGCTGATCGACGCGATCAACATGCGCGCGTCCGACCTGCACTTCGAGCCCTACGAATTCAACTACCGCGTGCGCTTCCGCATCGACGGCGAGCTGCGGGAGATCACCCAGCCGCCGATCGCGATCAAGGACAAGCTGTCGTCGCGCATCAAGGTCATCTCGCGGCTGGACATCTCCGAAAAGCGCGTCCCGCAGGATGGGCGCATGAAGCTGAAGTTCGGCAACAAGGCAATCGACTTCCGGGTCAGCACCTTGCCGACGCTGTTCGGCGAGAAGATCGTGATCCGGATTCTCGACCCGTCGAGCGCGAAGCTCGGGATCGAGGCGCTGGGCTACGAAAAGGTCGAGAAGGACAGGCTGCTCAAGGCAATCCAGCGTCCCTACGGCATGGTGCTCGTGACCGGCCCGACCGGCAGCGGCAAGACCGTGTCGCTGTATACCTGCCTGAACATCCTGAATCAGCCGGGCGTCAACATCGCGACCGTCGAGGATCCGGCGGAAATCAACCTGCCCGGCATCAACCAGGTCAACGTCAACGACAAGGCGGGTCTCAACTTCGCGGTCGCGTTGAAGTCGTTCCTGCGCCAGGATCCGGACATCATCATGGTCGGCGAAATCCGCGACCTGGAAACCGCCGACATCGCGATCAAGGCCGCGCAGACCGGCCACATGGTGATGTCCACGCTGCACACCAACGACGCGCCGACCACGCTGACGCGCCTGCTGAACATGGGTGTTGCGCCGTTCAACATCGCCTCCAGCGTGCTGCTGATCACCGCACAGCGTCTGGCGCGCCGGCTCTGCGAGACGTGCAAGACGCAGGCCGACTATCCGCGCGAGGCGATGCTCAAGGCCGGCTACAAGGAGAGCGATCTGGACGGCACCTGGCGCCCGTACCGCGCGGTCGGCTGCTCGGCGTGCAACAACGGCTACAAGGGCCGTGTCGGCATCTACCAGGTGATGCCGATCAGCGAAGAGATCCAGAAGATCATCCTGAACGAAGGCACCTCGATGGACATTGCGGCGCAGGCGCAGCGCGAAGACGTGCGCGACCTGCGGCAGTCCGGGCTCATCAAGGTGCGTTTGGGCATGACCACGCTCGAAGAAGTGATCTCGGTGACCAACGAATGAGCCGCGCAACGACGACGCGGCGACGGCAGAAACAAGACAACCACATCGAAGGGACGAGGAAGACCTCCTCGTAAATCAGCATGGCGACTGCAGCGGCCGCAAAGAACGTCAAGGACCTCGTCTTTGAGTGGGAAGGCAAGGACAGAAACGGCAAGATCGTGCGCGGCGAGATGCGCGCCGGCGGCGAAGCGATGGTCGGCGCGAGCCTGCGCCGCCAGGGCATCCTGGTCAACAAGGTGAAGAAGCGCCGCATGAGCGGCGGCAAGTCCATCAAGCAGAAGGACATCGCGATCTTCACGCGCCAGCTGGCGACGATGATGAAGGCCGGCGTGCCGCTGATCCAGTCGTTCGACATCGTCGCCCGCGGCAGCACGAACCCGAAGCTGACTCGCCTGTTGACCGACATCCGCAGCGACGTCGAGACCGGCACGAGCCTGTCGGCTGCCTTCCGCAAGCACCCGCTGTACTTCGATGCGCTGTACTGCAACCTGGTCGAGGCCGGCGAGGCGGGCGGTATCCTGGAGACGCTGCTCGACCGCCTGGCGATCTACCAGGAAAAGACGATGGCGCTGAAGTCGAAGATCAAGTCCGCCTTGATCTACCCGATCGCCGTGCTGGTCGTCGCGTTCATCGTGCTTGCGGTGATCATGATCTTCGTGATCCCGGCGTTCAAGGAGGTGTTCACCTCCTTCGGCGCAGACCTGCCGGCGCCGACGCTGGTCGTGATCGCGATGTCGGAGTTCTTCGTCAAGTACTGGTACCTGATCTTCGGCTTTCTCGGCGGCGGCATCTACTTCTTCTTGGAGTCGTGGAAGCGCTCGGTGAAGATGCAGAAGTTCATGGACCGCATGCTGCTGCGCGTCCCGGTGTTCGGCGACTTGGTCAACAAGTCGTCGGTCGCGCGCTGGACACGCACGTTGTCGACCATGTTCGCGGCCGGCGTGCCGCTGGTCGAAGCGCTCGACTCGGTCGGCGGCGCGTCCGGCAACGCGGTGTTCCAGGAAGCGACCGAGCAGATTCAGAAGGACGTCTCGACCGGCTCATCGCTGACCACCGCGATGCAGTCCACCGGCGTGTTTCCGACGATGGTCGTGCAGATGTGCGCAATCGGCGAGGAGTCCGGCTCGCTGGACGGCATGCTGGGCAAGGCCGCCGAGTTCTACGAGGATGAGGTCGACGAGGCGGTCAAGGGTCTGTCGAGCCTGATGGAGCCGATCATCATCGTGGTCCTCGGCACGCTGATCGGCGGCATCGTCGTCTCGATGTACCTGCCGATCTTCAAGCTCGGCCAGGTGGTCTGATCTTGGCGTTCGACGCGCAGTTCGGCGCAGCGCTGCTGTCGCCGTGGGTGCTCGCGCTGCTGGGCTTGTGCATCGGCAGCTTCCTGAATGTCGTGATCCACCGGCTGCCGCTGATGATGGAGCGCGAGTGGAAGCTCGACAGCGCCGAGCTGCTCGGCGTGAGCATCGATGAACCGGCGCCGATCACGCTGTCGACGCCGCGCTCGCGCTGCCCGTCGTGCGGCCACCAGATCGCGTGGCACGAGAACATCCCGGTGCTGAGCTGGCTGCGCCTGCGCGGCAAATGTTCCGCGTGCAAGACCCCGATCTCGATGCGCTACCCGTCCATCGAGATCCTGACCGGCCTGCTGTTCGCCGCATGCGGCGTGCACTTCGGCGCGCACCCGACCACGCTGCTGTGGTGCGGGCTTGTTGCGACGCTGATCGCGCTTGCGTTCATCGACCTCGACACGCAGTTCCTCCCCGACAGCCTGACGCTGCCGCTGGTGTGGGCCGGCATCGCGTCGGCCGCGTTCGGCTGGATCCCGGTGTCGCTGAAGGACTCGGTGTACGGCGCGATGGCCGGCTACCTGTCGCTGTGGCTGGTGTTCCATGCCTACCGCATCATCCGCGGCCGCGAAGGCATGGGCGCGGGCGACTTCAAGCTGCTCGCCGCGCTCGGCGCGTGGATGGGGTGGCTGGCGATTCCGTCGATCATCCTGCTGGCGTCCGCGGTCGGTGCGATCGTCGGCATCGGGTTGATCGTGCTGCGCCGCCACGATCGCGACGTGCCGATCCCGTTCGGCCCGTACCTCGCCGGCGGCGGCATTGCCGCGCTGTTCTTCGGCGAACAGTTGTCGCGGCTCTGGTTCCCGACGCTCTGAATCCGGCTTGAATTAAGCTCGCGCGCGTGAACCCCACGCCGCCGGCTCATCACCACCCTCTCTCTCGTCTGCGCATCGGCCTGACCGGCGGCATCGGCAGCGGCAAGAGCACCGTCGCCTCGCTGCTCGTGCAGCACGGCGCATGGCTGATCGATACCGATGCGATCGCGCGCGAGCTGACACTGCCCGGCGGCGCCGCGATTGCCGCGATCCGCACGACTTTCGGCGACCCGTTCATCGACGCCAGCGGCGCGCTGGATCGCACCCGCATGCGCGAGCTCGCGTTCGCCGACACGGGCGCCAAGCGTCGCCTCGAGGCGATCCTGCACCCGCTGATCGGCGCCGAAGCCGAACGCAGATTCGAGGCCAGCGGCCACGCAGTCGTCGTCTTCGACGTGCCACTGCTCGTCGAATCCGGCGACCGCTGGCGCCGCAAGGTCGACAAGGTGCTGGTCGTCGATTGCCTCGAGGCGACGCAGATCGAGCGCGTGTCGCGCCGGACCGGCTGGACGCGCGAAGCCGCCTCGGCGGTGGTCGCGCACCAGGCCAGTCGCGCCACGCGTCGCGCCTGTGCCGATGCGGTGATCTTCAACGACACGATCACGCTGGCACAGCTTGCCGACGACGTGGCCGCGCTGTGGCGGTGCTGGTCCTGCCCGGCCGATTCGGCGTAGGCCCCACGACCCGGGGCATTGACGAAGGGATACAGGTCCGGCACCGCCTGCTGTGAAACAATCGGCTGCGTGATCCTCTACGAATACCCGTTCCACGAAGGCATCCGGACGATGCTGCGGCTCGAAGTCCTGTTCGACCGCCTGGGCCAGTTGATCGCGCGCGAGGCCGCGGTCGACCACCACTTCGCGCTGGCGACGATCTTCGAGATCATGGACGTCGCCTCCCGCGCCGACCTCAAATCCGACCTGCTGAAGGAGCTCGAAAAGCACAAGTTGCAATTCGAGAGCTACCGCGGCAACCCGTCGATCTCCGAGGCGGCGCTGAACGACGTGACGGCGCGGATCGACCACGCGTTCAACGGCCTGAACAACCTGCCGGGCAAGGCCGGCGCGGTGTTGACCGGCAACGAGTGGCTCATGAGCGTGCGCAGCCGCATCAGCATCCCCGGCGGCACCTGCGAGTTCGACCTGCCGGCCTACTACGCCTGGCAGAAGCTCGATTCGGCACGGCGCCGCGCCGACCTGCTGCAGTGGGTCAGCACGCTGATGCCGCTGGCCGAGGCCCTGCAGGTGCTGCTGGGCCTGCTGCGCGATTCGGGCACGCCGCACAAGGTCGTCGCACCCGGCGGGCAGTACCAGCAGAGCCTGCCGCAGGGGCGCGTCTACCAGCTGATGCGGGTGCGGCTGGATGGCGACCCGGAGATCGTGCCCGAGATCAGCGGGCACCGGCTGATGGTCTCGGTGCGCATGATGCGCCAGGACGCCGAAGGCCGGCTCAAGCCCAGCACGGCCGATGCGAGCTTCGAGTTGACACTGTGCGCGTGATCCTCATCTGACGCAGATGAGCACGACCGCCGCCCCGACACCGCCGCCGCGCATCGTTCGCTGCCCGGGCTGCGGCGGGCCCAGCGTCTACGCAGCCAGCAATGCCTACCGGCCGTTTTGCAGCGCCCGGTGCAGGCTGCAAGACCTGAGTGCCTGGGCCAGCGAGCAATATGCCGTCGAGGCACGGCCGGATCTGGAGGGGGACAACGACGATGGCGAGCCCCGTACCGCGGAGCCCCGTTCCGGTTGAGGTCAGCGCGCCAGCCAGAAGTCCGCGAACGCGCCCAGGTCCTCGTGCGTGGACTTCGCGAGCACCATCTCATCGCCGGCGTTCGGGCTGCCATTGGGCATGCGCATGATCAGCGCGGTGTGCACCTCGGCCGGCACGCCGCGCAGGTACACCAGGTAGTCGTCGACGAACGCAACCGGCTTGAGCTCCGCGATCGCGTCGGCTTTCGGGCTGCGCAGCGTGGCATCGGCGTTGCCGGTCGCGATCACGCGCTCGATCGGAAAGCCGTGGTCGCGCAGGTTGCGCAGCCGCGCCGCCTCAAATTCGAACTCCAGCGCGGAGACGCAGACCAGGTCGAACCCTGCCTCGTGAAGCCGGTGGCACGCCTCAGCGGCACCGCCTATCGCCGGCACCGTCTCCCAGAACCGCTCGTCGAACGCCGCCCGGAAGCGCTCACGACCCGCCTCGTCCAGGCGTTCGACCTGCCAGCGGTCGAACGGCCAGTACGCGAGAGGATCGCGTTCCGGCGGATGCCAGCCGAACGCACGATGCCAGGCTTTTGCATAGCCGAGGTGGAAGTCGAGCAGGACGCCGTCGGCATCCAAGGCGATCACGGGGCGCGACATGCCGCTATTGTCGCGCGCCGCGTGACGCGGCGGTGTCACGCAGCCGACTCGACCCCGGCGGCACCGTCGCTGTCGCCCGCGTCGCCGCGCAGGCCGCCGCGGCGCTTGGCGCCCGCGGGCAGATTCGCGAGCTCCGAGCGAAACGCCAGCGCCGATTCGAACGACGCGCGCACGAATTTCAGCGCCGCGGCGAACTCCTCGTCGCTGAGCTGGCGCGCCGCGTCGCTCGCGCGGTAGATGTTCGCGAACTCGCGTTCCCGCCCGGCCTGCACTGCGAGCCGGCCGACGCCCAGGCTTTCGAGCGTGGCCCACAGCTTGGGGTTGTAGGTCCGCGTCAGCTTCATCGCGACCGGGATCGGGTCGTTGCGGCCGAGCACGCCGGCCAGCCGCAGGATGATCTCGAACGGCAGCCCGGCCTTGCCGCCCTCGACCTGCTCCAGCAGCGAGATGTCCTTCAGGTTGATCGCACGGCCGATGTCGGCCAGCGTCAGCCCGGCGCCTTCGCGCAGGTCGCGGAACAGGCCGCCGGCCTTCTCGACCGCGGCCTTGTGCGCCGGATTCGTCAGCCGCGCGGTCGCGACGCGGAACGACAAGTCGGCCGCCGTGTTCGCGATCCCGAGCACGAAGTCGGTCCATGAGCGCAGATCGCGCGCCAGCGCCATCAAGCCCTTGTCACCGCCGGGCAACGCCGGCACGGCCGGCGCCGGCGCGGTCGACACCTTCCTTTTCGCTGGTGCGCGCTTCCTGGCCGACGAGGTCGCCGCCATGCGATCAGGCGGCGCGAGCGGCAGAGGCCGGCGCGCGCTTGCGAGCCGGCTTGCGTGCCGTGGCCGAGGCCGGCACCGGCGCGATCAACGGCGACGCCGCAGCCGGCACCACGCGATCGGCCGGCTTTTTCGGCGCGCGGCGCGGGGCGGCCCGCGGGCGCGACGGCGCCTTCTTCGCGGCAGCCTTCTGCTCCGGCACGGCGCTGGGCAACGCGGCCGCCGTCGCCGCCGCACCAACCGCCTCGCGTGCCGCGATCAGCGCGAACAGCTTCTGGTGCTCCTCGACGATGTAGTTGCCGAGGTCGGCCACATCGGGCAATGCACGCCGGCATGCGGTCAGGCCGACCTCGAGCAGACCGTTGTAGCTCTGCACCGTGATGTTCAGCGCGACGCCATGTCCGGGGATCGAGACCGGGAAGAAATGCGCCAGCTTCGCGCCGGCGAAGTACAGCGGGAACTGCGGCCCCGGCACGTTCGAGATCGCGACGTTCGCGATCGGCGGAATCCGGTTCGCGAGCCGCGAGCGCCCGTACAGCGAAGCCAGCCCGCTCATCAGCCACGGCACGCCCAGCGACGGAAAGTCCATCGGGATCACGCCCTTGACGCTGCCCTGCAGCTTCTTGCCCTCGTTGGCCGACGCGTTGATCGCCGCGAGCCGCTCGAGCGGGTCCTTGATGTCGGTCGCGAGGCTGACCAGCATCATCGACACCTGGTTGTTCGCATCGGTGTTGCCGGCCTCGCGCAGCGACACCGGGACACCGGCGATCAACGGCTTGTCCGGCCGCACGTCGTAGTCGTTCAGGTAGCGCCGCAGCGCGCCGGCGCAGATCGCCATCACGATGTCGTTGACGCTCGTGCCCGAGCGCTTGGCCATCGCCTTGACTTCGGCCAGCGCCAGCGTGCGGGCCGCGTACGAACGCTGGTTCGTGATCGCCACGTTCAGCTGCGTGCGCGGGCCGAACTGGAAGCTCGGCAGGCTGAGCCTACGCTTGGCACCCTTACCTTCCGGCTTCGGATAGAGCACGCTGACCACCGCCTCGAGCACCTCGGGCAGCGAGCGCACCAGCTTGACCGTCTGCGTCAGCGAGTTCGCGAGCGCGGCACCCATCAACTCGGCCACACCGAGTTGATACCGGTTCGTGAGCAGCCGCGGCCGCGGCGGCTTGACAGGCGGCGGGTTCGCGCTGTCGGACAGCAGCGCCTTCGCGATCGCGACGCCGGCCTGGCCATCGATGCCCGCATGGTGAGCCTTGTTGTAGACCGCGACCTGCCCGTTGGCCAGCCCTTCGATCACGTAGGTCTCCCACAGCGGACGGCTGCGGTCCAGCAGGCTCGAATGCAACCGCGCGACGTACTTCTCGAGCTGCTCGAAAGTGCCCGGCCGCGGCAGGATCACGTGGCGCACGTGGTAGTCCAGGTCCACGTCCTCGTCGTCGACCCACACCGGGTTCGCCAGGTCGAACGGCATCAGCGCGAGCTTGCGCTGGAACACCGACGCAAGGTGGATGCGCGAGCCCATGTAGCGTTTCACGTCCTCGTAGAAGTCGCCGGCATAGCCTTCGGGCAGATCGAGGATCTGCAGGCTGCCGACGTGCATCGGCATCTCGGGCGATTCGAGGTGCAGGAACGAGGCGTCCATGCCGCTCAGGTGGTTCATGCGTGTCTCCTTGTTTCCCTGTTGGGTTCAGACGGCGCGCTTGCGCTCTTCTTCCTCGACCAATGCGCGCTTGGACAGCTTGCCGACCGGCGTCTTCGGCAGTTCGGCGCGCAGCTCCAGCGCCTGCACCATCTCGTGCTTGCCGATGCGGTCCTTCAGGAAGTCCTTCAGCTCGTCCAGCGTCAAGCTCGGCGCGCCGGCCTTCAGCTTGACGAACGCCTTCGGCGGCTGGCCGCGGTACTCGTCGGGGATGCCGATCACGCAGACCTCCTCGACCGCCGGGTGCTCGTAGATCGCCTCCTCGATCACGCGCGGGTAGACGTTGTAGCCGCCGCACAGCAGCATGTCCTTGGTGCGGTCGACGATGAAGACGAAGCCGTCCTCGTCCATGCGCGCGACGTCGCCGGTGCGGAAGAAGCCGTCGGGCGTCATCGCCTTCGCGGTCGCCTCGGGGTTCTTCCAATAGCCCTTCATCACGTTCGGGCCGCGGATGCACAACTCGCCCGCTTCGCCCAGCGGCACATAGCGGCCAGGCTGCGTCAGGTCCTCGAACTTCAGCTCGATGTTGGGGATCGGCATGCCGCACGAGCCGGCCT
>DATCSE010000160.1:0-3028 GCA_036568605.1 Burkholderiaceae bacterium | reverse complement strand
GCGCGGTGGTGCGCTCGCCGAGGAAGGCGCGGCAGCGCTCGAGCAGCGCACTCACCGACTCGCCCCCCCCGGCCCGGTAGGCCGGGAAGTCCCGGCTCCAGGCCTCAAGCTCATCAGCTGCGATCTCGACCCATCGCCTGCCATCCCAAGCCCCGAAGTCGAATTCGTCGAGGCGCGGATCCCGTACGTGCTGCCAGCCCCAACCCGCCAGCACCCGGCCGACAGCTGCGCTGCGCCGCAGCCGCGACGTGACGACGCAGCGCGGGAGCGCGTGACGCCGCGTCCAGGCGCGGATGCGGTGCGCGAGACGCTTCGCTTTGCGCCGGTCGATCGGCAAGTCGGTGCGGCCTATGCAGCGCCCGGCCGCACCGACAGGCTTCGGGTGCCGCCACAGATGCAGGCTCATCCCGCTGTGACTCACGCCGGCCCCAGGCGCAGTGCCGCCAACACGCCCAGCAGCAGCACCAGCTCGGTGATCTGCTGCGTGGCGCCGAGCGTGTCGCCGGTGTAGCCGCCGAGCCGGCCGCGCAGCCAGCGTGCGCATTCCACCGCCGCGACGGCGGCACCAGCGAGCGCCATGCCCAGCACCACTGCCGCCATCGCATCGAGTGCCAGCAAGGCGACACACACCAGTCCGACCCAGAGCGCGGCGCCCACCACCTCGGCCACCCCCACCTGCTGCGCCAGCGGCTTGGCCTTGGCGTGCGCCGGATCGCCCGCATACGGCAGCAGCGCCATCAGCGCGGTCGCGGCTGCGCGGCTCACGGTATGGCCGAGCACCAGCGCCGGCACCGCGGCGGCCAGCGGCATCGTGGCCAGCGTTGCAGCCTTCAGGCCCAGCATCGCCACGAGGCCGATCGCACCGTAAGCGCCGATGCGCGAGTCCTTCATGATCTCGAGGGCGCGTTCTCGGGTGACGGCGCCGCCCAGTCCGTCGCAGGTGTCGGCGAACCCGTCCTCGTGGAACGCGCCGGTCAGCCACAGCGTCGCCGCCATCGACAACCCCACGGCGACCGGCATCGGCCACCACAGACTCGCCGTCCACAGCACTGCCGCGCCCCACGCGCCCACCAAGGCGCCAACGCCGGCGAAATGGCGCGCGCTGCGGCTCAACCATTCGGCGTCGAAGCCGACCCGACGCGGCACCGGCACGCGCGTCATGAACTGCAGCGCGATCAGGAACAGGCGCAGTTCGTGGATCACCCGTCGCTCCGCTCCGAGACGCCGGCCGTGTCGAAGCTGGCCATGCGGTCGAGCAGCCGCCATGCACTGTCGATCAGCGGCCACGCGAGCGCCGCACCCGAGCCCTCGCCCAGCCGCAGCCCCAGGTCGAGCAGCGGCGTCGCATTCAGATGCTCGAGCAGCAAGGCATGGCCGGCCTCGTTCGATCGATGCGAGTGCACGCAGTAGCCGAGCACCGCCGGGACCAGCGCGGCCGCGACCAGCACCGCCGCGCCGCTGATGAAACCGTCGACGACGATCAGGCGGCGCAGCGCTGCGGCCTGCAGCACCGCGCCGGCCATCATCGCGATCTCGAAGCCGCCGAAGGCTGCCATCGCGGCGAGCGGGCTCGCGGCCGACTCGTGGCGCGCCAGCACGCGGCGCAACACGTCGAGCTTGCGACGCAGCCCGGCGTCGTCCAGGCCGGTGCCGCGGCCGGCGCAGTCGGCGATGTCGCGGCCGGTGAGCCGGGCGAGCAGCAGAGCCGCGGCCGACGTGTTGGCGATGCCCATCTCGCCCAGCAGCACCACGTTGCCCGGCAGCGCGGCCACGATCTCGCGACCGGCCTCGATCGCCTGCGCGCACTGCTCGTTCGTCATCGCCGGGCCTTGCGACGAGTCACCCGTGCCATCGCCGATCTTGCGCGCGATCAGCCGCGGCCGCGGCTCGAAATGGTGCCGCACGCCGGCGTCGACGACATGCAGCGCGAGCCCGTGCTGTTCGGCCAGCACGCTGATCGCCGCGCCGCCCGCCAGGAAGTTCTCGACCATCTGCCAGGTCACGTCGCTCGGGTAGGCCGAAACGCCCTGCGCTGCCAAGCCATGGTCGGCCGCGAACACCAGCATCTGCGGCTCTTCGAGGCGCGGGTGCTCGCTGCGCTGCACGAGCCCGATCTGCAGCGCCAGCGCTTCGATGCGCCCCAGCGAACCGACCGGCTTGGTCAGCCGGTCGATCCGCAGCTGCAAACGGGCCGCGAGCGCAGCATCGGCGACGGGATCGATGGTTGGGAACTGGTTCATCGTGAGGTCGGTCAGGTGAGCAAGGATGCCAAGGCGCCGGGTACGAAGTGGCGATCGATGAAATCGGCCAGCCCGTCGAACACGCCGTCGAGGCTGCGCACCTCGGTGCCGAACAGCGCACGCATCACGTCGGGCGACTCGAAGAGACCGTGCACATACAGCCCGAGCACGCTGCCCTGCTGCCAGCCGACGGCGGCGCCGTGCACATCGAACAGCACGGCGCGCGCGGCATGCGATGTCGCGGCCAGCGTGCGGCCATGGTGGATCTCGTAGCCGTCGAACGAAAGCTCGGCCAGCGCCGACCACACGCCGTCGACACCGCAAAAGCTCGCACGGGTCCGGCGCAAACTCTTGTCGCGCTCGAAGCGCGTGCCCAGCGGCAGCAGGCCCAGGCCGGCCGCGCTGCTGTCGACGCCGTGGGGATCGGCCAGCACGTCGCCGAGCATCTGCAGCCCGCCGCAAACGCCGAGCACCGGCTTGCCGGCCTTCGCGTGGCGCTCGATCGCGGCCGCGATGCCGGTCTCCCGCATCCAGGCCAGATCGCTGCCGGTGTGCTTGGAGCCGGGCAGGATGATCCAGTCCGCATCAAACAAATCTGCCGCCGATCGCGCCCAGCGCAGCTGCACGCTCGCGCTCTGGCGCAGCAGTTGGAACTCGTCGAGATTGCTGATGCGAGGCGCGGCAACGACCGCGATGCGGCGGGTCGACTCGGTGCGCTCGGAGGCGTGGGCGTCGTCGAACACGCCGTCTTCTTCGGGAAGGCCATGCCCACGCCACAGCGGTAGCAC
>DATCSE010000159.1:0-9762 GCA_036568605.1 Burkholderiaceae bacterium | reverse complement strand
AAGATCGAGTCCACCGCGTCCTTCTGCTCGACCAGGAAGTGGTGCTCGATCTGCTCGATCACCTTCAGCGTGCGGTCCTGCGTGGCGCCGGGCGGCAACTGCGCGATCACGAACAGCGAGCCCTGGTCTTCATCGGGCAGGAAGCCGGCCGGGATCTTCGTGAACACGAAGCCGACCGCGAGCGCGATCACGGCATAACCGGCCATGTAGCGCCAGCCGCGGCCGAGCATATGGTGCACGATGCCCTGGTAGCCGCGGTTGCTGCGGTCGAACCAGCGGTTGAATGCGCCGAAGAAACCGGTCGTGGCCAGCGCATGGCCCTTCGCGACGGGCTTGAGCAGCGTCGCGCACAGCGCGGGCGTCAGCACCATCGCGACCAGCACCGACAGCGTCATCGCCGAGACGATGGTGACGGTGAACTGGCGGTAGATCACGCCGGTCGAGCCGCCGAAGAACGCCATCGGCACGAACACCGCGGCAAGCACCAGCGCCACGCCGACCAGCGCGCCGGTGATCTGGCCCATCGATTTGCGCGTCGCTTCGAGCGGCGAGAGCCCGTCCTCGCTCATCACGCGCTCGACGTTCTCGACGACGACGATCGCATCGTCGACCAGGAGGCCGATGGCCAGCACCATCGCGAGCATCGTCAGCGTGTTGATCGAGTAGCCGAACGCCGCCAGCACGCCGAACGTGCCCAGCAGCACCACCGGCACCGCGATCGTCGGGATCAGCGTCGCGCGGAAGTTCTGCAGGAACAGGTACATCACCGCGAACACCAGGATGATCGCCTCGACCAGGGTCTTCACGACCTCTTCGATCGAGATGCGCACGAACGGCGTGGTGTCGTACGGCTTGATCACCTTCATGCCGGGCGGAAAGAACTTGCTCAGCTCGTCGAGCTTGGCGTCGATGCGCTTGACGGTGTCCAGCGCATTCGCGCCGGTCGCGAGCTTGATCGCCAGGCCCGCCGCCGGCTTGCCGTTGAAGCGGCCGGCGCTGCCGTAGTTCTCGCTGCCCAGCTCGATGCGGGCCACATCGCGCAGCCGCACGGCCGAGCCGTCGGCCTGCGTGTGCAGCAGGATGGCCTCGAACTCGGCGGCGGTCTTCAGGCGCGTCTGCGCGGTGATGGTCGCGTTGAGCTGCTGGTTCTCGATGGCCGGCAGCGCGCCGAGCTGGCCGGCCGAGACCTGGGCGTTCTGCGCCGCGATCGCGTTCTTCACGTCCAGCGGCGTCAGCTTGTAGCTGTTGAGCTTGTTCGGGTCCAGCCAGACGCGCATCGCGTACTGCGAGCCGAACAGCGTCGTGTCGCCGACGCCTTCGACGCGGCTGATCGCCTCCAGCACGTTGGCCGCGACGTAGTCGTTGAGGTCGGCCGCGTTGAGCTTGCCGTCTTCGGAGACGAACGCCAGCACGTTCAGGAAGTTGTTCGCGGACTTCGTGACCTGCACGCCCTGCTGCTGCACCTCCTGCGGCAGCAGCGGCGTGGCCAGCGCCAGCTTGTTCTGCACCTGCACCTGCGCGGTGTCGGGGTTGGTGCCGTTCTCGAAGGTCAGCGTGATGGTCACGCTGCCGGTCGATTCGCTGGTGGACGACATGTAGGCCAGCCGGTCCAGCCCTTTCATCTTCTGCTCGATGACCTGGGTCACCGTGTCTTCCAGCGTCTTGGCCGACGCGCCGGGGTAGTTGGCCGAGATCGCGACGGCCGGCGGCGCGATCATCGGGTATTGGGCGATCGGCAGGGTCTTGATGGCCATCACGCCCGCCAGCATCACGATGATGGCGAGCACCCAGGCGAAGATCGGGCGATCGATGAAGAAGCGTGCCATGGTGGTGTGCTCCGTTCAGCGTTCAGTTCGCCGCGGCCACACGCGGGGTGGGCGTCGCAGGAGCGCTGGCCGGTGCGGCCGCCAACGGCACGGCGTTGACCGGCTGGCCCGGGCGGGCTTTCTGTGCGCCCTCGACGACCAGGCGGTCGCCGGCCTTCAGGCCACCGGTCACCAGCCACTTGTCGCCGATTGCACGACCGGTCGTGATGGCGCGCGATTCGAGCTTGCCGTCGGCGCCGACCACGTAGGCGATGGGCTTGCCGGTGCTGTCGCGGCTGACCGCCGGCTGCGGCACCAGCAGCGCCTGCTCGCTGACCCCTTCCTCGACGACCGCACGCACGTACATGCCGGGCAGCAGGTCGGCGTTCGGGTTCGGGAACACCGCACGCAAGGTGATCGCGCCGGTGCCCTGGTCGACCGTCACGTCGGAGAACTGCAGCTTGCCGGGCAGTGCATAGGTGCTGCCGTCTTCCAGCACCAGCTTGACGACCGCGGCGTTCGGGCCGCCGCTCTTCAGCTCGCCCTGCGCGAGCGCATGCTTGAGCCGCAGCACCGCGCTGCTGGATTGCGTGACGTCCACGTAGATCGGGTCCAGCTGCTGCACGGTCGACAGCAGCGTCGTCTGGTTGGCCGTGACCAGCGCGCCCGGCGTCACCGACGACTTGCCGATGCGCCCGGCGATCGGCGAGACGACCCGGGTGCGCGCGAGATCGATGCGCGCGGTCTCCAGCGCAGCCTTGGCGGCCGCGACCTCCGCCTCGCCCTGCTGCAACGCGGCCGAGGCGTCGTCGCGGTCCTGCTGGCTGACGGCCCTGATCGCGACGAGCTCGTCGTAGCGCTCGGACTTGAGGCGGGTCGAGCGCAGGTTCGCTTCGCTCTTGGCGAGCGTCGCTTTCGCGCTGTCGACGCTGGCCTGGTAGCTGGCCGCATCGATCTGATAGAGCGGCTGGCCGGCCTTCACGAGGCTGCCTTCCTCGAACTGGCGCGCCTGGATCAGCCCGGTGACCTGCGGGCGCACTTCGGCGATCTGGTAGGGCACGGTGCGGCCGGGCAGCTCGGTGTCCAGCGCGACGCGCTGCGGCTGCACGAACAGCACGCCGACCTGCGGCGGACCCGAGAGTTGCGGCGGCGGGCCTCCCGGGGGGCCGCCGCATGCGGTCAGCAGCAGGGCTGCCGAGGCCAGCGCCAGCAGCGTGGTGCCGCTGGCCAGAAGGTGCTTGGAAGACATGGAGAGGGCTCCTTGAAGCTGCGCTTATTTGAACTTGCGAGTTCAGTATAAGCGTTGACACCCAGGTCTTGTCAAGCAATAATGAACTTACTAGTTCAAAAACATGGCCCCATGAGAGTCAAGACAGAAGCCAAGCGCGAGGCGATCCTGGAGGTTGCCGCCAAGGTGTTCCAGGAGTTGGGTTACGAGCGTGCGTCCATGGACGAGATCGCCGCGCGGGTCGGCGGATCGAAGGTGACGCTGTACGGCTACTTCTCGTCCAAGCAGCAGCTCTTGCTCGACGTGGTCAAGCACATGGGCGACCGTCACCTCAGCCCCGCATTCGACGAGCTGGTGCCGGGCCGCGACGATGTGGTGGACGTGCTGCGCCGCTTCGGCGAAAAGTTCCTCGCGTTCATCTGCTCGCCCGAGGCGGTGGGCGGGTACCGCATCGTGGTAGCGCAGGCCGGGCAATCCGACATCGGCCGCGGGTTCTTCGAGCTCGGCCCGAAGCGCGGGCAAGACCAGGTGCAGGCCTATCTACAGGCCGAGATGGCCGCGGGCCGGCTGCAGCAGGCCGATGCGTCCGTCGCGGCCCAGCACTTGATGGCCTTGCTCGGGGCGGAGGCTCACGAGCCTCTGCTGATGGGCGCGATGCTGCCGCCCACGCGTCAGAGAATCAAGCAGATGGTCGAGCGCGCCGTGGCAGTGTTCATGGCGGCGTACGGACGCTGAACGCGCTGGAGCGGCTGCGCAGCCTTGAAAAGTTCTTGTGCTGCATCAACGCGGAGCGCGGGCGCTGCGCCACTGCTCGGCCCCGATGCGGTAGGTAAGCAAGTCCTTGCCATACCAGCGTTGAATGCCGGCCTCCTGCATCCCGAGGCGCTTCATCACGTTCGCCGATGCGGTGTTGGCCGGATCGCAAACGGCCAGGAGTCCTGGTGCATTCAATTCCTCGAACGCGAAATCCCCCATGGATCGCGCGGCCTCCACGGCCAGGCCCAGCCCCCAACGATCGCGCCGCAGCCTCCATCCGATCTCCAGTGGACACGCCAAGTCGGGTAGCGCGGTCGCTTCTCGCCGCAGATTCTGAACGGCGCCTGCGCCCACGACCTCGTCGGTCTCCCGCTCGACGAGCGCCCACCACGAATAGCCGACCTCTGCCCAGCGCTTCATCACGCGCTCGATGATCGCGCGGGTTTCTTCTAGCGTCTCGGGCCGGCCCGCCGCGAGATAGCGCATCACCTCCGGATCGGAGTTCATCTTGTTCAAGCCGGCAAGATGGCCCTCGGCGAAGGGCTCCAATCGGAGTCGACTCGTGGTCAGCAGCGTCATCGGCAGAGGTCCGTGGCCAGGGATGGGAGCTAGCCATTCTGGTGAAGCATGCTGGGGGCGGTCAATCGGCGGCGGCCAAGCCCTTGTGTCAGAGTACGCCACAAGTTCAACACTCGCGTGGCGCGGGTTGCGCGAACAACATGAACTCCATCTCTTCGCTGGCAGTGCCGGGCAGCGTCGTCCGAGGACGCGGCGGCGTTGCGTTCATCTTTGCAGCCGTGGCGTGCTTCGGTGCCCTGGACACCTCGTCGAAGATCGCGGCTTCCGCGGTGCCGGTCGTCATGGCAGTCTGGGTGCGGTACTTGACCCACGCCGTGGTCACCGGGGTGGTCCTGTGGCCCCGGCAGCGGTCGGCGCTGTTCCGCACGGAAAGGCCTGGCCTGCAGCTCGTGCGGGCGCTCCTGCTGGTGGCGAGCAATGCACTGGCGTTCCTGAGCCTCGGCCACATGCACGTCGGCGAGTTCACCGCCATCGTGATGCTGACGCCTCTGTTGCTGACCGTCGTGGCTGCCCTGGCGTTGCGTGAACGGGTTTCGTGGCTTCGCGGGGCCTGTGTCGGTGGTGGTTTCGTGGGCACCCTGCTGGTCATGCAGCCCGGGCAAGGCATCTTCCAGCCGTTGTTGCTGCTGCCGCTCCTCCTCGTCGTCGTCAGCACCGCGTTCCAGTTGCTCACCAGTGCGTTGGCGAAGGTTGATTCCCCGGGCACGATCCACTTCTATTCCGGGCTGGGAGGCCTGGCGTTGACGACGCTCGCGCTTCCCCTCGCGTGGAGACAGCAGCCTCTCGGGATGTGGCTGGTGATGAGTCTCATGGGAGTTCTGGGGACGCTGGGACACTTCTTCCTGATCGTGGCCTACACCCGTGCGCCGGTGGCCACGCTCACACCCTATCTCTACCTCCAGATCCCGTTCGCCGCGCTCGGCGGATGGCTGGTCTTCAAGCATGTGCCCGATGCATGGTCTCTCTGGGGCATCGGAACGATCTTCGCGTGCGGCGTCTTCGGCACATGGCTGACGGGGCGGGAGCTTCTCGACGCCAACCAAGACACGGCGCAATCGAGCGTCGAGGCGATCGCCGGAGCCGACGTGCGCTAGCCGAGGGCCTGTGAAGCGCTCTGATGCGACGACCCCGCGCACGCCGGGCCCGCGCCCGCCGCTGGACCCCGACGCTGCGCGTCGCCTGGTGAGCGCGGCGCAGGCCCGTGCGGTGATCCTGGTCGAAGGCTGGAGCGACCAGGCGGCGCTCGAAGCGTTGGCGCGACGGCGCGGCCGCGACTTGAAGGCCGAAGGCATCGTCGTCATGCCGATCGGCGGGGCCACGAATGTGCAGCGCTTCGCGCAGGCGTTGGGTCCGCATGGCCTGGGCGTGCAGTTGGCCGGGCTGTGCGACATCGCTGAACTCCGCCACGTACGACAGTCCCTCGAGCGCGCCGGCGTGGTCATTGGCGCCGGCACCGGGGACCACGGCTTTCATGCCTGCGATGCCGATCTGGAGGACGAGCTGATTCGCGCGCTCGGCACGGCGGCGGTCGAGCGCGTGCTGGATGCCGAGGGTGATCTCGCATCCTTCCGCCGCTTCCAGGACCAGCCCGGGCAGCGCGGCCGCGACCTGCATGCCCAGCTGCGCCGCTTCCTCGGGACTCGCGCCGGACGCAAGGTGCGCTACGGCGCGTTGCTCGTCGACGCGCTCGACCTCGACCGGGTGCCTCGTGCACTCGACCTGGCGTTGTGCGATGCGGGCAATGCAAACCGATGCCAGCTCCCATCCCAAAGTTGACGGTTGCCTGCCCCACGCCCCCGGGCGCAAAGTACCGTGTACCGGTTGCGCGTCTCCGATGTTCGCAGGGGCCGCCCCACACTCGAAGGAGCCGAAGATGGCGCTGCCCACCAGAGAGCAGGTGCTGGGGCTGCTGAGGAATGGAACACCCGCCGCACGCGCGGCGTTCCTTGCGCAGCTGCCTGCGGCCAGCTTCAAGGACAGTGCGGCGAACCTGTTCGGGTCTGGCAACCCGGGCATGGTGGTCGTGGCCATCACGCCGCTGGTCCAGGAGTACTGCTTCGGCAGCCACCCCGACATCGGTGCCGTGCTGGCCGACGCGGCACACGAGCGCGCTCTCGAGGTTGCACGTACGGTTCCCGATCACGGGCTGCTGCCGACGACGCTGTCGGGCCTGGCCTGCCACCACGTGCGCGCGCTGGCGCAGCTCGGGCGCTCGGCCGATGTGCTGGACGCCACCGCTCGTTACCTGCCGCTCTACGAGCAGATGAACGAGCGCGAGAACCTCTCGACGCTGAAGGTGCTGCGCGCCGAAGCGCTGATCAACCTCCGGCGCATCGACGACGCCGAGGCGGCGCTGCGCGATCAGGCGCTGCTCGACGATCCGGTCAACGGCATGGAAGCGCAGCGGCTCAAACGCTGGGTCGACCAGTACCGCGCCGACGCCACGCAGACCCGCTCCGAGTGGCAGCCTGCACCGGCCGAGCTACAGGCGGCCAGCATGCAGGCCATGCTGAACAAGATGCTCGAGCTCGGGGGCATGGGCGAACTCGGCACCGCGGTGCGCGAGCAGCTCGATCCGAACAACCGCCTCGACCCTGCCGACCCCGCACAGCACCGGCGCTTGCTGGACCTGCTGAGTCAGGGCGAGCAGCTGCTGACGCGCGGCGCCGGCGGCGGCTCCGAACTCGCTCTGCGGGCCCGCATCCGCAACGCCACCGCCATCTTCGTGCACGGCAAGCCGGACCGGGACACCATCCGGCAGTCTCTCGGCGAGCTCGAGCAGAGCCTCGTCGAGGCACGAAAGGCCGGCATCGCCGAGCACGAGAACGACGCGCTCTGGGGCATCTACCTGTGCAACAACCGCCTCGGGCAGCCGGGAGAGGCGGCCGACGCGCTGATCGCGCTGCGCGGCAGTCTCGAACGCCTGCGCCGCGGCATCCAGGATCCGATGCGCCGCGGCGGCGTCTTCAGCACCTACCGGTACCTCTTCAACGCGCTGTGCGAGCAGTTGCACAAGAGCGGCCGCACGGCCGAACTGCTCGAGGCCATCGAGTCGTCGAAGGGGCGCGTCATCGCTGACCGCCTCACGGCCTCGTCCGGCAGCGTGGTGGACGACGCGGCCACCTACCGGGGCGTGGTCCAGCTGCCCGCGCTGACGCAGCGCGAACAGTTCCACTACCTGAGCTTCTTCGTCGACGAGTCCTGCGTCTACGCGGTGCTGGTGAGCAAGCACGGCACGCTTCATGCGCCGGCGCCGGTCCCCCTCGGCGAGCCCGAGCTGCGTGCCGCGGCCGAGCGCGTCGATCCGGCGCAGTGGCAGGCCGGCGTGCCCCCGCCCACGCAGCTCGCGCCGGTGGTCGCCTGGCTCGCGGACCTCCTGACCCAGGGCGTGCTCCAGACCGGCGACCCCATCTGCTACGCGTCCGACGACGACTTCAACAACGTGCCGCTGCACTACCTGGCGTTCGGTGACGGCATCCTGCTGGACCACTTCTCGCTCTCGCGCGTGCACTCTGCGTTTCACCTCCAGCGGCTGCTCGACCACGCCGCCGGCCCCGCACCCGCCTCGTTCACCGGCTTCGTGGTGCCCACGCAGAGCAACCTCGAGGGCGCCGGCGCCGACCTCTTCCTGAAGAACCTGGATGCGCCGTTGAAGTGGCTGGCCGAGCACGGCCTCGAAGGCCGCGCGATCCGCCTGGCCGACGCCACCCTCGCGGGGGTGACCCGCGAAGCGCTCGACCATCGCGTGGTGCATTTCTCGGCCCACGGATGGTTTCCGCCGCAGGGTGGCAACCCCTACCGCGACTCATTCCTGCTGCTGGCCGACGACCACGGTCTGCCCGAGCAAGGCCGGCTCGACAGCGGCCGGCATGCCGGCAAGCTCACGCCCGCCGGCATCCTCGAAGCGGGTCTGGACCTCGCGAACAGCCACGTCTCGATGATGGCCTGCGTCAGCGGGCTGGCCAAGGAAGGCATCGCAGGCGACAGCCTCGGGCTCGATTGGGCGTTCATCCAGGCCGGTGCCGCGAGCCTCATCTCCACGCATTGGGAGGTGAGCGCCGCGGCCGCCGCCAGGTTCTTCACGCGCTTCTACGCGCGCTGGATCGACGACGAGCAGTCGCGTGGCAAAGCGTTCCGCGAGACGATGCTCGAACTGCTGCAGGGCGATCACAGCCCCGGCTCGCTTCGGCAGTGGGCGGCATTCAGCCTCACCGGCGACTTCCGTTGAGCCCGCCCCCATGAAGAAGCGCGTGAACAGTGCCACCGTGGCGCCATTGCTCGAGGTGGCCCGCACGGACCCCGATCCGGCCGTACGCCATGCGGCGCTCGACACCGCATCGCGATTGACACTCAGCGAGGAGGCCTGGCGTGCGCTGGCAGGCACGATGGCCGCGGCGGCGCGACCGTCCTCGAGTCCCGCGCCCGAGCGCGGCGCGGTGCTGGCGCTGGCCGCACGCGTGCCGTTGCTGTCGATGCGGCGCCGCCTGCGCGCGATCGCCGCCGATCCGGCCGATCCCGCCTGTGCGGCCGTGTCCGATGCCCTGGTGCTTGCCGGCGATACGTCGCAGATCGACCGCCTTCTGGCCGACGCGGCCTCGGGCCGGTGGCAGGCCTTCGAAGGCCTGGCCACGATGCCGCTGGAGCGCGCCGAGGTGCCCCTGTCGCGCCTGTCGGCGCCGCCGGCGGAGCCTTCGTCACCGGCGCGGTTGTGGCACGCGCTGGCGGCGGCGCGCCTGGGTGAGTACCGTTGGCTCGATGGCTTCCTGACGGGCCAGGAGCCCGAGCCGCCGATCTTCTACGGCTCGCCCGCCGAGCCATATGCGCAGATCGCCGCGATGCGGCCGCTGCCCGACGCGCTGCATGCCCACCTCACGGCCATGCTGCCGCGGGCCGAGCAGATCACGGATCCGGCGCGCCAGCGCATGGCGCGGATCGTGATCTGGGCGGCCACCGGCAGCGCCGATGCCGACGGCTCTGCCCACGGTGACCCTTCCAACGACGACCCGGCATCGATTTCCAGGCGCGGGTTAGACGAGGCGTTCGCCGCCGCGCGAGCCCAGCTCGGCCCGATGGCCGGGGGCCGCTTCGTCCTCCCCGAGCCCATCGTCGAGGGCGAGACCGGCCAAGTGGTCGCGCGCATCCTCGCCGACGCCCAGGCCTGGGCTGACTCACTGCCTGCCGACGCACCCGTGCATCAGGTTGTCGGCAACGCCGTCATCACCCTCGTGGGCAGCCTGCCGCGCTCCGGCGACTGGCCCGTCGTCGCGCTGGTGCAGGCTCAGCTGCGCGCCACGCGCCCCGCGCTCGACGACGAGCAACTGGCGTGGGTGATCGCACGCACGCCGCCGTCGGGCTGGCTCGGGGCCTTCGTGTCGCTGCTGGTCCCGGCCGAGC
>DATCSE010000158.1:0-7286 GCA_036568605.1 Burkholderiaceae bacterium | reverse complement strand
CCCGCCGCTGACTGCGGAAGGGCTCTGGGTCATCGAGATGTTCGCGCCGTGGCTCGATCCTCAGTACCCGAAGCCGGCCAAGCCCGGCGAACTGCGCTGGGTGATCAGCGACGACGACGGCAACGATCGCTGGGTGAGCGGTCCTGGCGAGTACGAGGTGCAGGTCGCTGGGCGGCCGAAGAAGGTCAAGGCGACGTCGCGCACCTACATTCCCGCTTCCGTCAAGGACAACCCGTACTACGTCGCCTCGGGCTACGAGAAGCAGCTCGACGCGATGCCCGAGCCGTATCGATCGCTGCTGATGGGCGGGTTCCGCACCGCCTTCAAGGACGCGCCCGACCAAATCATCCCGACGAAGTGGGTGCAGATGGCACAGGAGCGCTGGAAGCCGACGCCGCCGGTAGGCATCCCGATGTGCTCGATGGGCGTGGATGCTTCGGGCGGCGGGGACGACCCGATGATCATCGCGCCGCGCTACGACGGCTGGTACGACAAGATCGTCGAGGTGCCGGGTCACACCATCCCGATCGAGCGCGCCGGCGCGTACTGCGCCGGTCTGGTGGTGAGCCGGCGCCAGGACACGGCTCTCGTGGTGCTGGACATGGGCGGCGGCTACGGCGGCCCGATGTACGAGCACCTGCGGGGGAACCAGGTTGAAGTGCACCGCTACCGCGGCGCCGAGGCCACGACGCGCCGCTCTCGCGACGGCAAGCTGAAGTTCGTCAACAAGCGCACCGCGGCGCTGTGGACCTTTCGCGAGGCGCTTGACCCTGGCCAGCCTGGGGGCAGCCCGATCCAGCTGCCTCCCGATCCGAAATTGGTGGCCGACCTCACGGCGCCGACCTTCGACGTCACGCCCAACGGCATCCGCGCCGAGGCGAAGGAGAAGGTCTGCGAACGGCTGGGTCGCTCCACCGACCGCGGCGATGCGGTCGTGATGGCCTGGTTCGAGGGTCCGCGCCTGCTGACCGATGCGATGGAATGGATGCACGCCCGCGAGCGCGCCGGGCACCGCATCAAGCCGCCGCAGGTCGTGACCAGCACCCGCGCCCCGCTGTCCGCACGGAGGCGCGCGTGAGGCTCGCGACGATTGAGGACCGCGCGTGGATCGAGTCGGTCTGCAACAACCCCGCGATCCGCCTTTGGGTCCACTGCGACGGGGCAGCGCCGTGCAACGCGCTTCCGTACCTGACGCCGCCATCCTTCAGCGTGGTCGGCGAAGAGGGTTGCTTCCTCGGCCAGTGCCTCGAACCGGGACGCTACGCCGTGCACACGAACATCATGCCGGGCTACCGCGGCTCGAAGGCGATCAGGGCCGCTGAGGAGGCACTCGCGATTGCGTTCCTGTCGCGCGACGCCACCGAGCTGGTCACGATGGTGCCGCAGGTGATCCCGCATGCGAAGCTGGTCGCGCGTGCCGTCGGGTTCCATCAGCGGTTCACGCGGCATCGCGCTTGGCCGGTGGACGGCCAGCTGTATTCGATCGACTTCCTGTCGCTGTCGATCGACGACTGGATTTTGCGCGGCCGCTGCGTCTCCGCCGGAGAAGCCTTCCACGCACGTCTGCATGGCGAGCTCGGGCAGCCGGCGCATGGCCACGACTTCGTGCACGACTGCTATGTGGGCGCCGCAGTCGAGATGGTCCGGCACGGCCAGCCCAAGAAGGCTGTCGCGGTCTACAACCGCTGGGCGCGCTTCGCTGGCTACCAGCCGGTGAAGATTGTCTCGGATCATCCGCTGCGCATCGACATTCGCCAGTGCGTCATCAAGGTCGAGGAGGACCAATTCACCATCGAGGAGGCTCTCCATGCCTGAAACCTTTGCGCTGGTCGGCACCTATTTCACGGAAGCGGGCGCTGCTGGTGCAGCAGCAGGAGCGGCTGAAGGCGCCGGCGCTGCTGCGGCAGGCGGCACTGCAGCGGCCGCAGGCGGCGCAGCCGCTGCGGAAGGTGCCGGCGCGGCTGCTGCCGCAGCGGGCGGCGGTGCAGCGGCCGGCGCGACGAATGCTGCACTGATTGAATCGGCAGTCGGAACAGCGGGCTATGGAGCCAGTTCGGCTGGGGTCGGCGGCGCCGCTGCAGGTGCTGGCGCGGCAGCGGGCGGTAGTTCGATTCTCGGGACCGCTGGGAAAGCGGCCGCGGGTGCCGCGACTTCTGCGGCGATTCAGGCTGCCATGGCGCCCAAGCAACCGGGCCTTCCGCCTGTCCAGCCGATGCCGGACGCCCAGGCTCAGGAAGCCGCGAGGAAGAAGGCCATCATCGATGCGACCGAGCGGCGCGGCCGCGCCTCGACGATCCTGACGGACAGCGGGTCCGGGAAGCTCGGGGGCTGATCGTGAACATCAAGCAGCTGCGCGATCTCGCGGACGAGCTCTTCACGAAGAAGTTCCCGCTGACCTCTCTGCATCAGGAGATCGCCGACAACTTCTACCCCGAGCGCGCGGACTTCACGATCCGCCGCTCGATGGGAACGGACTTCGCCGCGAACCTGATGAGTTCGTACCCGATCCAGTGCCGGCGCGACCTGGGTAACCAGTTCGGCACGATGCTGCGTCCGACGGCCAAGCCATGGTTCCACGCCGCGCGCCGTTACACGCCCAAGGACCTGGAGGACATCGAGGTCCGCGCGTTCCTGGAGTGGTTCACCGAGACGCAGCGGCGCGCGATGTACGACCCGCACGCCCTCTTCACGCGCGCCACGAAGGAGGGCGATCACGACTTCGCCGCCTTCGGCCAGTGTGCGATCAGCGTCGAACTCAACCGCGATCACGACGGGCTGCTGTACCGCTGCTGGCACCTGCGCGACATGTGCTGGCAGGAGAACGAGCTCGGCAAGATCGGCTTCGTGGCGCGTCGCTGGAAGCCGACGGCGCAGACGCTGAAGAGAACCTTCCGCGATCGCGTTCACGACAGCGTGACCCGCATGCTCGAGAAGCAGCCATTCGCCGAGGTGGACTGCCTGCACCTGGTCGTCGAAGCGGACATGTACGACGACAACGCCCGCGGCCGACCGCGCTGGTCGCTCTGGTACGACACCCAGCACGACCAGCTGATGGATGCCACTCCGATCTGGGGCAAGCACTACGTGATCCCGCGCTGGCAGACCGTCTCCGGTGTGCAGTACTCGTACTCGCCGGCGACCGTCGCGGCGCTGCCGGATGCACGGCTGCTGCAGGCGATGACCTTCACCCTGCTGGAGGCCGGCGAGAAAGCCACGAGTCCCCCGATGGTCGCGGTTCAGGACGTGATCCGCTCGGACATGGCGCTGTACGCCGGCGGCGTGACCTACGTCGACGCGGAGTACGACGAGCGGCTGGGCGAGGCGCTGCGTCCGATCGCGCAGGACTTCCGCGGCTTCAACTTCGGCCTGCAGATGAACCAGGACACGCGTGCCATGCTGCACTCGGCGTTCTTCCTGAACGCGCTGTCGCTGCCGGAGCGCGCGCCCGAGATGACCGCCTACGAGGTGGGGCAGCGGGTCCAGCAGTACATCCGCAACGCGCTGCCGATCTTCGAGCCGATGGAGGACGAGTACAACGCCGCGATCTGCGAGGAGACATTCGAGCTGATGTGGCGCAACGGCGGCTTCGGCAACCCGACATCCTGGCCGAAGAAGCTGCAGGGCGCCGAGATCGACTTCAGCTTCGAGAGTCCTCTGCACGACGCCGTCGAGGAGATGAAGGGCCAGAAGTTCCAGCAGGCGCAGACCATCATCGGCGAAGCGGTGGCGCTCGATCCGTCGTGCGCGCTGGTGCCGAAGGCTGAGATCGCGCTGCGCGACGCGCTGATGGGCATCGGCGTGCCGGCGCGCTGGCTCTTCAGCGAGGCCCAGGTGCAGCAGCGCAAGAAGGATCAGGAAGCCGCGCAGCAGAAGCAGGCAACGCTCGCGAACCTTGAGCAGGCCTCCAATGTCGCCAAGAACATCGGCCAGAGCGGCATGGCGCCAGCGGCGGTCGCCGCGCCTGCAGCAGCCTGACGGATGACCACCAAGCCCACGAAGCTCAAGGCGCTCGAGAGACCGGCCGCCGACGCGATGCCAGAAGTTCCGCTGGCCGTGGCCACTGCGGTCAAGGCGCTGCACAACGGCGTGGCATCGGAGCACCAGCAGCGCATCGCGCTGCAGTGGATCGTGCGCGAGGCCTGCGGCAAGGCGCACTTCCCGTACCACTCGACCGAGCGCGACACGGCGTTCGCCCTCGGTCGTCTTTTCGTGGCCGACCTGATCGTCGGCTTGTTCAACGCCGATCTTTCATCCCTGAGGAGGGCCGAAAATGCTGATCCGACACCCCATCCTGCGCCGACCCGCTGACGCAGACGACGGTAGCGGCGGTGGCGGGGCAGCGCCAGCTGCAGCACCCGCTGCTGCATCCGCTCCCGCGGCGCCTGCACCGGCCACCGCGCCTGCCGCGTCCGCTGCAGCGCCGGCGGCATCTCCCGCACCAGCCGCCAGCGCGCCAGCCGCAGGACCGGCCCCCGCACCGGCCTCGAAGGAGGAAGGCTACTGGCCGCAGGACTGGCGGCAGAACATCGCCAAGACCGACGAGAAGGCACTCGCCCGGCTGCAGCGCTACGCCTCCCCCGAGGCGGCGGTGGCCGCCCTGTTCGCGGCGCAGGCCAAGATCTCGAGCGGCGAGCTGCGCCCAGTGCTGGGCAAGAACGCGACCACAGAGGAGGTGGCCGAGTACCGTAAGGCGCTTGGCATCCCCGAATCCGCCGACAAGTACGACCTGGGTGACCTTGCCTTTAAGGAAAACGAGGCAGCCTTCGGCAAGCTGCTGCTCGAGCAGGCGCATGCGACGAACCAGACGCCCGAGCAGGTCAAGGCGAGCGTCAAGGTGTTCCGCGAGATGCAGACCAAGGCCGAGGAGGCGCGTTTCGAGCGCGACGAAGCGCAGAAGAGCACCGGCGAGGACGAGCTGCGTGGCGAGTGGGGGCCCGAGTTCCGCCGCAACATCACGATGATCCACAACCTGCTGAACGCCTCCGGGCCGCAGGACGTGAAGGACCTGGTGCTCAGCGGCCGACTGGCCGACGGCACCATGATCGCCAACCACCCCGGCGTGCTGCGCATGCTGCTGGGGGTGGCGCTGGCCGCGAACCCCGCAGGGGTGGTCGTGCCGGCCGGCGGCGATCCGATGAAGGGCATCGCCGACGAGAAGGCGACGATCGAGAAGCGCATGCGCGAGGACCGCGCCGGCTACGACAAGGACGAGAAGATGCAGTCCCGCTACCGCGAGCTCATCGATGCCGAGATGCAGATGAAGAAGCGCGCAGCTTGATTCTGAACAAACTCGACACAAGTCTTTGACGGATCAGCACGGCCGCACGCACAGTGCGGCCTGCTTACCGAGTAGCAAGGCCCCGTTGGCGGGCCGCTGGCCCCGTGAGGACACCCCAGCGAACAGCCATGTGACGGACACCCCGAGCGACGGTTCCGACCAGTCGTCCCTTCAAGGAGAGTCCGTCATGAGCGACAGCGCATTCCAGATCCAGTACCGACAAGAGTTCATCGCGCAGTTCGAGCAGCACCAGTCGCTGCTGCGCGAGACCGTCACCACCGAGGCCGTCATCAAGGGCCAGCAGGCCGTCTTCCTGGTTGCCGGCTCCGGCGGCGCAGCGGCCGTCACCCGCGGCTTGAACGGCCGCATCCCGGCGCGCAACGACAACCTCGCGCAGAACACCTGCACGCTGCAGGAATGGCACGACCTGGTGCGCAAGACCGGGTTCAACGTCTTCGCCTCGCAGGGCAACCAGCGCTCCGTGATGCAGATGAGCACGATGGCGGTGATCAACCGCAAGATCGACGAGCTCATCATCAACCAGCTGAACACCGGCACTGTCGCGATCGGCTCCTCGTCGATCGTGCCGAACGTGTCGCTGTTCCAGAACGGCCGCACGAAGCTCTCCAACGCATCGGTGCCGTGGGATTCGAACATCACGCTCCTGTGCCAGCCTTCATTCCTGGCCTACCTCGAGCAGGCGCCGGAGTTCGCGAACGCGCAGTACGTCGACGTGCGGCCGTACGCGAAGAGCGACAACGCCTCGTGGAAGGACAAGCCGCAGGCTTACCGCTGGCGCAACGCTTTGATCATCGAGCACCCGAACCTGCCGGGCAAGGGCACCTCGAGCGAGAAGAGCTTCCTGTACCACAAGACCGCCGCCGGCCACGCGATCGACACGGCAGGGCTGCAGAGCCCGGTCGGCTACGACGAGGAGCAGGACTACTCGTGGGCGCGCGCGAGCGCGTACATGGGCGCCCTGCTGCTGCAGAACACCGGCGTCGTGGTGATCACCGCCGACGGCTCGGCCTACGCCTGAGCCCTGAGCTTCAAGGAGCAACACCATGTCCTACTACGGCACCACGCAATCCTCGTCGCTGGCGAACCCGCCGCGGCAGCTCATCGCGCCGATGGCCAACAACCCGGCGCTGTCAGGCTCGACCGAGTACCTGTCCACGCAGGGCTCGACGGCCGCCAACAACCCGAACGGCCCGGGCGGCGGTGGCGGCGGCCTGTGGTTCTACACGTCGACCAACCTCACCACCGACATCGTCGCGTCGAACTTCTTCTCCGATGGCTTCTACCTCGGGATGCGCGCCGGGGACGTCGTGATGGGTAGCCAGTACTCGTCGCTCGGCTCGACCGTCACCACGTTCATCGGCTCGATTGTGTCGGTCTCGACCGCCGGCGCGTCGCTGTCCACCGGCAGCCTGGTCACGTCGACGTTCAACTGAGGGCCGTAGGCCTTCGCAGTGCCGAGGGCGGGGCTCACGCGGGTCCCGCCCTTTTTCTTCAACCAGAGGAGTGGATCGAATGGAAGCAATCCAGGAACGGCCGGAAGCGGCCCAGCCCGAAACCAAGCGCGAGGTGTCCTTGATGCCCACGCGCATGCAGCTCGCCGAGCAGTGGCGCCGCGATTTCTGCGTCAACGCCGAAGAGGGCACGCTACCGACCGACATCGTCAACCCGGCCTACTGGTCGCACGTCGCGGCACAGCTGCAGCAATTCGACCGCATCGATGTGCGCGAAGAGACCGGCGCATGGCTGGCCGAGTTGATCGTGATCGACGGCGGCCGCAACTATGCCAAGGTCTACATGGCCAAGCTGCACTTGTTCCATGACACCGACCGCATCGCCGCGCCGGCCGCGAAGCACCGCGTCGAGTGGAAGGGCCCGCAGCGCAAGCACAGCGTGATCCGCATCGCCGACAACCAGGTGCTGCAGGAAGGCTTCCCGGACAAGAGCGCCGCCTCGGCGTGGCTTGAGAACTACGAGAAGACCACGGGCG
>DATCSE010000157.1:0-2391 GCA_036568605.1 Burkholderiaceae bacterium | reverse complement strand
CGGCTCGAAATGCGCGCCCGGCGGCGCGGCGCAGACCAGCTCGATGTCGTCGGCGGCGTTGTGCAGCCCGACATGCACCAGGTGCTGATCGCTCAGCCGCTCGATGCGCTTGACGAGTGCGGCCGGCGCCGCGGCAACGCTGGCGGTATGCAGGGCGCTGTCGTGGTGCGGCGCTCGCGGATGCAGCCGCAGGTGCTCGGCGCGCACGCCGACGCTCGCCGCCTGCTCGGGTGCGGCCAGGGTCGGCAGGGCCGCGCGCGGGACGAGGTTGATGCGCGGCGAGCCGAGCCGCGCGGCCACGTAGGCGCTCGCCGGGTTCTCGTAGATCTGCTGCGGCGTGCCGAGCTGCACCAGCCGGCCGTGATCGAGGACGCCGATGCGGTTGGCCAGCGTCATCGCCTCGGTCTGGTCGTGCGTGACGTACAGCATCGTCGCGCCCAGGTCCTGCTGGATGCGCTTGAGCTCGAGGCGCAGGTCGTTGCGCAGCTTCGCGTCGAGCGACGAGAGCGGCTCGTCCATCAGCGTCAGCGCGGGCTCCCGCACCAGCGCGCGGCCGATCGCGACCCGCTGCATCTGGCCGCCGGACAGCTTGGTCGCCGGGCTCGCCAGCTTGTCGGCGATGCGCAGCAGCGTCGCGACCTCGGTGACCTTGCGCTTGATCTCGGCCTCGTCGTGCCGGCGCAGCGGCGAGCGCAGCGGGAACGCGAGGTTGTCGTAGACGCTGAGGTGCGGGTACAGCGAATACTGCTGGAACACGAAGGTCACGTCGCGCAGCGCCGGCGCGAGCGCCGTGACGTCGTGCCCGCCGATCAGCACGCGGCCGGTGTCGGGTCGCTCGAGGCCGGCGACCAGCCGCAGAGTCGTCGTCTTGCCGGCGCCGCTGGGGCCCAGCAGCACGACGAACTCGCCGCTCGCTAGCTCGAGGTCGAGTTCGCGCACCGCCTCGACATCGCCGAAGCGTTTGCCGACGCCGCGCAGCGCGAGCTCAGCCATGGGTCGCCTCCTTCATCGCGCCATGGCCGGAGCGGCCGCGCGGGACTGAATTCGCCGGCTGCGCATGGCGCGCGGTGCGCAGCGCGCGGCCCGAGGCCGCATCGAACAGCGAGACCTGCTCGGTGTCGAACGCGAGCCCGACCGCATCGCCGCGCTGCGCCGGGATGTGCACGCCGACCTTCGCGCGCAGCACCACGCCCTGCACGGTGCGGCAGGTGACGATGCGGCTGGTGCCCAGGTACTCGGTGCCCAGTACCTCGGCGCGCAGCGCCGAGTCGGGGTCGAAGTGCACATGCTCGGGACGCACGCCGAACAGCAGCGATTCGCCGGGCGTGTCTTCGTGCAGCGCTGGAATCGCGAGCACCGCATCGCCCAGGCGCAGCGCGGTGGTGTTCGCCGCGTGGCGGCCGGCGACCGGCAGGAAGTTCATCGCCGGCTGGCCGATGAAGTCGGCGACGAAGACGCTGGCCGGCCGCTCGTAGACCTCCTGCGGCGCGCCGAGCTGCTCGATCACGCCCTGGTTCATGATCGCGATCGTGTCGGCCATCGCCATCGCCTCCATCTGGTCGTGCGTGACGTAGACCGTGGTGGCCTGCAGCCGGTCGTGCAGCGCGCGCAGCTCGCGGCACATCAGCTCGCGGAACTCGGAGTCGAGCGCGCCCAGCGGCTCGTCCATCATGAACGCGAGCGGCTGGCGCACGATCGCGCGGCCCAGCGCGACACGCTGGCGGTCGCCGCTGGACAGCCCCGAGACCGGCTTGTCCAGCAGGTGCTCGATGCGCAGGATGCGCGCCGCTTCGGCGACCTTCGCGGCGATCTCGCTGCGCAGCACGCCCTGCGAGACCAGCGGGAACGCGATGTTGCGCCGCACGTTCATGTGCGGGTACAGCGCGAAGAGCTGGAACACGAACGCGATGTCGCGGTGCGACGCGCGCTTGAAGGTCACGTCCTCGTCGCCGAGGAAGATCCGGCCCGAGGTCGGCAGCTCGAGGCCGGCGATCATGCGCAAGGTCGTGGTCTTGCCGCAGCCCGAGGGGCCGAGCAGGCAGAAGAACTCGCCGTCGCGCACCGCGAAGGTCGACTCCTTCACCGCGACGAAATCGGCGAATGCCTTGTGCAGCTGCTGGACGCGGATCTCGGCCATCGCGTGGGGTTCCTTCTACTTCGGGAACTTCGAGACGATCGTGAACAGCACGACGCCGGCCAGCGTCGTCACGAACGACCAGGTGTAGAGCACGAGCGCGAACGGCTGCAGCATCATGAAGATGCCCAGCGCGATGACGACGCACGCCGCCATCTCGAGCGGCCCGCGACGCAGCCACTTCGGCCAGCGACGACCCTCACCCCGGCCCTCTCCCGCAAGCGGGAGAGGGGGAACCGCTGCGGCTCCCTCTCCCC
>DATCSE010000156.1:0-8691 GCA_036568605.1 Burkholderiaceae bacterium | reverse complement strand
TCGAAGCGCCAGCCGTGGTACGGGCACTCGAGCTCGCCGCCGCGCACGCAGCCCAGCGAGAGCCGCGCGCCGCGGTGCGGGCAGCGGTCGGCGAACGCGTGCGCGGCGCCGGCCGCATCGCGCCACAGCACCAGCGGCTCGGCTAGCAACTGCACCGGCAGCGGCGCGTCGACCAAGTCGGCCGCGCTCGCGACCGGATGCCAGAGACTGCGTTCGACGTTCATGCGGCGATGCTACCGATGACCGGCGACTGCTACTTGGCCGCCGGCGACTTGCCCTCCACGCCCTGCACGTAGAAAGTCACCTTGCTGTTCCATTCCTCGTCGGCGACCTTGCCCTTGGCCAGCACTTCCTTGCCGTTGTTGTCCACGAGCGGGCCCTTGAACACCGCGAGCGTGCCGTCCTTCAGACCGGCCTTGGCTTTCTCGACCAGCTTCTTCACGTCGTCGGGCACGACCGGGTTGAGGTTGACGAAGTCGTTCATGCCCTCCTTCGTGCCCCACTTGGTCGCGCCGGTCTTCCAGGTCTTGTTCAGCACCTCGTCGACCGCCTTGTTGTAGTAGACGGCCCAGGTCAGCACGCACGACGCGAGGTGCGCTTTCGGCGCATAGCCGCTCATGTCGCTGTCCCAGCCGAACGCATACTTGCCGTTTTTCGCGGCGGTCTGCAGCACCGCGCTGGAGTCGGTGTTCTGCAGCAGCACGTCGGCGCCGAAGTTGATCAGCGACTGCGCCGCCTCGCCTTCCTTCGGCGGGTCGAACCAGTTGTTGACCCAGACGACCTTGAGCTTGGCCTTGGGGTTCACGCTCTGCGCGCCGAGGATGTAGGCGTTCAGGTTGCGCATCACCTCGGGGATGGGGAACGCGCCGACGAAGCCCAGCGTGTTGCTCTTCGTCATCTTGCCCGCGACGATGCCGGCGAGGTATGCGTCCTCGTAGAACTTGCCCTCGTAGACGCGCAGGTTCGCCGCGGTCTTGTAGCCGGTCGCGTGCTCGAAGTAGACGTCGGGGAAGTCGCGCGCGACCTTCTCCATCGCGTCGCCATACCCGAAGCTGGTCGCGAAGATCAGCTTGTTGCCTTGCGCGACCAGGTCGCGGATCACGCGCTCGGCGTCGGCGCCCTCGGGCACGTTCTCGACGAAGGTGGTCTTGATCTTCGCGCCGTACTTCGCTTCGATGGCCTTGCGGCCGGTGTCGTGCGCAAAGGTCCAGCCGGCATCGCCGACCGGGCCGACATAGACGAAGCCGATCTTCAGCGGCTCGGCGGCGAGCGCGGCGGTGGTCGTCAAGCCCCACGACACGGCGGTCGCGGCGAGCATCCAGGCGGCGCCGCCCAGCAGGGTTCTGCGTTGCATGATGGTTCTGCCTTTGTTCAGAAGTGGTACTCGGCGCGGACCATCGGCGTGCGCGCGGTCGCGCCTTCGCCGGCACCGGAGGCGACCGTCGGGTTGCCGAACTTGTTGCGCCAGTATTCGTACTCGAGGCCGACCAGGAAGGTCTTCTTGGCGCTGCCCATGGAGGCGCCGACGTCCCACATCAGCGTCGCGTCGATGTGGGTCTCGGGCGCGGTGTCGCCGCCGAACTCGTTCTGCCCCTTGGAGCCGATGTACAGCGCATAGCCGTTGAACGACAGCGGCAGCGAACCGATGGCGATGCCCCAGTCGGCTTCGAGCGCGCCGTGGTTCTTGTAGTGGTAGCGCGAGTTGATCGCGGCCGGCGCATTGCTCTCGTCGAACAGCAGCGCCGAGACGTTCAGGAAGCCCGGCACGTCGAACATCGCGGTCGGGCCGACGACGAACATGCGCTTCTTCGACGCATAGCCGTCGTTCTTGGTGTTCCAGTCGAGGCCGGCGGTCAGACCGAGGCCGCGCACCGGGCCGAACTTCAGCTCCTTGCCGCTGACCTTGCCGATGTCCAGCGTGTGGCGGAACACCGCGTAGACCTCCTGCGCGCCGGGGTTGCCCTCGGTGCCGTTGCCGGGGTCGTTGCGGTCCGACATCAGGAAGTCGACGTTGATGAAGGTCGTGCCGTACTTGTAGCCGGTGGCATTGGTCAGCGCGAGGATGGTCTTCTTGATGTCGCGGCGCGAGCCGTCGGCGTTGTTGTCGAACGGCTCGGCGAACTTGGTGCCGTAGCGCACGCTGAGTGCGGTGTCGCTCCAGTCGGCGGCCTGCGCCAGCGGCGCGAGCGACGCGCCGACAAGAAGACCGATTGCAGCGGTGTGCAGCGCCGAGCGCTTCAGGGAAGCTTTCGCAAGTGCGGTGAGGGAAATCTGACGGCTGAGCATGTCGTGCTTGTGTGAGTGGGGAGCGGCCCGGCTCAGCACGATTTGTGCCATCAATTCGGCGCGGATTGTCGGCAATCCGCACCGCTGCCCCAGCACCCGTTCGCGCTGAGCTTGTCGAAGCGCTGGTGGCGGATCGAGGCAGGGCTTCGACAAGCTCAGCCCGAACGGGATAGGGCGGAGTCCTGAAGCTCGATCGAGCGGCACGCCTCCCGGCGCCGCCGCGGCGATCAACGCCAGGTGCGACTCAAGGCCCGTTGGTGATCAACGGGTCGTGTTCGATCGTGCCACCGCCGACCTTTTGCACGGTCACGGTGTACTTGAACGTCCCGGCGCAGGAGTTGTGGTCGTAGATCTTGGCGACCACGTTGTCCGGTCCCACGGTCTTGGACGGATCGGGGAACTCCGTCCCGCCGTTCTCCACGACGATCGCGTTGTCCTCCGGGAAGATGTAGCCCTCTGTCTGCAGCAGGAATTTCAGGTGAATCTTGCGGCCGTCCGCGCAGACGGGGTCTGGATCGCAGGTCACGTTGCCGTCGGTGTCTACTGTCACGATGACTTGGTTGGGCTGACTGGTTGCATTCATGGCGAACTTCAATGCTCAAGGATGTGCCGGTACCGTCCCCCCGGCGGCAGCCAGTCGTTGGCGGAGATCGGCATACGCGGGGTGCCGATAGGGGGAAGCTTCCAGGCGCGCAGCCAGCGCGCGCGCCTCGGTAATCGAACCCAGCCGCAACCGGGCTTGGGCCAGCAAGGTCATGGCCGGCAGCTGAGCGCGGGCGACGAGCGGCTGCAGGCGCTCGGCCGCGGACTGCCACTGCCGGCGCGCCGCCTCGGATTGCGCATCGCGTGCCAGCAGATCGCCCAGCGCGACCTCAACCGCCGAGACGATGCGGATCTGCTCGTTGTCGAGCGGCTTGCCGGCGACCGCGGCCTGATCGGCGGCGGATATGAAGCTCTCCAGCTTGGGGCGCAACGCAGCCGGCGACTCGGTCAACGCCAGCTGGTTCAGCAGCAGGTTTCCGGACAGCGCGATGTTCCACTTGTTGCGCGTGCCGTCCGCCGCGAGCAGGCGCTGCACATCGTCCATGGCGCGAGCCAGTTCGGCGCGTGCAACGCCGACCCGACCTGACGCGATCTCGGCTTCCACCAGGCTGTCGCGCGCAAACGCGAGATGCGCCAGCAGGTCGTTGCCGGCCGCATCGACACGGGCCAGCACTTCGAACTGTGCGACCGCCTCCGCCGCGAACTGCATCGCAGGGTCGTAGCGACCCAGCATCAGCTGCAGCTTGCCGAGCTCGTACTTCGCGTTCGCGAGCAATTGCTGAGCGGGGCGATTCTTGTCCACGTCGGGCAAGCTCGCGGTCAGCTCGGCCTTGGTCTTCTGGGCGGCGACCGCATCGTCGAATCGGCCCAGTGCTTCGTAGGCCTTGGCGATCCAGCCCCAAGTGTTGGCGAGGTCGAGGCGGTGCTCGAAACGCGTGTCGTCGACCAGCGTCGCCCATGTGTCGCGCATCTGCGAGAACGTCGCCAAGGCCTGCTCCGCCCGACCGCTTTCCAGATAGACGACGCCCAGGTTTCCTGCGGCGTATGCAACTTCGACGCGCCAGTCCGGCTTCTTCGGGTCCAGGCGCACCAGTTGCTGCGCAAGCGCCTGATACCGCACGAACGACGCCTCGGCATCGGCGAGCTGGCCGCGCTGCCGCGCGATGAAGCCGACCCAGAAGACGCTTTGCGCATGATCGAAGATGCGCTGCGCATCGCCGGGGTAGCGCGCCATCAGCTCGGCGGTGCTGTCGGCGGCGCGCTGGAACACGCGCAGCGCCTCGTCCAGACTGCCGCGCCGTTCGGCGATCTCGCCGATCAGGTGCAGCGCGCGGGCGCGCCGGCCCAGCGAATCGGCGTCCAGCCGGCTGGCGTCCTGCGCGTCGTAGTAGGCCAGCGCCTGCGTGCCGACGCCATCGAGCGCATCGAGCCGGCCGACCGGCTGCAGCTTCTTGCGCAGGTCGCCGAGCATGAATTCGATCAGCCCTTCGGCCTGCACCTGCTGGCGCTTGGCCTCACGCGCCTCCCACAGCGCGGCGCCGATCCCGGCGCCCAGTGCCACCGCGAGGGCCATGCCCATCGCGACGCCGACCCGATGCCGGCGCACGAACTTGGCCAGCACGTACGGCACCGCATCGGGCCGTGCGGCGACCGGCTCGTCGTTCAGGTAGCGGCGCAGATCGTCGGCCAGCGCGGCGGCGTTCGCGTAGCGTTCGGCCGGCGACTTCTTCAGCGCACGGGCGACGATGTTGTCCAGGTCGCCGCGCAGCGCGCGGGCGCGCTTGAGCCGCGCCGCGTCGCTCTCAAGCCCGGTGCCGCGCAGCGCGGCTTCGGACACGCGTTTCGGTTCGGTCTCGACGACCGCACGCATCTGGTCGAGCGGCGCGGTGGTGCGGCTGCCCAGCGTCGGGTGCACGCCGCCGAGCAGCACGTACAGCAGCACGCCCAATGCGTAGACGTCGGTCGCGGTCGTCACGTCGCCGCCCTGCACCTGCTCGGGCGCGGCGTACTGCACCGTGAACGCGCGGCCCGCGGCTTGCGTGATCTCGGTGGCGGGCGTGCCGCCCGCGGCATCGTCGAGCAGCTTCGCGATGCCGAAGTCGAGCAGCTTGACCTCGCCGTTGCCGGTCACGAGGATGTTCGACGGCTTCAGGTCGCGGTGCAGGATCAGCCGGTTGTGCGCATGCGCGACCGCCGCCAGCACATCGAGGAACAGCCGCACGCGCTGCGCCAGATCGAGCGCATGGATTTCGCAGTAGCGGTCTATGGGCTGGCCGTCGATGTATTCGAGCACCAGGTACGGCCGGCCATCGCGGACGCCGGCATCGAGCAGCCGCGCGATGTTCGGGTGCGCGAGCCGCGCGAGGATGCTGCCTTCGCGCGCGAACCGCTCGGCCCCGCCGCTCGCGACCAGCCCGGCATTGGGGAACTTGATCGCGACCTGCCCCTGGAAGCGCCCGTCGGTGCGGCGCGCCAGCCAGACGCTGCCCATGCCGCCCTGCCCGAGCTCGCGCTCGATGGTGTACGCGCCGACGCTCTGGCCCACCAGGCTGGCCTCGGCCAGGCTGTCGGTCTCGCGCAGCAGCGCCGGCCGCTCGAGGAACGCCTCGCGGTCCATCTCGGCGAGCCGCTCCATCATCTCGGCGACCTCGTCGGCCAGCGCCGGGTCTTCGGCGCGCAGCTCCGCCAGGCGGCGCTCGCGCGCCGCGCCGTCGCTGTCGAGGATCTCGTCCAGCAGCGGGCTCAGGCGTGACCAGTGGTCCTTCGTGATCGGGCGCATCGCGTGGGTTCGTGGCGGCAGGTCGGCGCCGGCCGGCCTGCTCTCTCAGCGGAAACGGGACGACGCGGCGAAACCCGACACGGTCAGCGCAGCGCCATCGCCAAAAACAGCCGCGCTTTCTGCCAATCGCGCTGGACCGTGCGTTCGGTCACGTTCAGGCACTCGGCAATCTCGGGTTCGGTGAGGCCGCCGAAGTAACGCAGCTCGACGACCTTCGCGAGCCGCTCGTCGACGCTCGCCAGCTCGTCCAGCGCCTCGTGCACGCGCAGCAGTTCGGCATCTTCCTTGGCGATCGACTCGCCGAGCGCAGTGTCCAGCGTCACGTGCAGCGCGTCGCCGCCGCGCCGCTCGGCCTGGCGCGCACGGACGATGTCGATCACGACCGCCCGCATCGCCCTCGCGGCGTACGCGAGGTAGTGCCCACGATCGCTGAAGTCCAGCTTGCCCGCCTGGTGGATGCGCAGGTACGACTCGTGGACCAGCGCGGTGGTGTCCAGCAGCGTCAGCTCGCCGGAACGCCGCAGCCGGCTGCGCGCCAGGCGGCGCAGCTCGTCGTAGAGCAGCGCCACCACCCGCTCGCCGGCCTGCCCGTCGCCGGCATTGACCGCCTGCAGAAGTGTCGTGATTTCTGTCATGGCGTCGGACGGCTCGGGGGCGACGCGGCGGGGTCGGGGTACTGCATGGCGAGGAGGCGTGTCGGGATGGTCGCGCGGCTTCCGTATTCAAGCGCGGAGGGATGAACGGCACGGCGCGGCAGATCGCGCCTGCCGCCAGACCGTTCGGTTCCACGCGAGCACGATTGGACGACACGCCATGCCGGATCGAGCGTTTCAAGTCAACGCGCCCAATGAGGCGCCCCGGGATTCTGCCAAGGAGGACGCCCTGTCCCCTGCGGAATTGCCAAATCGAACCCCCATTCATCCGGTGGTCGAGCGCCAACTCGCGAACGCGCGGCGCAGCGCGACGCCGCTGACCGTGGTCACGGTGGCGCTGGACGGCGTCGATTCGATCCGCGAGCGCTACGGCGTGCGCATCGAAAGCCGCCTGCTGCAAGCGGCGTGGAACCGGCTGAAGAGCCATCTGCGGGCGACCGACCTGTCGGTCCGCACCGGCAACGCGGAGTTCGGCGCGGTCCTGCCCGAGGCCGGCAAGGTGACCGCCGCGCTCGTGCAGACCCGGATCCTGGATGCGCTCGCCCGGCCCTACGGCATCGAAACGCTGGCGATCGCGGTCGCGGTGCGCGTCGGGGTCGCGGTGTACCCGGACGACGGCACGACCGGCGAGGCGCTGGTCCAGGCCGCCGCGGCGGCCTGTGCGGCCGACCGGCCCTGGGCACGCTGACGCTGACGGCCGTCAGCCCGCGTCTCCGAGCCGGCAGACGTAGCACACCTCGCGCAGCTGCCGGCCGCCGAGCTCGAACGTCTGCTCGGGCAACGGCGCCGGCGCGAAACCGGCCGCGCGATAGAACCGGATCGCCCGCTCGTTCTGCGCGAACACCCACAGGCTGCACGACGTGTAGCCCTGGGCGCGCATCCGGTCTCGGGCGTGCGCCCAGAGGCCGCGGCCGACGCCCAGCGTCCAGGCCCGCGGCGCCACGTAAAGCGCCCAGATCTCGGCCTGGGTCGCGGGCGCACCGGCATCGCGGCACCCCGCAAAGCTGATCCAGCCCAGGACGTCACGGCCGTCGCCGCCGCCCTTGGCCACCAGCAGGTGGGTCTCGCCGCTCTCGATGGCGCGGCGCCACATCGCCTCGCGCTTGTCCACCGACAGCGATGCGAGGTAGTCGGCCGCGAGGATGTCGCGGTACGCGGCGCGCCAGCTGTCGACATGAATCTGCGCGACGGCGCGGGCATCGCCCAGCGTGGCGGGGACGATCTGCATGACGCAGCGGTTCGGCGGCCTCTGCTACGTCTCGCTGACGTAGCCGCGCTCCACGGCCTGCGCCTGGTTCTCGAAGATCGCCATCGCGGTCAGCATGCGCCGAAAGCCGAACCGGCGGTAGAACGGCTCCTTGCCGGGCACGGCGTACAGGATGATCTTCTTGTGCCCCTTCGAGAGCTCGACGAGCTTCGCGACGATCGCCTTGCCGATCCCGCTGCCCTGGTGCGACGGCAGCACCGCGATGTCGCAGATGTACGAGCAGTCGCCCCCATCGGCCAGCGCACGCCCGGCGCCGACGAGCCGGCCGTCCTCGCGCGCAAAACAGCAGTAACGGCTGTTCGCGAACACGGTCGCGAGCCCCGCAGCGCTCTTGTTGCCGAGCGGCGCCGCACGGTACAGCGCCTCGAGCTCGGCCCAGTCGAGATCGGCGATGGTGTAGGACCAGGCAATGGCCACAGGCAGCTCCTCGTCGAATGAACCATGAACCGGAATGGCGGTCCACTGTACAGTGGGTCTGCCGCTCGCCCGTGCCGGCGATCTCCTCAAGGCCTCACCCCGCGAATGAGGCAGACCACAAGCCGGGCAGGCCGGTTCAAACTGAACACATGAACTCGCACCGCTCCCGCTGCTTCCGCCCGTTCCGCCAACCGATGGCCGCGCTGATCGCCGGCGCCGTGCTGCTCTGCCCGGCGGCGGCCATTGCGCAGGCCAGCGCGGCAACGATCTCTGCTTGCGAGCAGGCCGTCCGGGAGGCGCTGCCGATGGGCGAACGCCATGACACGAGCTTCAACGCGCCGCCGGCCGTGCAGCCGGCGATGTCGGGCGACAGCCAGACCGTGCTGCGCGGCGCCGGGCGGGTGCGCAACGGCAGCAGCTCGCGCGGCTTCACCTACAGCTGCAACGTCGATCCGCGCAGCGACGAGGTGGTCGGCGTCGTGCTACGCCGGACCGCGCCGCTGGCCGAGAACACGGTCCGGGCGGCCGTCGAACCGGACCTGAGCCACTTGTCGCCCCAGGCCTGCGAGTCGCGCGCGGCCGAGATGCTGAAGCAACGCTGGCCGCGCGTCTCGCAGATCAATTTCGACAGCAGCACCCGCCGCTTGCAGCAGGACAGCAGCGGCCGCGCCGAACTGCGCGGCCAAGGCCACGCGCTGCCGACGCCGAACTCGCCCGCGACGTTCTTCGAATTCGATTGCGCGATC
>DATCSE010000155.1:0-6570 GCA_036568605.1 Burkholderiaceae bacterium | reverse complement strand
ATTGTGGATTAGCGCCACCCTTACGCTTCAGCAGCGCGATCGTAAAAATTGGGTGGCCGACGCGACGCCGCAGACATCAGCCGGCAGCCGGGCACGCCGGTAGCCGCGCTCGTTCGCGCAGCGCTAAGATGCCCCGCATGGACACGACGCCGGTTGCCTGCAACGACTGCAGGCTGTCGCCGATTCACTCTCGAATTCACCTGCTGACGATGCAGCTGTGGGAAGAGACGGCGCGCCTGCAACACGAGCAGGCCCAGCTGCAGCGCGAGGGCCCGTGGCGCTGGCTCGTCGCCGTGGTCACGTTCGTCGGTGGGGTGCTGCTGGTGGCGACGTTCACCTGACCGCGCGTGCTGATGCGGGGGCTGACATGAACACGACGATGCTCGCTGAGATCGAGGCCCTGGCGCAGGACATGGCCGCGTTCCGCCAGGAGTGCACCGAAGAGTTCGCCGAGATCAACCAGCGGCTGCAGCGGCTGGAGCACTCGATGGCCGACTCGAATCGCCGGATCGTCGAGCAGCACCGGAGCCTCGTCGCCATCAGCGCGCGGATCGAGAGCATCGACGCACGGCTGGAGCGGGTCGAGGACGCGCTCGACCGGCGCGGCGTTTAGAACGTAATCGGTCGCGCGGCGCCTGTGCATTCCAACGCCCCACTGCCGCAGGTCCGTGCGCTGATGGTCGACGACAACGTCGATGTCGCGACTATGACCGCTCTCCTGCTGCAGGAGTACGGCTGCAAGACGGCCGTCGCCTATAGCGGCGAAGTGGCGTTGAAGGTCGCGCTGCGCTTCCAACCGAACGTCGTCTTCATCGACCTTCGGATGTCCGACGAGGACGGCTGCGACATTCTCGCGGCGGTCAGGCGCTTGGATGGGCCGGTGGCTACTGCATTCTGTGTCTGCGTGACCGGAGAGGACACGCCGGAGGTTCGGGCTCGCTGCCTTGCTGCAGGCTTCGACCTGTTCGTCTCAAAGCCCATCGAAACGAGTGCGCTGCAAAGAGTGCTCGCCGAGGCGCAAGTCAGGGCGGCGATGAGTGGAGAAAGCTGACCGACGACGAGTCGGACGAGGTGCCACAAGGCGTTGAAGTCTAGCGCTCCAGCCTTGCCCATCACCCACGGTCCGCTCGCACGCTGTAGGCCCGTCTATCGCGTCGGCGCGGCATCAACAACGCCAACCAGCACCGCGATCACGGCAGCATTCCTGCCCGAACGCTGATTTCGTTCAACCAGGGCACCGGCACGCGGGCGGGCTTCAGTTCGAGCCGATGGGGGCATAGCGCGGCCATGATCGGGTCATCGCCGATCCGCGGCGCGAAGTCCGATGTCGTCGTGAGGATGCCTTTGGATACGTTGCCCTGCAGCGTGCCAGCCAGTGCGCGCACGAGCCAGTGGCGGCGCCCAGCCGCCGTAACGGTACCTGGGGAAAGGAGGACTGCCCCGGCAGTAGATCGTCGTCCACCATTGAGACTCCCCTTCGTTCACGGTGGCGATTGCGCGCGGAATTCCAGTCACTGCCCCCTCGCCTGTCTGCATGTGTGCTGGAGAGCCAGAGGCGCCAGCGAAACCTGCAGTTGCACTTACGGTGCACTTAAGCGAGAAGGGCCTGCATCGCTGCAGGCCCTCTTTTCAGTGGTGGGTGCTGAGGGGCTCGAACCCCCGACCTACGCCTTGTAAGGGCGCCGCTCTACCAACTGAGCTAAGCACCCGCGCGCACAAGCGCCATTAGTTGAGCGCGTCCTTCAGTGCCTTGCCGGGACGGAACTTCGGCACCTTCGCGGCCTTGATCTTGATCGTGGCGCCGGTGCGCGGGTTGCGCCCGCTGCGTGCCGCGCGCTTGCCGACGCTGAAGGTTCCGAAGCCCACCAGGGACACGGAATTGTTCTTCTTCAGCGTGGATTTCACACCGCCAATGACGGCCTCCAAGGCGCGCGCCGCGGCCGCCTTCGAGATGTCCGCCTGCTTGGCGATGTGCTCGATCAACTCAGTCTTGTTCACGGGTTATCCCCCTCTAAAAGGAGTCTCGCTGGATGGGTACGGGAAGTGTTGGGGCTGCGTGGGCGACTGCGCGGCAGCGCGTTTGATTACAGCCGCGCGCCCACCCACTGTCAAGCGCGGATGCGGATTCTATGCGCAATCGTCGAGCGTCATTCGCGTGCGCGCGCCTGGTGTCCGCGTGCTTTCTCTCCTTGACAACTCGTACGCGAGTTTCGGCAAAGAGCCGACGCGCGCATGCATCGCACACCGTGTGCGCGGCATCGTCGCCGTCATCGGCGAGTGGGTCGCGCGGGCCTGACGACGAGCGCGACGCCGATCGCCGTCAGCGCCATGCCGGCGAGCGTGGCCGCACTCAGCGGTTCGTCGAACAGCACCCACGCCATGGCTGCAGTGCACGGTGGCACCAGGTACAGGAGGCTCGTGACTTCGGTGGCCGCGCCGCGTTGGATCAGCATGTAGAGCAGCGAGCTGCCGCCCAGCGTCAGTGCGAGCACCGACCAGGCGAGCGCGCCAATCAAGTGCGGATGCCAAGTCACCGGCTCGGCCTCGAGCAGCGCGATCGGCAGGCTCGCCGCGAGCGCCGCGCACAGCTGCACGAAGCTCGCGGTGCGCACATCGCAAGGGCCGACGAACCGCTTCTGGTACAGCGTGCCGACCGTGATGCACAACAGCGCGAAGATCGCGAGCCCGAGGTTCGTCGCATGGATCTCGCCGCCGCCGAGCTTGTGCCAGACGACCAGCGTCAGACCGCCCAGGCCCAGCACGAGCCCCAGCCACTGGCGCGACGAGACCCGCGACGCGGACGCATCCGCCGCACCGCCGCGTGCCGCGAGCGTCATCCACACCGCGGTCAACACCGGCTGCAGGCCCACCAGCAGCGCGATCGTGCCGGCGCCCAGCCCCAGCTTCACCGAGCCCCACACGCCGCCGAGATAGCCGGCGTGGATCAGCGCGCCGACCACCGCGAGATGCATCCACTGCACGGCGTTGACCGGCCAGCGCGGCCGGCTCAGCGCGATCCAGATGCCGAAGCAGACGATGGACAGCGCATAGCGCAGCGCGAGGAACTTCAGCGGCGGCGCATGCGGCATGCCGTAGCGTGCGACGATGAAGCCGGTGCTCCAGATCAGCACGAAGACCCACGGCATTGCGCGGATCAGCAGGCGCGACGAATCGGAAGCGGCGGCACCCGCCGCCGCAGCATGCTGGCTCCCGCTCACGGCTACTTCGCCTTCGCGCGGATCTCGGGCAGCGCCTTCTGCAGGTAGTACACCATCGACCAGATCGTCAGCACCGCGGACACCCAGATCAGCACCGTACCCCAGCGCTGCGTGTCGATCAGGCCGAACAGATGCCCGTGGAACAGCAGGAACGGGATCGCGATCATCTGCGTGACCGTCTTGACCTTGCCCAGCATGTGCACCGCGACGCTGCGCGATGCGCCGATGTGCGCCATCCACTCGCGCAGCGCCGAGATCGCGATCTCGCGGCCGATGATGATCAGCGCGATCAGGGCTTGCACCCGCTCGAGCTCGACCAGCACCAGCAGCGCCGCGCAGACCAGGAACTTGTCGGCCACCGGATCGAGGAAAGCGCCGAACGACGAGGTCATGTTCAGCCGGCGCGCGAGGTAGCCGTCGGCCCAGTCGGTCAACGCGAACACCACGAACAGAACGGTCGCCGCGACGTTGCGCTCGACGTCGCTCAGCGGCAGGTAATACACACCGACGATCAGCGGGATCGCGACGATGCGCGCCCAGGTCAGCAGCGTGGGGAGATTGAAGAACATGCCCGCATTGTGCCGCCCCGGCGGGCGGGCCCAGACGGGCAGGTCATTTCAATCCAATGTGCGCGGCTTGAACCTGCGATCGTCATCGAACAGGAACGTCTCGGTGAAGCGCCACGGTTTCGGCAAGCGCGAGACGTCGCCGAACGGCGCCGCGTTGCGCACTGCGTCGATCGCGATCTGCGTCGTGTCCCGCGCCTGACGCGGATGGCGCATCACCTCGATCTTGCGGATGCTGCCGTCGGCATGCAGCTCGACCTCGAGCACCGGAATCGCGAGCAGCGGCTCGGGCGGCGTGCCGGTGTAGGTGACGTCCGGGTTCGCGGCGACCATGCGCTTGGCAGCCTGCCGGCGCACGTCGTCCCAACTGCGCACCGGTGATGGGGGCGGCAGCTTGACGACCTGCATGGCGCTGCCGGAGCGGCCCGGCGCGACCGGCGTCGAAGACGACGTGGACGGCGCGGTGCGGCTGCTCGCACTGGGCGGCGCGCCGGTCTCGGACACCGGCGTCGGCGTCGAACAGCCGGCGATCAGGCCCAGCCCCACCAGGCCAAGCCGCACGCGCCAGGGCGAGCGCGCTGCGGCGGGCAATGGACCCGGGACTTCATCATCATCAATGCAATGCACGGTAGATCTCCTCCGCGAGCTCCCTGGAAATGCCGTCGACGCTCGACAGGTCCTCGATGCTCGCGTGACCCACGCCGCGTACCCCGCCGAATCGCTGCAGGAGCTTCGCACGTTTCTTGGGTCCGACACCGGCAATGTCTTCGAGTTTGCTACCACCTGTGCGAACACTCGCACGCCTTGAGCGCATCCCCGTGATCGCGAAGCGGTGCGCCTCGTCGCGAATCTGCGCCACCAGCATCAGCGCGGCCGAGTCGCGACCGAGGTAAACCTTGGGACGGCCATCGGCGAATACCAACTCCTCCAGGCCGACCCTTCGGCCCTCGCCTTTTTCGACTCCGACGATCTTCGAGAGTTCGATGCCGAGCTCATCGAACACCCCGCGGGCCATCGCGACCTGGCCGCGTCCGCCGTCGACCAGCACCAGGTCCGGAAGCCGTGCATTGCCGCTGGCCGCCGCTTCGACCATCTTCGAATAGCGACGCGTCAGTACCTGGCGCATCGCGGCGTAGTCGTCGCCGCCGGTGATGCCTTCGATGTTGTAGCGGCGGTATTGCGCGCTTTGCATTTTGTGACCCTCGAATACAACACACGAGGCCTGCGTCGCTTCGCCGGCCGTGTGGCTGATGTCGAAGCATTCGACCCGCAGCGTGTCGAGGTTCTCGATCTGCAGGTCCAGCGCATCGGCCAGCGCACGTGTGCGCGCCTGCTGCGAGCCTTCTTCGGCGAGCAGCTGCGCGAGCTTGATCTCGGCGCCCTTGATGCACATGTCCAGCCACGCACGCCGCGGCTCGCGCGGCTGATGCTGGGCGGTGACCTTGACGCCGCTCTGCAGCGACAGCGCCTCGATCAGCGCCTTGTCGACCGCGTGGCTCAATACCAGCAGCGGCGGGACGCCGCCCGGCTCCTCGGCGAGATAGTGCTGCGCGATGAAGGCCTCCAGCACGCGCACCTCGGGCGATGCGACGGCGGCGGCCGCTTCGTCGTCGTCCTCGGGCAGGTCGACGCCGTCGTCCACATGCTTCGGGAAATACGGGCGGTCGCCCAGATGCCGCCCGCCGCGCACCATCGCGAGGTTCACGCAGGCGCGCCCGCCTTCGACCTTGACCGCGAGGATGTCGGCGTCCTTGGTCGTCACGCCGGTGTTGTCCTCGACCGCCTGCTGGTGCAGCACGCGCGACAGCGCGCCGATCTGGTTGCGGATCTCGGCCGCCTGCTCGTACTGCAGCGCTTCGGCGCGCGTCATCATCTGCGTCTGCAGCGCATCCATCAGTTCCTGTTGCTCGCCTTGCAGGAAGCGCTCGGCGTTGGCGACGTCGCGCGCATAGTCCTCCGGCGTGATGTAGCCGACGCACGGCCCCGAGCAGCGCTTGATCTGGTACAGCAGGCAAGGCCGCGTGCGGTTCGCGAACACCGTGTCCTCGCAGGTGCGCAGCTTGAAGACCTTCTGCAGCACCTGGATCGATTCCTTGACCGCCCACGCGCTCGGGAACGGGCCGAAGTAGCGATGCTTCTGGTCGACGGAGCCGCGGTAGTAGGCCACGCGCGGGAAGCGGCCTGCGGCCGGCACCTCGACGCCCGCGGCAGCGCGCGGCGCGCCGGTGATCTTCAGGTAAGGGTAGCTCTTGTCGTCGCGGAACAGGATGTTGTAGCGCGGCGCCAGCGTCTTGATCAGGTTGTTCTCGAGCAGCAGCGCCTCGGCCTCGGAGCGCACGACGGTGGTCTGCAGGCGCACGATCTTGCCCACCATGTGGCCGATGCGCGTGCCGCCGTGGTTCTTGTGGAAGTAGCTCGAGACGCGCTTCTTCAGGTCACGCGCCTTGCCGACATAGAGCACCGCGTCGTTCGCGTCGAAGTAGCGGTAGACGCCGGGCAGGCTGGGCAGCGCGGCGACCTCGGCCAGCAGGCGCTCCCAGACTGCGTCGGTCTGCGCGGAGGCGGAGGCTTCGGTGTCGGTATCGGTGTCCGGTGCGGGATCGCTGTCGTTCATCGAACACGATTGTGCCGCGCTCGCTTCTCGATAATCGCGGCATGGGTTGGGTCTGGGATCTGTTCTGCCGCGTGATCGACAACCACGGCGATCTGGGCGTCTGCTGGCGTCTCGCGGCCGACCTCGCCGCGCGGGGCGAATCGGTGCGGCTGTGGGTCGACGATGCGGCGGC
>DATCSE010000154.1:0-5817 GCA_036568605.1 Burkholderiaceae bacterium | reverse complement strand
CGCGCCGGCAAGCACGTGGTCACGGCCAACAAGGCGCTGCTCGCGGTGCACGGCACCGAGATCTTCGCGCTGGCGCGCGAGCGCGGCGTGATGGTCGCGTTCGAAGGTGCGGTGGCCGGCGGCATTCCCATCATCAAGGCGCTGCGCGAGGGGCTGACCGCGAACCGCATCGAGTGGGTCGCCGGCATCATCAACGGCACGACCAACTTCATCCTCTCCGAGATGCGCTCGAAGGGGCTGGACTTCGACGTCGTGCTGAAGCAGGCGCAGCAGCTGGGGTATGCCGAGGCCGACCCGACCTTCGACATCGAAGGCATAGACGCCGCGCACAAGGCGACGATCATGAGCGCGATCGCGTTCGGCATTCCGGTCCAGTTTGACAAGGCGTACGTCGAAGGCATCACGAAGCTGAACGCGACCGACATCCGCTATGCCGAGCAGCTCGGCTACCGGATCAAGCTGCTCGGCATCACGAAGCGGCGCGACGACGCCGGGGGCATCGAGCTGCGCGTGCACCCGACGCTGGTGCCGGCGACGCGCCTGATCGCGAATGTCGAAGGCGCGATGAACGCGGTCGTCGTGCACGGCGACGCGGTCGGCACGACGCTGCACTACGGCAAGGGCGCCGGCGCCGAGCCCACCGCCTCGGCGGTGATCGCCGACCTGGTCGACATCACGCGGCTGCACACCGCCGACCCGGACCATCGCGTGCCGCACCTCGCGTTCCAGCCCGGTGCGCTGCAGGACACGCGCATCCTGACGATAGGCGAGGTCGTCACGTCGTTCTACCTGCGGCTGCAGGTGGCCGACAAGGCCGGCGTGCTCGCCCGGATCACCGGCATCCTCGCGGAGAAGGACATCTCGATCGACGCGGTGCTGCAGCGCGAGTCGGCCGAGGGCGAGGCGCAGACCGACCTGATCATCCTGACCCACGCCACGGTCGAGGGCCGGATGAACGAGGCGCTCGCGCAGATGCAGGCGCTGCCCACGGTGCTCGCGCCCATCGTGCGGATTCGCAAGGAAGACTTGAGTTGAAGTACATCAGCACGCGGGGTGACACCACCGAGCGCAGCTTCTGCGAAATCCTGCTGGAGGGCCTCGCGCCGGACGGCGGCCTGTACCTGCCGGTGCAGTACCCGAAGATCGACAAGGCAACGCTCGCGCGCTGGCGCGACCTGAGCTACCCCGAGCTCGCGTACGCGATCCTGTCGCTGTTCATAGCCGACATCCCGGCCGCCGAGCTGCGCGCGCTGATCGCGAAGACCTACACGCGCGAAGTCTTCGGCACCGAGCAGATCGTGCCGCTGCGCCGCCTCGAGCCGGGCGTCTACCTCGAAAGCCTGTCGAACGGCCCGACGCTCGCGTTCAAGGACATGGCGATGCAGCTGCTCGGCAACCTGTTCGAGTACGAGCTCGCGCGCCGCGGTCAGCACCTGAACATCCTCGGCGCGACCTCGGGCGACACCGGCAGCGCCGCCGAATACGCGATGCGCGGCAAGCGCGGCGTCAAGGTCTTCATGCTGAGCCCGCACGGCCGCATGAGCCCGTTCCAGCAGGCGCAGATGTTCAGTCTGCAGGACGCGAACATCCACAACATCGCGATCGAAGGCGTGTTCGACGACTGCCAGGACATCGTCAAGGCGGTCTCGAACGATCTCGACTTCAAGCGCCGCCATGCCATCGGCACGGTCAACTCGATCAACTGGGCGCGGCTGGTCGCGCAGGTCGTCTACTACTTCGCCGGGTACTTCCAGGCGACCAAATGCGAGGAGGACCAGGTCAGCTTCGCGGTGCCGTCCGGCAACTTCGGCAACATCTGCGCCGGCCATGTCGCGCGCATGATGGGGCTGCCGATCAAGCGGCTCGTGCTCGCGACCAACGAGAACGACGTGCTCGACGAGTTCTTCCGCACCGGCACCTACCGCGTGCGCAGCAGCGCGGAGACGCACGAAACGTCCAGCCCGTCGATGGACATCAGCAAGGCGTCGAATTTCGAGCGCTTCGTGTTCGACCTTCTGCGCCGCGACGCCGCACGCACGCGCGCGCTGTTCGCCGACGAGGTCGGCCGGCACGGCGCGTTCGCGCTGGCCGCCGACGAGATCGCGCGCATCGCGGGCCATGGCTTCGTCTCGGGCCGCAGCACCCACGCCGACCGCCTCGCGACGATACGCGACACGCACAGCCGCTTCGGCGAGCTGATCGACACGCACACGGCCGACGGATTGAAGGTCGCGCGCGAGCATGTCGAGGCCGGCGTGCCGATGATCGTGCTCGAGACCGCGCTGCCGGCCAAGTTCGCGCAGGCCATCGTCGAGGCGATCGGGCGCGAGCCGGATCGCCCGGCCGCGCTGCGCGGCATCGAGCAACTCCCCAAGCGCTTCGAGGTGATGAAGGCCGACGTGACAGCGGTCAAGCACTACATCGCCGACAACGCATAAAGTGGGGCGGATGAAGGTTGTCGGTTTCAGCGGTTACTCCGGATCGGGCAAGACCACGCTGGTCGAGCAGTTGATCGCGCGGCTCAAGCTCGCCGGCCAGCGCGTCTCGGTCGTCAAGCACGCGCACCATGCGTTCGACATCGACCACGAAGGCAAGGACTCGTGGCGGCATCGCCAGGCCGGCGCATACGAGGTCGTGATCGCCTCCGAGCGCCGGCTGGCGAAGATCCGCGAGTTCGAGACCCGCAGCGCGCCGACCGTGCACGACCTGCTGGCCGAGCTGGGCGCGTGCGACTGGGTGCTGGTCGAGGGCTTCAAGAGCGCCGCATTGCCGAAGATCGAGATCTGGCGTGCAGCGGCCGGCAAACCGGCGCAATATCCGAGCGATCCGCACATCGTCGCGATCTGCACCGACAGCCCCGGCGCGCTGCCGCAACCAACCGGGCTGCCGCTGCTGGACCTGAACGATGCCGACGCGGTCGTCGAGTTCCTGCTGAACCAACCCGAGCGATATGAGTACGTCAAACCCCGCGGCGCCGGTGCCTCCGAAGGCGCCGATGCTCACGCTGGACGAAGCGCTGGACCGGCTGCTCGCCGGCACGCAGGCGCTGCCCGCGGCTGAGGCCGAATCGGTCTCGACCTTCGAAGCCCTGGGCCGCGTGCTGGCCGTCGATGTGCGTTCGGCTCTCGACGTGCCGCCGGCCGACAACAGCTCGATGGACGGCTACGCACTGCGCTGCGCCGACGTGCCGGCCGCCGGCACGTCGCTGCCGGTGAGCCAGCGCATTCCGGCGGGCAGTGTCGCCCAGCCGTTGCCGCCCGGAACCGCAGCGCGCATCTTCACCGGGGCCCAGGTGCCGGCCGGCGCCGACACCATCGTGATGCAGGAGCAGGCGATGGCGCTCGGCGATCCGGCGGGCGCGCAGGTGCGGATCGACGTGCTGCCGGCGCCGGGCCAATGGATACGCCGGCGCGGCGAAGACGTGCAAAGCGATGCCACCGTGCTGAGCGCCGGCACCCGGCTGACGCCGCAGGCACTGGGGCTCGCGGCCTCGGTCGGTGCGGCGCGACTCACGGTCGCGCGCCGGCCGCGCGTCGCACTGTTCTCGACCGGCGACGAACTCGTGATGCCCGGCGAGCCGCTGAAGCCCGGCGCGATCTACAACTCGAACCGCTACACGCTGCGCGCGCTGATCGAGGCGATGGGCTGCGACTGCAGCGATCTCGGCATCGTCCCGGACCGGCTCGATGCCACGCGCGACGCGCTGCGCCGCGCCGCTCAAGGGCACGACCTGATCGTCACCTCGGGCGGCGTCTCGGTTGGCGAAGAGGATCACCTGCGCCCCGCGGTGCAGGCCGAAGGGCGGATCGAGCTGTGGCAGATCGCGATCAAGCCGGGCAAGCCGTTCGCATTCGGCGAGGTTGGCCAGACTCATATCGTCGGCCTGCCGGGCAATCCCGTCTCGAGTTTCATCACGTTCCTGCTGCTGGTGCGCCCGTTGCTGCTGCGCCTGCAAGGGGCGAGCGACGTCGGCGTGCGCCCGTTGACACTGCGTGCCGATTTCGATTGGCCGCGCCCCGACAAGCGCCGCGAGTTCCTGCGGGTGCGGCGCAACGCCGAGGGCGGACTCGACCTGTTCCCGAACCAGAGCTCAGGCGTGCTGACCTCGGCGGTGTGGGGCGACGGTGTCGTCGACAATCCCGGCGGCCGGGCGATCGCGAAGGGCGATGCGGTCGCGTATCTTTCGTTTGCGGAGTGGCTGGGGCAATGAAGTTGGAGATACGGTATTTCGCGGCGATCCGCGAGGCCCTCGGGCCGGGCGAGACGCTCGAGGTGGCCGACGGCGCGACCATCGCGACCGTGCGCGATGCGCTGATCGCCCGCGGCGGCGCGCATGCCGCCGCGCTCGCGCGCGGCAAGGCGCTGCGCACCGCGTTCGACAAGGTGTTGTGCGACGAGAAGACCGCGCTGCCCGCCGCCGGCGGCGAGCTCGCGTTCTTTCCGCCAGTGACGGGGGGATGAAGCGTGCCCAGCAACCCCGTTCGCGCTGAGCCTGTCGAAGCACGGAGTGGCGCCGGCTCGAGTCCGCAGAGGGCTTCGACAAGCTCAGCCCGAACGGAGTCGGGTCCGCGTGTGCTCATCCAGACTGCCGACTTCGACCTGAGCGCCGAGGTCGCCTCGCTGCGCGCCGGCGACGCCGGTGTCGGCGGCGTCGTCGCGTTCGTCGGCACGGTGCGCGACCGGCACCTGTCGCACGGCGAGCCGGCCGGCAGCATCCGCGCGATGGAGCTCGAGCACTATCCCGGCATGACCGAGCGCGCCATCGAAGCGATGGTCGACGAGGCCATGCGCCGATTCGAGATCCGCGCGGTGCGCGTGATCCACCGCGTCGGCCCGCTGCAGCCGCTGGACCAGATCATGATGGTGGCGGTCAGCGCTGCGCACCGCGGCCAGGCGTTCCAGGCCTGCGAGTTCCTGATGGATTACCTGAAGACCCAAGCGCCGTTCTGGAAGAAGGAAGAGACCGCCTCGGGCGCCCGCTGGGTCGACGCGCGCAGCAGCGACGACGCGGCGCTCGCCCGCTGGGGCATCGCCTCGGACAACGCTGCCAGCCAGTTGGCGCCGACGGAGCCGCACGCATGAGCTTGATTGCTGCGGTGGCCGTGTTCGGCGGCGCCGGCATCGGCGCGTTGCTGCGCTGGGTGTTGGGCATCTGGCTGAACCCGGTGTTCCCCACGGTGCCGCTGGGCACCTTGGCGGCGAACCTGATCGGCGGGCTGCTGGTCGGCATGTGCGCGACGTTCTTCGGGCAGCAGGCCGCGCTTGCGCCGGAATGGCGCCTGTTCGCGGTGACCGGATTCCTGGGCGGGCTGACGACGTTCTCGACCTTTTCCGCCGAGGTGGTGACGCTGATCGCGCGCCAGGAGCATCTGTGGGCGCTGGCGACCGCCGGCGTGCATCTGCTGGGCTCGCTCGCGCTGACCGCGCTGGGCATGCTTTTGGTGAGCGTGCTGAGCCGGAGTTGAGCCGGGTCGGGAGTCGGCGCTGGAGGAGTTCGCATGCAAGCCGTCTACCTGAAGTTCTACGTGGCCGAGCATCGTCGGCACGCCGGCATCCTGACCTACGAGTGGCTGCTCGAGGAGGGCAAGCGCTTCGGCCTGCATGGCGGCTCGGCGTTCCGTGCGATCGCCGGGTATGGTCGGCACCGCGTGCTGCATGAGGAGCATTTCTTCGAGCTGGCGGGCAACCTGCCGATCGAGGTCGGATTCATCGTCGCGGCCGAGGACGCCGAGCGGTTTGTCGCGCACGTCGCGCAATCCGGCTTGAACCTGCCGTACCTGAAGCTCCCGGTGGAGTACGGGTTGACCGGCGAGGGAC
>DATCSE010000153.1:0-2863 GCA_036568605.1 Burkholderiaceae bacterium | reverse complement strand
CAGCCGCGCGCTCGCGTAGTACGGATGCGCCTGGTGCTCGAACTGCTCGAGGATGGGCTTCTTGAAGGCGGCCTCCTCGTCGGCGCTCCAGCTGCCGCCCTTGGCCTCGATGCCGTCGCGGCGCACGGTCGCGAGCACGCTCGCGGCCTGCTCGCCGCCCATCACGCTGATGCGCGCGTTCGGCCACATCCACAGGAAGCGCGGCGAGTACGCGCGCCCGCACATGCCGTAGTTGCCGGCGCCGAAGCTGCCGCCGATGATCACGGTGAACTTCGGCACGTTGACCGTCGACACCGCGGTCACCATCTTCGCGCCGTGCTTCGCGATGCCTTCGCTCTCGTACTTGCGGCCGACCATGAACCCGGTGATGTTCTGCAGGAACACGAGGGGGATCTTGCGCTGGCCGCACAGCTCGATGAAGTGCGCGCCCTTCAGCGCCGATTCCGAGAACAGCACGCCGTTGTTCGCGACGATGCCCACCGGCATGCCCTCGATGTGCGCGAAGCCGGTCACCAGCGTCGTGCCGTAGCGCGCCTTGAACTCGTCGAACTCGCTCGCGTCGACGATGCGCGCGATGATCTCGTGCACGTCGTACGGCTTGCGCGTGTCGGTGGGGATCACGCCGTGCAGCTCGGCCGGGTCGTACAGCGGCGCGCGCGGCTCGACCAGGCGCTGCTCGTGCTGCTTGCCCCAGTTCAGGTGCGCGACCGACTGCCGCGCGATCGCCAGCGCATGGGTGTCGTTCTGCGCCAGGTGATCGGCCACGCCCGACAGCCGCGTGTGCACGTCCCCGCCGCCCAAATCCTCGGCGCTGACGACTTCGCCGATCGCCGCCTTCACGAGCGGCGGGCCGCCCAGGAAGATCGTGCCCTGGTTCTTCACGATGATGGATTCGTCGCTCATCGCCGGCATGTAGGCACCGCCGGCGGTGCACGAGCCCATCACGACCGCGATCTGCGGGATGCCGGCCGCGCTCATCTGCGCCTGGTTGTAGAAGATGCGGCCGAAGTGCTCGCGGTCCGGAAAGACGTCGTCCTGGTTCGGCAGGTTGGCGCCGCCGCTGTCGACCAGGTAGATGCACGGCAGCCGGTTCTGCATCGCGATCTCCTGCGCGCGCAGGTGCTTCTTGACCGTCATCGGGTAGTAGGTGCCGCCCTTCACGGTCGCGTCGTTGCAGACGATCATGCAGTCGACGCCGCTGACCCGGCCGATGCCGGCGATCAGGCCGGCGCCGGGCGCATCGTTCCGGTACATGTCCAGCGCGGCCAGCGGCGCAACCTCGAGGAACGGCGTGTCCGGATCGAGCAGCATTTCGACGCGGTCGCGCGGCAGCAGCTTGCCGCGTGCGACGTGCTTGGCCCGCGGCGCCTCGCCGCCGCCTTGCGCGATCTGCGCGAGCTTCGCATTCAGGTCGTCGACCAGCGCACGCATCGCCGCGGCGTTGGCCTTGAAGTCCTCGGTTCTGGGATTCAGCTTGGAGGCGAGTACGGGCATGGCGTTTCAGTCACGGCCCGATTCGGCCGTGGTCCGATCATCCTGGGGCATCGAAGGAGGCGCGCGCGGGCTTCGATACCTCGGCCCGAACGGGGGTCGCTCGCATTTGACGTATACGTCAATTGGGGGCCATTGTAGACACAGCCGTCAGAACGGGCCTTTTTCGAGCCAGCGTTCGAGTTGGGCACGCCTGTCGTTGCCCCAGAACGGCTCGCCATCGACGACGAAATACGGCACGCCGAACACGCCGCGGGCGATCGCCGCCTCGTTGGCGCCCTTCAGGCGCAGCTTGCATGCAGTGTCGGAGTAGACCGCCTCGGCGCGGCCGGACTCCAGCCCGAAGCCGACCGCCAGCGCATCGAGCGCGGCCGGGTCGCTCAGGTCGATGCCGCGTGTGAAATAGGCGCGCAGCGCGTGATGGGCCCAGTCGCGCGCTCGAGCGGGACCGGCGGTTTCGTGCAGCCACCAGAAGAGACGCGCAACGTTCGGGGTCGCGATCGGGAACGGCGTGGGCAACGCGAACGGCACGCCGGCGAAGCGCGCCGAGCGCGCAAAGTCCAGCAGCGCGTACTCGCGCTTCAACGGGAACTCGACCTGCGGCTTCAGCCCCGAGACCTGGAAGCTCGCGCCGATCAGGATCGCGTTCCAGTTCACCGTGCGGCCATGGCGCGCGGCCAGTGCCTCGATCCACTCGGAGGCGACGTACGAGTACGGCGACGAGAAATCGAAGTAGAAATCGATGGGGCGGGCTGCTGTCATGGCATCTCGGGCTGTCGAAGCCTCTTGCGGAAGGGCCAGGCAAGCCTACGCGCTGGCAACAGGCACGGGCTGCGCACTTTCCCGGAGCGCGGCGTCGGCGGCGTTGCCGTACAAGCGCTCCAGCGCGGTCCAGGCGGCGTCGTGCACGATGGGCTCGAGCGCAGCCGCCAGCAGGCTCGTCTCGCCGGCGTCGACGACGTCGCCTTCGATGCCGCTGCCGCGCCTGTCCTCGCGGGCGCCGCGCGAGGCCCACAGCGCGGCAAGCGCTTCGCGATGCGGTGCAAGCGCCTGCGCGATCACGTCCTTCCAGAACGGCGGCGATTCGCTCTGCGCCCACTCGCCGCGGCCGCGCCCGAAATGCGCGACGGCCAGGTAGCGCAGCAGCGCCGCGTCGACCATCTGGTCCAGCGCCTCGGCGTTCCATGCCACCCACGAGCGCTCGGTACCGCGCACCAGGTTCACGCAGCGCGCGAGGCCGGCCGCACCGAGCGCTCCGATCAGGCCGCCGGCCAGCAGCCCGCCGCCCAGCGTGAGACCGCCGCTGAGCACATCGGCCTTCAGCCCGACCAGTGCGCCGGTGACCATGCCGCCCCAGACCGCGGCCTTGGTC
>DATCSE010000152.1:0-2129 GCA_036568605.1 Burkholderiaceae bacterium | reverse complement strand
GAACAGGTGGTCGAACTCGCTCGCCGGGATCGCGCCGATGCGCGAGTCGACGTCGGTCGGCAGGCTGACGATGGCCTGCTGCGACCACACCGGAATGCCGCCGATGCGCAGCGAGACGATGCGGAATTCGCGCGGCTGCGGGAACTCGAGCGAGTCGTGGCCCAGGCGCGCCAGGCCGGCGTGGCGGCGCAGCTCCACCGTGCACGGGCCCGCCGCGGCCAGCGACGCCGCGATCGCCGAGCCGACGCCGCCGTTGCCCGACACCAGCACCCGCTTGCCCGCGAGATCGAGCCCCTTGCGCTGCACGCCGCGCACGAAGCCGGCGCCGTCGAACTGGTCGCCCAGCAGCGTGCCGTCGGGGCGCAGCAGGATCGCGTTGGACGCGCCGGCGATGCGCGCGGTCGGCGTGAGCTCGTCGACCAGCGAATTGGTGACGACCTTGTGCGGCATCGTCACCAGCGCGCCGCGCACGTTGGACATGCGAAAGATCGACCTGACGCTCGACGGATAGTCTTCAGGGCGCACGCCCATCGGGATCACCGCGGCGTCGATGCCGTGCCTGTCGAACCAGGGGTTGTAGATCATCGACGCCTTGAACGACTCCGTCGGGAAGCCGATGTGGGCGATGAGCGTCGTCTTGCCACTGATCATGCGAATCTCCAGGGTAGGCCGGGCCGGCGGCGCCGCGGCGGGCGCGCGTCGCGAAGGTGTCCGGTGCGCGCGCCGGTTCGGCTCAGGCCGCCTTGCGCCAGCGCGATTGCGAGATCACGACCTCGCGCTGGTGGTCGTATTCGCCCTTGTCGGTCGGCGCGGCGCTGCGGTTGCCGAGATCCTTGAGCGCGACGCGGTAGGTCTCGCGGGCGCTGAAGGCCGAGATCGCGGCGATCGAGGTCGTCACCAGCGTCAGCGTGCCGATCACCAGCGGGATGTTGGCCGACCCCGGGGGCGCGACCGAGGCGAACAGCGCCGGCAGCATCGCGGTGATCATCGTGCCGATGTTCTGCGAGATGGCCATCGCCGAGACGCGGGCGCGGGTCGGGAACAGCTCGGGGTAGAAGCTCGGGAACACGGCGTTGTAGCCCTGGTAGACCACGCCCCACATCAGCAGCGACATGCCGATCGCCATCGGCACGTTGTGGATGCTGATCGCGTACAGGTAGGCGTACGACAGCAGGCCCGAGCCGAGCGCGCCGGCGATGATGAAGGGGCGCCGGCCGATGCGGTCGGACAGGTTGCCCACCACCGGGATGACCAGCACCGCGATGATGTTGCCCAGCACCGGGATCCAGAGATAGACGTCCTTGCTGAAGCCGATGCCGTAGGCCGGCTGGACGGCGTAGGCGGCGCCGAAGATGGTGGCGACGACGGCGATCACGTTCATCAGCGAGCAGCACACCACGCGCAGCATGTCGTCCCAGTGGAAGCGGAAGGCCTCCAGCACCGGCGTCCTGGGCACGGCGCCGCGCTCGGCCGCAGCGGAGAACGCAGGCGTCTCCTCGACCTCGCGCCGGATCACGTACGCCACCGCGATCACGATGAAGCTCAGCAGGAACGGGATGCGCCAGCCCCACTGGTTGAACTGCTCGGCGGGCATGTAGTGCGCCAGCGGCAGGAACACCGCGGCCGCGAGGATCTGCCCGGCCTGCACACCCTGCAGCGTGAAGCTGGAGAAGAAGCCGCGCCGGCCGAACGGCGCGTGCTCCAGGATCATCGAGCTCGCGCCGGAGATCTCGCCGGCCACCGCGAAGCCCTGGATCAGCCGCAGGATGACCAGCAGCACCGGGGCGAGCAGGCCGACCTGCTCGTAGGTGGGCAGCAGGCCGACGGCGATCGTCGAGAAGCCCATCATGAACATGCAGATCAGCAGCACGCGCTTGCGGCCGTGCGTGTCGCCCAGGTGGCCCAGGAAGAACGCGCCGATCGGCCGCGCGACGTAGCCCACGCCGTAGGTGGCCAGCGAAGCGACGATGGCCGCGGTCGCGTTGCCCTTCGGGAAGAAGATCTGCGGGAAGATCAGCGACGCCGCGGTCGCGTAGATGAAGAAGTCGTAGTACTCGAGCGCCGAGCCGACCCAGCCGCTGGCCGTGGCCTTGCGCGTCTGGATCGTGCTGTGTTCCTGGGTCATGCTT
>DATCSE010000151.1:0-14628 GCA_036568605.1 Burkholderiaceae bacterium | reverse complement strand
CTCCAGCACCATCGCCGCCAGCGTGACGACGACCAGCGCGAGGATCGCCAGCGTCGGCCGCGCGACCCGCGGCGCGGCATGCCCGGCCGGCGGGCCGGCGCGATGCGGCGCCGGTTCGAAGCGGCCCAGCAGCAGCGCGGTCGCGACCAGCACCAACAGCGCGTCCAGCGCCAGGTGCAGCGGCACGCTGACGCCCAGTTGCGACAGCCACGCGCCGAACAGTCCGGACGTGAAGAACCCGGTGCTCCAGAACGCATGCGCCCGGTTCATGATGCGCCGCCCGCCCTGGTGCTCGACCCGATCGGCCTCCAGGTTCACGACGATCTCGACCGCGCCTATCGTCAGCCCGCACGGCAGCAGCAGTGCATACAGCACCCACGGCGCGGTCGCGAACGACGCGATCGCGACGAACGCTGCCATCGCCGGGATCAGCGCCAGCAGCGCGCGCTTGTGGCCGATGCGCTCCAGCCACGGGCCGGCAAAGGTCAGCGAGACCAGCGTGCCGCTCGCGATGCCGATCAGCGCCAGCCCCAGCTCGCCCTCGGTCGCGCCCATCGCGCGCTGCAGCTCCGGGACCCGCGGGAAGATGCCGCCCATCGCGAACGCGTACAGGAAGAACGCCGCGAAGACGCGGTAATGCGGCGGGAGGTCGAGGCCGAAGCGGGTCATGGGAGGTCGGTCGAAAGGCAGAGCAAAAGGCAGGGCGGAAGGCAGAGAGAAAGGCACAGAAGAGGGAACACTTCCCCCAAGGCCTTGAACAGCACCCTATCATCACGTGCGAGCCAAACCCCTATGCCCGACCTGATCGACCTTGTCTTTCGCCATGGCACGTTGCTGGTGTTCGCCGCGACGCTGGCCGCACGCATCGGTGCGCCGGTGCCGGCGGCGCCGGTGGTCGCGGTGGCCGGGGCCGCCGCGATGCTCGCGCAGGCCTCGCTGGTCGAGCTGCTGGCCGCCGCAATCATCGGGAACCTGCTCGGCGACGGGCTCTGGTTCTGGGCCGGCCGACGCTACGGCTACCAGGTGCTGAAGTTGCTGTGCCGCATCTCGATGTCGCCCGATTCGTGCGTCCGCCAGAGCGAGGCCTTCATCGGCCGCTGGGGCGGCAGCTCGCTGCTCGCGGCGAAGTTCGTGCCGGGCGTCTCGGTCGTCGCGCCGCCGATGGTCGGCGCGCTGGGCATGTCGGTGCCCGCCTTCATCGGCTACGAAGGCCTGGCCGCGCTGATCTGGGCCGGCGCGCTGCTGGGCGTGGGCGCGGCCTTCAGCGGGCAGATCCGCGACGTGCTGATGCTGATGTCGACGCTGGGGATCTACGCGCTCGGGGCGTTGACCTTCGCGTTCGGGGCCTATCTGCTGTACCGCTACCTGCGGCGGCGAGCGTTCCTGCGCGCAGTGGGCATGGCGCGCATCAGCGTGCCCGAGCTGCGCGAGCTGATGGACGGCGGCACGCAGCCGGTCGTGATCGACGTGCGCTCCGATCTCGGCCGCTCCCTCGATGCGCGGCGCATCCCCGGTGCGCTGGGCTGGGAGCTGGGGGCCGTGAAGAGCCGCTATGGCGAGCTGCCGCAGGACCGCGAGATCGTGCTGTACTGCAACTGCCCGAACGAGGCGACGGCAGCGGTGGCGGCGCAGGTGCTGGCCTCGCACGGCTTTCTGCGCGTGCGGCCCTTGGCCGGTGGGCTGGATGCGTGGCTCGCCGCGGGGCATGCGTTCGACGAGCATCCGGAAGTGATCGAGGAGCCGGCCAAGTCGGCGCCGCTGGCGTCGGCGTGACGCGCTGGCCGCTCGCGCTGAGCCTGTCGAAGCGCTGTAGCCCACGGGCACTTCGACAGGCTCAGTGCGAACGGCGGTGCGCGCGCTTCGATACCTCAGCGCGAACGGAAGTTGACGCGCAAGACCGGCTTTCGTCTCCGTTCGCGCTGAGGTATCGAAGCGCTGCGGCCACACCCTCGCACCCCCATCCCGTTCGCGCTGAGCCTGTCGAAGCGCTGCAGCCCACGGGCACTTCGACAGGCTCAGTGCGAACGGTGGTGCGCGCGCTTCGATACCTCAGCGCGAACGGTGGCCACCCTTCGACGGGCCCAGGGCGAACCGGGATCACTCTGCATATGATCCACCCCCATGACCCCCATGGCCGCCCTGCAGGATGCCCTCGGCGCCGCCGGCCGCTACGGCGTGCAGGCCGGCGTGCGCTGGTCGACGAGCTGGTGGCAGGTCGTGCAGGTCGGCGCGCTGGTGCTGGTGCTCGCGATGTCGCCGTCGACCTACCAGCGCGGCAACCGGCGCGCGCTCGCGTTCCACATCGTCGCCGGCGCGGCGCCGGTGATCGCGTGGTTCGCGGTGCTGTCGGCGCTGGTCAGCGTGGTGCTGATCCGCATCGTGATCGTCACCGCGGCGAGCTACGGCCTGACCCAGTACGCGCTCGAGATGGTCGTGCGCGTGCTGGTGCTGGAGCTGATCCCGCTGACCGCCGCGCTGTTCGTCGCGCTGCGCGTCACCGTGCCCAGCGGCGCCGAGCTGTCGCGCATGCACGCACGCGGCACCCTCGCGCGGCTGCAGTCGCGCGGCATCGACCCGGTACGCCATGAGCTGATGCCGCGCGTCGTCGCCGGCATCGTCACGGTCGCGCTGCTCGCCGCGCTGAGCTGCCTGATCGCGCTGGTGATCGCGTACATCTCGCTGTACGGGCTGACCGCCGGCGCATTCCCCGGCTTCACGCGGGCGATCGGGCAGATCTTCGACCCTGGCGTAATGCTGATCCTCGCAGTGAAGACGCTGCTGTTCGCGTTCGCGGTCTCGCTGATCCCGGTGGGCGCGCTGCTGCGCGGTCCGCAGCCCGACGTCACGCGCACCAGCGCGGCGCTCGACAGCCTGATGCGCATGTTCCTCGCGATCCTGCTGATCGAGATCGGCGCACTCGTGGGCAACTACACCTGACGACGACGATCCCGCCATGGACGACACACCCCCCGCCGCCCCGGCGTCACCATCGCCGCCGCCAGCTCCGGATGCCGACTCGGCCTTCTCGGTCCAGCACGTCGAAGCCAAGGCCTCGCTGCTGCTGCTCGCGCTGCTGCTGATGGTGCTGGGCGCGGTCGGCTATCTCGCCTATGCGCGCGGCGCGTTCGAGAGCACGCAGACGCTGGTGCTGGTCAGCGACGATTCCGAAGGCGTGGGCGTCGGCATGGACCTGACCTTCGCCGGCTTCCCGATCGGCCGCGTCAAGCGCATCGAGCTCGCGCCCGACGGCAACGCGCGCATCGTCATCGACGTCCCGCTGAAGGACGCTCACTGGCTGCGCGAATCGAGCATCTTCACGCTGGTGCGCGGTGTCGTCGGCAACACCAACATCCGCGCGTACAGCGGCGTGCTGACCGACCCGCCGTTGCCCGACGGCGCGGTGCGCCCGGTGCTGCGCGGCGACACCGCCGCCGAGATCCCGAAGCTGATGGCCTCGGCGCGCGAGCTGCTGAGCAACCTGACCGCGCTGACCGGATCCGACTCCGCGCTCAGCGGCAGCCTGGGCAACGTGCAATCGGCCACCGACCGCCTCAAAGGCCCGGGCGGCGCCTTGGGCCTGCTGCTGGGCAGCGAGGCCGAAGCGAAGAAGCTGATCGCGACCTTGGAGCGCACCAACGCGCTGCTCGCCCGCCTCGACGGCCTGGCCGCGAAGGCCGACGCGCAGGTCTTCGGCAAGGACGGCGTGATGCCGCACGCGAACGCAAGCGTGCAGCAACTGAACGCGCTGCTCGGCGACGCGCGCACGAGCCTGAAGAAGGCCGACACGATCCTCGACGATGCGAAGACCATCAGCGGCAACGCGAAGACCGCGACCGCCGACCTCGGCACGCTGCGCGCGCAGGTCGAGGCCAGCCTGCGCAACGTCGACGCGCTGATCCTCGAGGTCAACCGCAAATGGCCGTTCGCGCGCGAGAGCAGCGAGGTCAAGCTGCCATGAGCAGAGCGAGGATGGCCGTGGTGTTGACGGCATTGACGCTCGCAGCGTGCTCGAGCACGCCCCCACCGCCCGACTGGCAGAGCAACTCGAAGACCGCGATCGAACGCGCCGTCGCCGCGCACCTGACCGGCGATGAGCGCATCGAGGCGCTCGAGTTCGCGCGCGCGCGCAGCGAGGTCGCGCGCACCGGCCGCGTCGACCTGGCCGCGCGCATCGAGCTGATGCGCTGCGCGGCGCGCGTCGCCAGCCTGAGCTTCGAACCGTGCCGCGGCTTCGAGGCCCTGCGCGACCAGGCCGACGACGCCGAGCGCCGCTACGCCGACTACCTCGCCGGCCGCGCCGTCGCGCCGCCCGACATCGCGCTGCTGCCGCCGGCGCAGCAGATCGGCGCGGGCCCGGGCAGCGGCGCCGCGCTGCAGGAGATCGCCGACCCGCTCGCGCGCCTGGTCGCGATCGGCGTGCGCTTCGAGACGAACCGCGCCGACCCGGCCGCGATCGAGCTCGCGATCGCCACGGCCTCGGCGCAAGGCTGGCGCCGGCCGCTGCTCGCGTGGCTGAACGTGCAACTGCAGCGCGCGCAGAGCGCCGGCGCGCAGGCCGACGTCGAGCGTCTGCGCAAGCGCATCGAGCTGGTCGCCGGGCCGCCCGGCTGAGTCGCGCGGCCTTCGACGACCCACCTTCCATGATCGACTTCGCCACCCGCACCAGCCTGCTCGAACGCTACCCGTTGCTCGACGGCCTGCGCGCCGACGCGTCAAGGCGGTGCCCAACGGCCGCGAGCTGCATCTGTACGATGTGGACCCGGGCGACACCTGCATCCCCACGAGCGGCTGGCTGCGACTCGGCCGCGAGCAGATCGAGATCGTCGATGCGGTGGCGCTGCGGCGGCTCGCAATGCTCTGAGCTGACAAACCGCCGATTCGCGGCCGACCACCCTCAGCGTGTCAACAGCGCCACGTAAGCACCATAACTGAAGCTGCGGTTCTTCTTCTGCCCGGTCGACTCGCTCACGACACCCAGCTCCTCGAGCAATTTCACCGCCGCCGTCGCGGTAGGGAAGGTGGTCTCCAGCTTCTGCCGCACCTGCTCGATCGTGAAACGTGGCATCACCGGCAACCACTCGAACAGCCGCAGCGTCACGGCGCCGACCCGCGGAGCGGCCAGCAGGCGGCGGCGATCGGCTGCCACCAAGCTGGCGATCGCGACGATGGCGCGCTCCGCCTCGGTTGCCGCGGCTTCCACGGCTTCAAGGAAGAATGCGACCCAGGACTCCCAGTCGCCTTCAGTTCGTACGCCCGAGAGCAGTCGGTAGTACTCGCGCTGATGCTGCTTGAGATAGCCGCTCAGGTACATCAAAGGTTCAGGCAGCAGCCCCCACTGCTCCAGCAGCGCCGCGATGAGCAAGCGGCCGATGCGGCCGTTGCCGTCGAGGAATGGATGGATGGTCTCGAACTGCGCGTGCACCAGGGCCACCCGCACCAGCGGCGGAAGCTTGGTCTCGGACTTGTGAATGAACCGCTCCAGATCGCTCAGCAGCACCGGCACGCGCTCGGGCGGCGGCGGCACGAACACCGCCTTGCCAGGCCGCGTGCCGCCGATCCAGTTCTGCGAGCGACGCACCTCACCCGGCTGTTTGCCCGCGCCACGTGCTCCGGCCAACAACAGGCGGTGCGCATCGCAGAGCAGTCGCACCGAGAGCGGCAGGCCATGCGGAGCATGCAGGTTCGCGCGCACCAGACGAAAGGCGCGCAGGTAGTTGCTGACCTCTTCGACGTCGTCGGCGTTGTCGATCGCGAGGCCGGCCTCGTCGTCGAACAAATCGGTCAGCGTGGCTTGCGTGCCTTCGATCTGCGATGTGAGCAGCGCTTCCTTGCGGACAGCGCTGTACAACAGCCACTCGATCGACGGCACGAGGCCCGACACCCCTGACAACCGGGCCAGCGCCAACTCAGCGCTGCGCACGCCGACCTCGTAGGAGTCGGGGGACAGCACGGGGCGTGCCGGCGGCAGCGGGCGCGGCACAAAAGCACGCACCGTTTCACCGAGCGTGGTGGTGGCGACGGTGGTGCCGGTGGAGCGCATCGTATGAAAGTGACCTTGAAAAGGCAGCCGGGGTATTAAAGCATGCTTTAATTTGCCGCGAGGCTTTGAAAGCGCTCTTTCGAATCCCCGCCCCGGGCGGCGCAGCCAATTCGACGCATGCCCTCAGTGACGTTTCTCACTGAGCCGGTGCCGCAACCGCTCGACAATGACGCCCATGCACATCGCCTCGACTTTCACCCCACTGCCCGCCCTCGTCGGCGGCCTGACGATAGGCGCCGCGACAGCGCTCTACCTGCTCGGCAACGGCCGCATCGCAGGCATTGCGGGCATCGTCGCCGGGCCGTTGCGCGCGCTGTTCGCACGGCGCGCGACCGGCACCGCGCTGAGCCGGCTGCTGGCACCGCCGTATCGCGCATCGCTGCTCTTCATCGCCGGGCTGCTGCTCGCACCGTGGGCATGGCGGCTGTCCGCGCCGTGGCCCGCGATCCGCATCGCGGCCGGCCCGGCGATGCTGATCGCGGCCGGCCTGCTCGTCGGCATCGGCGTGCGCATGGCCAACGGCTGCACCAGCGGGCACGGCGTGTGCGGGCTGTCGCGCTTGTCGCTTCGCTCGCTGGTCAACGTGCTGGTCTTCATGGCCGCCGGGGTCATCACCGTCACGGTGATGCGCCACGCGTTCTGAGCGAGGAGGCCTCGAAAACATGCGCGACCTCATCGCCCTCGTCAGCGGCCTGCTGTTCGGCCTCGGCCTGATCGCCGGCGGCATGGTCGATCCGGCCAAGGTGCAAGGCTTTCTGGACATCGCCGGCGCCTGGGACCCCAGCCTCGCGTTCGTGATGGCCGGTGCGATCGCGGTCGGGCTCTTCGCGTTCGCCGCGGCGAAGCGCCGCCGGCAGGCCTGGACCGGCGAGACCATCGACATCCCGAGCAACACCACCATCGATGCCCGCCTGATCGGCGGCGGCGCGCTGTTCGGCATCGGCTGGGGCCTGGCCGGCTTCTGCCCTGGCCCGGCGCTGGTCGCGCTCGGCAGCGGGCGCATCGAAGCGCTGATCTTCGTCGCCGCGATGCTCGCCGGCATGGCGCTGCACGACCGCGCGATCGTGCGCCGCTGAACAACGGCAAGAAGGAGAGTCGCATGCTGGTCTTCCGCCAACTCTTCGACCCCACCTCGTCGACCTACACCTACCTGCTCGGCGACGCCAATGCGCACGAGGCCGTGCTGATCGACCCGGTATTCGAGAACGCCGGGCGCGACGCGGCGCTGCTGCGCGAGCTGGACCTGCGCCTCGTCGCGACGCTGGAGACGCACGTGCACGCGGACCACGTCACTGGGGCCTGGCTGCTGAAGCAGCGCTGCGGCAGCCGCATCCTGCTGGCCGCGCGCGCCGGCGCCGAAGGCGCGGACCAGACGCTGACCCACGGCGACCGCATCCGCTTCGGCTCGCACGCGCTCGAGGTGCGCGCGACGCCCGGCCACACCGACGGCTGCCTCACCTACGTTCTCAACGGCCAGCGCATGGCGTTCACCGGCGACGCGTTGCTGATCCGCGGCTGCGGCCGCACCGACTTCCAGCAAGGCAGCGCGCACGACCTCTTCCATTCGGTGCGCGAGCAGATCCTCACGCTGCCGCCCGACTGCCTGCTGTACCCGGGCCACGACTACCGCGGCCTCACGGTGACCAGCGTCGCCGAGGAGCTGCGCTACAACCCGCGGCTCGGCGGGGAGGCGAACGAAGAAGACTTCAGCGGCTACATGCAGAACCTGGGGCTGCCGCACCCGAAGCTGATCGACATCGCGGTGCCGGCCAACCTGCGCTGCGGCCGGCCCGACCCGCACGCGCCCGCGGTCGCCGCGGCTTCCGGCGACTACGACTGGGCGCCGCTGGCCTGCACCTTCGGCGGCGTGTGGGAGATCCAGCCGACCGCGCTGTACGAGCGCATCGCCGGCACGCAGGCGAACGACATCCAGATCGTCGACGTGCGCGAGCCCGCCGAGTTCGCCGATGCGCTGGGCCACATCGCCGGCGCGCAGCTGATCCCGCTCTCGCAACTCGTGCCGCGCGCCGCCGAGATCGACCGCGCGCGCCCGGTCGTGACCGTGTGCCGCTCGGGCACGCGCTCGGCGCAGGCCACGGTGCTGCTAGCCAAGACCGGCATCCGCAACGTCGCGAACCTCGCCGGCGGGATGCTGCGCTGGCGCGCGCAGGCGTTGCCGGTGGAAGGCGGCAGCGACTGAGCGCCGGTGGGGGCACCGCTCGCGCTGAGCTTGTCGAAGCGCATCGCGGCACCGCTCGCGCTGAGCTTGTCGAAGCGCATCGCAGCACCGTTCGCGCTGAGCTTGTCGAAGCGCATCGCGAGGAACTCGCACAGGGCTTCGACAGGCTCAGCCCGAACGGCATCGTCCGTGTCCTTACCCACCGCAACGGACAGCTAGCCGACAGCCTGCGCGATTGACGACGGGCCTTGCCTCGTCAGAATCGTCCGCGCCCCGCTGCGCGCGACGCCGACCGCGACGCCGCCTGCGGTGCGTGCACGGGGGCGGGCCACCATCTCGGCATCGCCTCCTGGGTCCATGGTTCGAGACTACCCACGAGGAGCAACATGATCCGACCGAGCTTTCGTTTGACCGCCCTGGCAGCACGATGCCTGCTGGCCGCCGCGTTGATTGCCGGCGGCAGCGCCGCCATCGCCGGCATGCCCTACCCGCACGCGACCACGCCCGCGGCGCAGGACGCCGGCCCGCTGGCGCTGGCGCGCGGCGCGGCCCCGATCACCGTGACGGTCGCGCTCAAGCTGCGCGACACCGATCAACTCGAAAACTTGGTGCAGGCCCTCCACACGCCGGGCAGCGCGCAGTTCCGCCACTTCCTGTCGCCGCAGGAGTTCCATACGCGCTTCGACCCCAGCGCCGCAACGGTCCGCGAGGCCATCGCGCACTTCCAGCGCGCGGGCTTGAGCGCGACGCTCGAATCCGGCTTCATGCTGAAGGTGACCGGCTCGCCGCAGGCGATCGACGCCGCCTTCCAGGTGCAACTGCATGCGTACGACGTCGCGGGGAGCGGCCGAAGCGCAGGCTACCGCTTCCATGCGCCGGTCGGCGAGCCGGCGATCGCATCGGGCAGCGTCGCCGCCAACGTGCAGGCCGTGTTCGGCCTCGACAACCGCCCGCACTACCGGCCGCATCTGCGCAAGAGCAGCGAGTCCAGCCTCGCGACGGCGCGCGTCTCGGCCGATCTGCGCGCCAAGGCGCTGCCGTCGGCCACCGGCGGCAACCCGCCCGGCGACTGGACGGTGACCGACCTCGCGCAGTACTACAACATCCAGCCGCTGTACGACAGCGGCATCCACGGCGAAGGCCGCACGCTGGGCATCGTGACGCTCGCGTCGTTCACCGCGAGCGATGCGTTCGCGTACTGGAACGCGCTCGGGCTGGCCACCGACCCGAATCGCATCAAGGTCGTCGACGTCGACGGCGGCCCCGGCGCCCCGAGCGACGACTCGGGCTCGGACGAGACGACGCTGGACGTGCAGCAATCGGGCGGCGTCGCGCCCGGCGCGAAGATCGTCGTGTACCAGGCGCCGAACACCGACCAGGGTTTTGTCGATGCGTTCGCGAAGGCGATCAACGACAACACCGTCGACTCGCTCTCCGCGAGCTGGGGCATCTGGGAGTGGTTCGACACGCAGTCGAACGTGACGATCGGCCACGGCCGGCGCCAGCAGACTGTGGACGTGCTGAAGGCCTACAACGCGCTGTTCCTGCAGGCGGCCGTGCAGGGCCAATCGCTGTTCGCCTCCTCGGGCGACGACGGCGCCTACGACGCGAACAACGCCAACATCGCACCGTACCCGTCATACACGAAGACGCTCAGCGTCGATGCCCCCGCGGCCTCCGCCTGGATCACCGCGGCCGGCGGCACGACGCTGCCTGGCGACCAGCTTTATCTGCACGGCACCTACACCGTGAAGATCCCGGCCGAACGCATCTGGGGCTGGGACTACCTGGTGCCGGTGTGCGCGCTGATCAACCTCGACCCGGTGGCCTGCGGCATCTTCCCGGCCGGCGCCGGCGGCGGCGTCAGCTCGTATGTGGCTATGCCGTTCTACCAGTACTTCGTGTCGGGCACGAAGACCACCGAACCCGGCCAGACGCTGACCGACGAGACCACCACGCCGCCGACCGCGGTCGTCGCGCTGCCGTCGCACTACCGCGGGCGCAACCTGCCGGACGTCTCGCTGAACGCCGACCCGGAGACCGGCTACATCGTGCTGTACACGTCCAGCACCGACGGCTTCAGCGTGTACGACTTCTACGGCGGCACCAGCTTCGTCGCGCCGCAGTTGAACGGCATCGCGGCCCTGGTCGGCCAGCGCGTGCGCGGCCGGCTCGGGCTGCTGAACGTGCCGCTGTACGCGATGGCGGCCACGCCGCTCGGCTACACCGGCGCGCACGCGCCGCTGCGCGACATCAAGGACGGCAACAACTGGTTCTACACCGGCAAGACCGGCTACGAGCCCGGCGCGGGGGTGGGCACGCTGGACGTCGCCAACTTCGCGCGTGCGATGCTGCTGCTCGGGTACTGAGTACGGCGGCTGCCTGCCGGTGCGACCACGTCGCGCATGTGCCGCGGCGCGACCCGCTGGCGCGCAAACCCGCACGGATGTAGGCTGGCCGCCCGGACCGCCGCGGCGGCGGCCCCATCCTCGTCATCGGCTCAACACCAACAGGAGACCCGCCATGTCGAACCACGTCTACAAGCTCGTCGAACTCGTCGGCTCATCGACCAGCAGCAGCGACGACGCGATCCGCAACGCGATCGAGACCGCGGCGAAGACGCTGCGGCACATCGACTGGTTCGAAGTGGTCGAGACGCGCGGGCATGTGGCGGATGGGAAGGTGGCGCACTTTCAGGTGACGTTGAAGGTGGGGTTTAGGCTCGAGGGCTGAGACCCGACGTCGACTGCGTGACATGTGCAGGGCTGCTCAAGAGCAGGCGGATCAGCGCTGTCCTTCGCAGCCTTCGAATTTCAGCGGCGGCCCGCCGCTGGGCAGGGACTGCGGAATCAAGGCACACAGCTGCCGCGGCTCCGCGCGATGATCGAGCAAACCATCTCGCACGAACCGGACCAGATCTTCGACCTCGGACTGGGTCAGCGGGACAGGGCGTGCCAGCACAGGATCGACGAAGGCCAGCACGGGCTCGATCGGGCCGAGCCGCTGCAGATCCTTGCTCACCCCGGCTCGCCGGGGGTCGTAGTCCCTAGCCGATGCAACCACATCCAGGTGATGCCGAACCGCGTCCTCCAGCCGCGTGTAGGCGCCGTTGTGGAAGAACGCCGGCTGCAGAGCCACATTGCGTAGCGGTGACGTGCGGAACTTGTATCGGTCAGACGCATCGCCGGTGATCTGTTCGAGTCCGAAGTCCTCGTCTTCGCCGGGCCCGTCAAAGACGACGTTACCCAGACCCACGCCGAAGCGCGGCGCGATCTGCGGCACGCCGATGCTGTGCATGCGGAAATCGCTGAACATCTCGTTCGACGTGCCTGCCACCGCGTGGCACGAGACGCAGCGCCCCTTGCCGAAGAACACAAGCGCACCGCGCTTTTCGGCCGCGTTCATCGCGCTGACATCGCCACGGGCAAATTGGTCGATGGGTGCGTTCGCGCGCACGACGCTGAACTCGAACTCGGCGATCGCGCGGCCAAACATCGTGAAGTCGATCGGGGCGCCGGCATTGACGGCAGGGAACAGCTCGCCGAAGAGCAGGCGGTAGGTCGCATTGCCGTTCAGTCGCGCGAGTACCGCCTGGCGGATCGGCTCGTTTCGAAAGCCGCTGGCGTCCGGTGGCGGGACCAGCCCTCCCAGGCCATCGTCGAACGCATCGAAGCGCGGGCCGATGGTGCCGCGTGTTCCGGTAAAGCCGGCAACTTCGACCAGTTCGGTCGGCGGCAAATGCGCCTGCGCGATGAGCAGGTGCGTCACGACCGGGTCGAGAGGCGGAAATCGCGTCACCCCTTCAGGTAACGGAAACGCGAAGCCTTGCGAGTTGTCGAACGGATTGGCCGAAGGCGCCGAGAAGCGGCCATTCCACATGAGGTTTGGGTAGAAGGGCGTGTTGACCACTGTCGGGGTACGGCGCTGGTTGCGCGGTCCGACGCGGTGGTGGCCCACCACCTGGTTGCTCTGGATGCCGATGGCGATCGATTGGCTGTCGCCCAGACCCGTGGCCGGCGCGTGGCAGCCCGCGCAGCTGTTGTCGTTGTGCAAGGCCCCCAACGAGTCGAAGAAGAGGGCCCGTCCGAGGTCGGCCAGCCGCGGGTCCACGGGCCGGCCGAGGCGAGCCGGCAGCGACGACTCGATGGTTCCGGTGAAGCCGGCGCGCTTCAGCATCGCACCGAGGAGCTGGTCGAGATCGCGGGTCGTATTGCCCGCGGCGTCAGCCCGGCCCAACCAGATGATGGCGCTGCAGGCCGCAGCGGCGATGACGACGATCGTCGCCGCGAGGCGTAACCAGCGAGATCGTCTGACCCCGCCCATCACTTCGCCCCGCCGAGAAGCCACAGCGATCTGCTAGAGCGGATCGCAGTGGGGGCTGATGTCGGCAAAGCCGATCGGATCGCCGATCACGGTGCTGGGGGTGATGGTGAACGTGTTCGCGCTGTACGTGATGCTGGCGACAAATCCTGCCACGATGTTCACCGGCCCGTTGCCTGTCAGCGAGAAGTGGTCCACCGCCGAGCCGGCCCAGTTCTTCCCATCCGAGCTCGTCGCGTTCTGCTGCAACGAATAGCTCCAGACGTAGGTATTGCCCAATTGATCCGTGGCCGTGCCGTATGCGTGCGATGTGATGATCTCGCGCATGACGCTTCCCGTGACGAGCACCCTTGAGATGTCGGTCTGGAACCCTTCGCCCTGCACGTTCGCCCCCGCCGGCACGCTCGAGCACTGCGCCGAGGTGATCGTGAACGTCACTGCGTGGCTGCTGGAGGTCGCAGCGCCTTTGCGTACGGCGTAGGTCGAGTCGGTGACGCCGAACAGCAGGATGGCAGCGAGAGTGGCAACGAATCGTCCGGTCTTCATGGTCGCCTCCACAGGTCGAATGCGAGACACACCAACACCGCACGGAGTCCTGATCCGCGGGCACGATTCCGGCTTTTCTCCCAGCAGCTTGTATTGGGGATGGCAGTACCAAGGTAGTCCGACCTGCGTTCGCGTCCATCCGTAGAAACGATGTGCGAGCGTCATCAGCTCAGCAGTCTGCGCTGCAACGGCCGTGCATTCCCGGTGAGTTTCATCTCCGCCAGCGCGGCACGCGTAGCGGTTGGCAGCGACCGCGATCCGCCGATCTTCAACTCGAGCAGCAAGTCCAGCAGCAGGCCCATGTCTCGCGGAGGATCACCGGGCCGCGCCTGCACTGCAGCGCACAGCAGCTCGAACACCACGGTGTGCGTCTGCGCGTCGGCGCGGGTTGCCGCCAGCAGGCTCTTGTGCAGACGAGCCGCCTTGATCAATGGGGTGGCCAGCACTGCACGCAGGGTATCGGCCGGCCCTTCTGCCATCGCGAAACGGCCTTCGGCGTGCGCACGCACCAGCGCGTCGACAGCGGTCGCGGTCTGGCCCGGTTCCTTGCCGGCGAGCCCCAGCACGAGCAGGAGGCACGCCATGGGCGTCATCTTTGTCACCGGGTCGAGCAGCAGTTCCAGATAGGCGCGGTTCTGCCACTGGGCCTCCCACCAATCGAGGTTATTGCCGATGGCGCGAGCACCTTCGGCGAAGAAGGCTTCAGGGTCGGACGGCAGCAGCGTTGCCGAATAGCGGATCGCGCCTTCATCGATGCCGGCGAAGCTCCACCAGCGGTAGTGCTTGCGCGCATTGCCGGCCGGCGGATGGCGCAGCACGGCGAGCCGCGCGCTCGGCACATCGGCCGGCACGGGCTGAGTTTCGAGCAGCAGATCGTGGTGCGTGTAGGTCTTGTCGTCGTACGTGTGCGAACGGGTGTGCACGTGCCACGCGTAGCGCGCGGCGCGCGCGCCGTCCGGTCCCAGGCATGGATGCAACGCGTCGAGCGTGGCGTCGTCAGCCCGCGGATGGCGGATGCGAGCTGCTGCGGCGAACAGCTCCCGCTGCGCACCTGGTGAAACGTCGTCGCCGAGCGCGTAGCGCAGCGCGCGCGTGAAGGCATCGTCCGGCATTGCGCGAGCGCGCGAACGCAGCTCAGGCGTGCCATCGGAGGCGAGGCGCAGCAGGCCGCAGACCTGCTCGATCTCGGGGGACACCAGGCCCGCCGCCCGGTGTGCCGCGACGCGATCGATGAAGGGATCGGGCGCGATGAAGCCGCCGCGGTGCGTGGGCGACGATAGCGGCGGAAGCCGCCGCTCCTGCGCCGCGACGTCCATCAGAGCGTCGATGCGTTCGTTGAGAACGCCTTCCATCGGGCTGACGTTGCCGCCATGGTCCTGGGCCGCGTGGCCGGCAGCCCGCGTGCCGTCGAGCACGAACAGCAGGAGCCGCGCCAGCTCGCGCGGCAACAGCTTCTGCATCCGCGCCGCGCGTTTGCGCACAGGCGCGAACAAGGGCTTGTCGTCTTCGGCGATCGGGGCGATGCGGACAAGCTCTGTCACCG
>DATCSE010000150.1:0-2492 GCA_036568605.1 Burkholderiaceae bacterium | reverse complement strand
GCGAACAAATCGATCTGCGCATCGGCCGCATGCTTGCTTGCCTCCAGCGCCTCCAGCGTCGCACGCGCCTGGCGCAGCAGGCTCATCGGCATGCCGGCGAGCCGCGCGACCTGCACGCCATAGCTGCGACTCGCCGGGCCGGGCGTGATCTCGTGCAGGAACACGATGTCGTCGCCGGTCTCGACCGCCGAGACGTGCATGTTCAGCGCATGCGCGTGCTTGGCCGGCAGCTCGGTCAGCTCGAAGTAGTGGGTCGCGAACAGCGTGAACGCGCGGCAGCGGTCGTGCAGGTGGCTCGCGATCGAGCTCGCGAGCGCGAGGCCGTCGAAGGTCGAGGTGCCGCGGCCGATCTCGTCCATCAGCACCAGCGACTGCTCGGTGGCCGCATGCAGGATCGCGGCGGCCTCGGTCATCTCGAGCATGAAGGTGGACTGCGCGTTCGCAAGGTCGTCGGCCGCGCCGATGCGGGTGTGGATCGCGTCGACGGGCCCGAGCCGGCAGGCTCGCGCCGGCACGTACGAGCCGATCGAGGCGAGCAGCACGATCAGCGCGACCTGGCGCATGTACGTGCTCTTGCCGCCCATGTTCGGGCCGGTGATCACGAGCATCTTGTGGGCCGCGTCGAGGCGTGTGTCGTTGGCCATGAAGGTGCCGGCGCCGGTCTCGAGGAGCCGCGCCTCGACGACCGGGTGGCGCCCGGCCTCGATCTCGATGCACGGCACGCGCACGAATTCGGGCCGGCACCAGCTCAGGCGCGTCGCGCGTTCGGTCAGCGCGGCGAGCGCGTCCAGGCTCGCGATCGCGCGCGCCAGGGCCGAGAGCGGTTCCAGGTGCAGCTGCAGGCCGTCGAGCAACTGCTCGTACAACAGCTTCTCGCGCACCAGCGCACGCTCCTGCGCCGACAGCGCCTTGTCCTCGAAGGCCTTCAGCTCCGGCGTGATGAAGCGCTCGGCGTTCTTCAGCGTCTGGCGGCGCCGGTAGTCGGTCGGCACCTTGCTCGCCTGGCCCTGCGTGACCTCGATGTAGAAGCCGTGCACCTTGTTGTATTGCACGCGCAGGTTCGCGATGCCGGTGCGCTCGCGCTCGCGCACCTCGAGGTCGAGCAGGTAGGCGTCGCAGTTCGCGGCGATGCCGCGCAGCTCGTCGAGCTCGGCGTCGAAGCCGGAGGCGATCACGCCGCCGTCGCGCAGCAGCACGGCCGGCTCGACGGCAATCGTCGCGGCGAGCATCGCAGCGATTTCCGCCGGCGGCGTCAGCGCCTCGGCGATCATGTCGAGCAGCGCGGTCGCCGCGTCGCCCTCGGGGAGTTGCGCCCGCAGCCCCGGCAGCGCCTGCAGGCTGGCACGCAGGCCGGACAGCTCGCGCGGGCGCACCTGGCGCAAGGCGATCCGTGCGGTGATGCGCTCGACGTCGCTGATGCCGCGCAATGCCTCGCGCAGCGCGTCGACCCCGTGCACCTGCAGCGCCGCGATCGCATCGTGGCGCTGCACCGCGACACGCCGGTCGCGATACGGATGCGTGAGCCAGGCGCGCAGCGCGCGGCTGCCCATGCCGGTGCGGCAGGTGTCGAGCAGCGAGAACAGCGTCGGCGCATCTTCGCCGCGCAGCGTCTGGGTCAGCTCGAGGTTGCGGTGCGTGCTGGGCGGCAGGTCGATCAGGTCGCTGGCACGCTGCACGGCGAGGCCGCGCACATGCGCGAGCGCGCGGCCCTGGGTGTGCTCGGCGAAGCTCAGCAGCGCGGCGGCGGCGGCATGCGCGGTGCGCAGCTCCTGCGCGTTGTAGCCGGCGAGGTTCGCGACGCGCAGCTGCTCGCGCAGTTTGCGCTCGCCCAGCGCCGAGTCGAACTGCCAGGCCGGGCGGTGCGTGATCGTCGTGCGTGCCGCGTTCTGCAAGACCTGCAGCGCGGCCGGCGCCTGCTCGCGATCGACCAGCACCTCGGATGCGGCTAGCCGCGCGAGCCAGCCGGCCAGCTCGGCCTCGCCGCACTCGGCCAGGCCGATCTCGCCGCCGGTCAAGGTGAGCCACGCAAGACCGTACGTCCTGCCGCGCCGCGCAAGCGCGAGCAGCCGCGCATCGCTCTTGTCGGCGAGCAGCTCGCTGTCGGTCACGGTGCCGGGCGTGACGACGCGCACCACCTTGCGCTCGACCGGTCCTTTACTCGCGGCTACGTCGCCGACCTGCTCGCAGATCGCGACCGCCTCGCCGGCCTTCAGCAGCTTCGCGAGGTACGAATCGACCGAATGGAACGGCACGCCGGCCATCACGACCGGCTCGCCGGCGCTCTGGCCGCGGCTGGTCAGCGTGATGTCCAGCAGCCGGTTCGCCTTGCGTGCATCGTCGTAGAACAGCTCGTAGAAATCGCCCATCCGATAGAAGACGAGCGTATCGGGGAAGCCGGCCTTGATGCGCAGGTACTGCTGCATCATCGGCGTGTGCCTGCTGTCTGGAGAGCTGTCTGCGGGGTCGATCACTTCGCGCGGCTCGGTGTGGGT
>DATCSE010000149.1:0-7048 GCA_036568605.1 Burkholderiaceae bacterium | reverse complement strand
GCGCGATGACAAGCCGCTGCTCCGCGTGCGCGTCTGGGATCTGCCGACCCGCCTGTTCCACTGGCTGCTCGCGGCCTGCGTGCTGGGCTCCATCGTCAGTGCGAAGATCGGCGGCAACGCGATGGTCTGGCACTTCCGGTGCGGGTACGTGGTGCTGACGCTGCTGGCGTTCCGTTTGCTGTGGGGCTTCGTCGGCGGGCATTGGTCGCGCTTCGCGAGCTTTCTCTATGCGCCGGGGACGGTGCTGCGCTACCTGCGCGGTGCAAGCCGCGACGACGAGCTCCATCACGTCGGCCACAACCCGCTGGGAGCGTTCTCGGTGTTCGGGTTCCTCGTGCTGCTGCTGGCGCAGGTCGCGACCGGGCTGATCGCCGATGACGAGATCGCCAACAGCGGTCCGCTGGTCAAGTTCGTCTCGGGCGCGACCAGCAGCCTCGCCACCGGCTGGCACAAGAACTTCGGGCAGTGGCTGATCATCGCGCTGATCGTGTTGCACATCGCCGCGATTGCGTTCTACTGGCTGCGGCATCGCCGCAACCTGGTCGCGCCGATGTGGCATGGCGACAAGCCGCTCGCGACGCCGGCGCCGGCCTCGGCCGACGGGCCGAAGGCGCGCACGATCGCCGCGATCCTGCTGCTCGCGTGCGCCGGTGCTGTGGCCTGGCTGGTCAGCCTCGGAGGCTGACGGGCTGTCGTCACCGTCTTCTTCTTTCCGTGCCGATGTCCGAGATCGATTCACCTCCCGAGATCAGTCTGGTCGCGTGCGACACGCCCGAGTTGATCGAGGCGGCCCGCGCGATCCTGCGCGAGTACGCCGAGAGCCTGGCGATCGACCTGCGCTTCCAGAACTTCGAATACGAATTGGCGACGCTGCCCGGCGACTACGCGCCGCCGCAGGGCCAGCTGCTGCTGGCGTACGTCGGCGATGCGCTGGCCGGCTGTGGCGGCATGCGCCCGCTGCCCGAGGCGGACTATGCGAACGCCTGCGAGATGAAGCGGCTGTACGTGCGCCCGGCGTTCCGCCGCTTCGGGCTGGGCCGCGCGCTTGCGCAGGCGCTGCTCGACGAGGCGCGCCGCGCCGGCTATTCGGTGATGCTGCTGGACACGTTGGACGACATGGAGGCAGCGCGCGAGCTGTACGCGGCGCTAGGCTTCGAGGAGATTCCGCCGTACTACTTCAACCCGATCGCCGGCGCGCACTATCTGAAAGCGATGCTGTAATGCGCAGTGTGTGCCTCGAGCCCATCGTCCTGAAAGCCACGCCGTGAACCCATCGTTCGAACTGCATGCCGGCGCGCTGCGCCTTGCATTGCGCCCCGACCTCGGCGGCTGCATCGCCGGCCTCTGGCATCGCGACACGCCGATCCTGCGCTCCACCGAGCCGGCGCAGCTCGCGGCCGCCCGATCGTCGGGCTCCTTCCCGCTCGTGCCGTACTCGAACCGGCTCGGCTACCGGCGCTTCCGCTGGAAGGGGCAGGACTACACGACCCAGCCGAACTTCGGCGACGACACCCCGCATTCGCTGCACGGCATCGGCTGGCTGCGTACTTGGGAAATCGAATCGTCGAGCGCGCACGAGGTCGTGCTGCACCATCGCCATGACGGCGACACCGATTGGCCGTTCGCGTTCGAGGCGCGCCAGTACTTCGCGCTGACGCCGCAGGCGCTCAGCGTGCAGATGGTATTCACGAACATTGCGGAAGTCGCGCAGCCGGTTGGTCTCGGCTGGCATCCGTACTTCCCGAAGCGCGCCCGCAGTCGGCTGCACATCGAGCTCGCATCGCGCTGGGATTCGGACGCGACCCAGCTGCCGGTGCGCAAGGTGGCGCAACCCGGCATCGACGCCGACGTCTCGCACCTCGCGTTCGACAACTGCTTCGAAGGCTGGCGCGGCCCGGCGCGTATCCGCGACGAGAAGTTCTCGCTTCAGCTGAGCTCGTCGCTGTCGTACCTGGTCGTGTACACGCCGCAGGACAAGGACTACTACTGCGTCGAGCCGGTCAGCCACGTCTCGAATGCGATCCACATGGCCGACCCGGCCGCACATGGGCTGCGCACGGTCGCGCCCGGCGAAAGCGCCGATGCGGCGATGACGCTCGAGGTCACGGCGCTGTGATCCGCTCCGACGAGGGGCATGTGCGCGTCGCGATCGCGTCGGCCTCGGCGCTCGGCGAATCACCGTTCTGGCATCCGACCGAGCAGGCGCTGTACTACTGCGACATCCCCGGCCACACGCTGCAGCGCTTCGATCCGGCGACCGGCGAACTCGCGCATTGGGACTTCGACACCGACGTCGCCAGCGCCGCGCCTATGCTGGGCGGCTCGCTGCTGCTCGCGATGCGCGACGGGCTGTGGCGCTTCGACCCGGCCAGCGGCGCGCGCACGCGGTTGGCAGCGCCGCCGTACGACGGCGCGAAGGAGCGCTTCAACGACGGCAAGTGCGACCCGCAGGGGCGCTTCTGGGTCGGCACGATCTACGAGCCGCGCGACCCGGCGCTCGCATCGCTGCACCGTTACGCGCGCGGCAAGCTCGAGCGCCAATGCGGCGGCATCACGGTTTCCAACGGGCTGGCGTGGAGCCCGAACGGCCGCACGATGTACTGGAGCGACACGAAGGCGCACACCATCTACGCGTTCGACTTCGACCCATTGCTCGGTGAGCTCAGCCGGCAACGCGTGTTCGCAAGCTTCGCACCCAAGGTCGCGGGCCAGCCGCTCGCCGAATATGGCGGCCGGCCCGATGGCGCCGCAGTCGATGCCGAAGGCTGCTACTGGGTCGCGATGTTCGAGGGTCAGCGCATCCTGCGCCTTTCCCCCGACGGCGAACCGCTGCGCGAGGTACGGCTGCCGGTGCGCTGCGCGACGATGCCGTGCTTCGGCGGCGCCGACCTGAAGACCGTGTACGTGACCACCGCACGCGAGAACCGGCCGGCCGCCGAGCTGATCGAGCAGCCGTATGCGGGCTGCGTGCTCGCGTTCGATGTCGACGTGCCGGGGCTGCCGGTGAACTTCGCAAACGCATAGCGCAGAACGCTTGCGCCAGGCCCAAGTCCGCGACCCCGATCGGGCATGATCGGGGGGCTGCGGGATTGTTCGTATAATTCCAAGGCTTTGCTGCCAGCGACTGCGCGCGAACACGTCTACCCACCATGTCCGAACACATCGTCCGTGGTGGGGCCGAGCAAGACCTGAGCCGGGACTTGCCAGATGGGGCCGACGAGGTCCCGTTCAAGAAGTGGACGCGCGAAGAGGCGCAGGCCCTGCGGGCTCGTGATCCGTCGCTGTCGCCGTGGCGGATCGTCGCGTTTCAGGCGCTGGCCGGACTCATCTGTGCCGCCGTGGTCTGGGGCGTGACGCAGCGTGCGGCCGCCGCGTGGTCGGCGCTGTACGGGGCGGTGGCTGTTGTCGTACCGAGCGTGCTGTTCGCGCGCGGCATGACGCGCAATCTCTCGGGGAACGCGGGCCTGGCTGTGGCGAGGTTCATGTTCTGGGAGATGGTCAAGATTGGGGTCGCGGTCGCGCTGTTGGTGGCTGCGCCGCGGGTGGTGCAGGGTCTGAGCTGGCCGGCGTTGCTGGTCACGATGATCGTGTGCATGAAGGTGAACTGGCTGGCGCTGCTGTGGCGCCGCCGGTGACGACGAACAACGAGTCTGATTCGACGACGCAAACATGGCTGCCGAAGATCTCGCCGCTGAACATGCTGGACCTACCGCCGGTGAATACATCGGCCACCACCTGACCCACCTGCGCTCGCACGAACAGACGAGCATCGCCGACTTCTCGGTCTTCAACTGGGACAGCGTGTTCTGGTCGGTGCTGCTCGGGGTTCTCGGGCTGTTCTTCCTGTGGCGCGTCGCGAAGACGGTGACCTCGGGCGTGCCGGGCCGCACCCAGGCGGCGGTCGAGATCCTGCTTGAAATGGTCGACAACCAGGCCAAGGCCATCGTGCACAACGCGCAGTCGCGCAAGTTCGTCGGCCCGCTCGCGCTGACCGTGTTCATCTGGATCTTCCTGATGAACTCGATGGACTTCCTGCCGGTCGACATCATCCCGCGCATCTGGGCCTGGATCTACGGCGCCGCCGGGCACGATCCGCACCATGCGTACCAGCGCGTCGTGCCGACCGCCGACCTGTCGATCACGCTGGGCATGTCGATCGGCGTGCTGCTGATCTGCCTGTACTACAACGTCAAGATCAAGGGCCTGGGCGGCTGGGGCCACGAGCTGATCTCGGCGCCGTTCGGCTCGGTCAAGCTGTCGAGCAATCCGCTGACCTGGATCGGCTTCGTGCTGATGAGCGTCGCGAACTTCGCGATGCAGATCGTCGAGTTCTTCGCCAAGACGCTTTCGCACGGCATGCGACTGTTCGGCAACATGTACGCCGGCGAGCTGGTCTTCATGCTGATCGCGCTGATGGGCGGCGTCGGCCTCGCATCGGCCAGCGGCATCGTGCTGTGGCTGGGCCATGTGGTCGCCGGCACCGCCTGGGCGATCTTCCACATCCTGATCGTCGCGCTGCAGGCGTTCATCTTCATGATGCTGACGCTCGTGTACGTCGGCCAGGCTCACGACGCGCACTGATGGCCGCGCATCCGCAGTAGTTCCCGTAGTTCCTCTCCCCTTCTTCTCAATCAAAACCTACCAACAGGAGTCACCATGGAAGTCATCAGCTTTGTCGCCCTCGCCGCCGGTCTGATCGTGGGTCTGGGCGCCATCGGCGCCTGCGTCGGCATCGGCATCATGGGCAGCAAGTACCTCGAGTCGGCCGCGCGCCAACCCGAGCTGATGAACGAACTGCAGGTCAAGATGTTCGTGCTGGCCGGCCTGATCGACGCGGCGTTCATCATCGGCGTCGGTATCGCGATGATGTTCGCGTTCGCGAATCCGTTCATCGGCCAGATCGCCAACCTGCCGAAGTAATTCGGCGGTTCACACAACCCTTCTCTAGAAAGGTGTTGCCGTGAGTCTGAACGCAACGCTGATTGCGCAGATCGTCGTCTTCCTGATTCTGGCGTGGTTCACGATGACCTTCGTGTGGCCGCCGATCACGAAGGCGCTCGACGAGCGCGCCAAGAAGATCGCCGATGGCCTGAGCGCCGCCGACAAGGCGAAGTCCGAGCTGGTCAACGCGAACAAGCGCGTCGAGGAGCAGCTCGCCGCCGCGCGCAGCGACGCGACCCAGCGCCTGGCCGATGCCGAGCGCCTCGCGCAGTCGCTGATCGAGGAAGCGAAGTCGCGCGCCAACGAAGAAGGCGCGAAGATCATCGCCGCCGCGAGGGCCGAGGCCGAGCAGGAAGCGGTCAAGGTCCGCGAGGCCCTGCGCGACCAGGTTGCCGCGCTGGCCGTCAAGGGCGCCGAGCAGATCCTGCGCAAGGAAGTGAACGCCGGCGTGCACGCCGATCTGCTGGCCCGCCTGAAGACGGAGCTCTGATCAGCATGGCCGAGCTCGCCACCCTCGCACGGCCGTACGCCGAGGCGCTGTTCCAGGTCGCCGAGAAGGGCGATCTGGCGCAGGCCACGGCCGAGATCGACGCGATCGCCAACGTCGCCGCGAACTCACAACTGCGCCAGTTCGCCGATGCGCCGAAGTCCGACGCGAACCAGGTGTTCGATGTCGTGGTCTCGGTCGCCGGCACGCAGCTGTCGGACCCGACGAAGAACCTGCTGCGCGCTGTCATCGAGAACGGCCGTCTCGCGGTGTTGCCGGAGATCGCCGCGCAGTTCCGCGCGTTGGTCAACTCGAAGACCGGCGTCTCGGACGCGACCGTCTACAGCGCGTTCCCGATCGAGCCGGCGCAGCTGGCCGAGGTCGTCGCGGCGCTCGAGAAGCGCTTCGAGCGCAAGCTCAAGGCCAACGTGCAGATCGCGCCGGAGCTGATCGGCGGCATCCGGGTCGTCGTCGGCGACGAAGTGCTGGACACCTCGGTGCAGGCCCGTCTCGAACAAATGAAGGCAGCGCTGACGGCTTGATGGCCGTCGCCGCGCGCCCGACAGGAGTGACTCCATGAATCTGAACCCCGCAGAAATCTCCGAACTCATCAAGAGCCGCATCGAAGGCCTCGGTGTTTCGACCGACATCCGCAACCAGGGCACGGTCGTCTCGGTGACCGACGGCATCTGCCGCATCCACGGCCTGTCGGACGTGATGCAGGGCGAAATGCTCGAGTTCCCGGCCGCGCCGGACGGCTCGCAGACCGTCGGCCTGGCGCTGAACCTGGAGCGCGACTCGGTCGGCGCGGTGATCCTGGGCCAGTACGAGCACATCTCCCAGGGCGACACGGTCAAGTGCACCGGCCGCATTCTCGAAGTGCCGGTGGGCCCGGAGCTGAAGGGCCGCGTCGTCAACGCGCTGGGCCAGCCGATCGACGGCAAGGGTCCGGTCAACACCAAGATGACCGACGTGATCGAGAAGGTCGCGCCGGGCGTGATCGCGCGCCAGTCGGTGAGCCAGCCGGTGCAGACCGGCCTGAAGTCGATCGACTCGATGGTGCCGATCGGCCGCGGCCAGCGCGAGCTGATCATCGGCGACCGCCAGACTGGCAAGACCGCGGTGGCGATCGACACGATCATCAACCAGAAGGGTCAGAACATGACCTGCGTCTACGTCGCGATCGGCCAGAAGGCTTCGTCGATCAAGAACGTGGTGCGCGCGCTCGAGCAGCACGGCGCGATGGAGTACACCATCGTCGTCGCGGCCAGCGCTTCGGAATCGGCGGCGATGCAGTACGTCTCGGCATACTCGGGCTGCACGATGGGCGAGTACTTCCGCGACCGCGGCGAAGACGCGCTGATCATCTATGACGACCTGTCCAAGCAGGCCGTCGCGTACCGCCAGGTCTCGCTGCTGCTGCGCCGGCCGCCGGGCCGCGAGGCGTTCCCCGGCGACGTGTTCTATCTGCACTCGCGCCTGCTCGAGCGTGCCGCGCGCGTCAACGCCGACTACGTCGAGAAGTTCACCAACGGCGCCGTGAAGGGCAAGACCGGTTCGCTCACCGCGCTGCCGATCATCGAGACGCAGGCCGGCGACGTGTCCGCGTTCGTGCCGACC
>DATCSE010000148.1:0-2509 GCA_036568605.1 Burkholderiaceae bacterium | reverse complement strand
CGCCCCGAGAACGAGCGCGACTACGGGCAGGAGGCGATCGAGATCCTGCTGCAGGTGATGGAGAACCACCGCGACGACCTGGTCGTGATCCTGGCCGGCTACAAGAACCGCATGGACACCTTCTTCGCGAGCAACCCCGGGATGGCCTCGCGCATCGCGCATCACCTCGACTTTCCCGACTACAGCGAAGCCGAGCTGATGCAGATCACGCGGCTGATGCTGGGCCGGCTGAACTATCGCTTCGACGCGGCGGCCGAGCCGGCGTTCGCGCGCTATGTCGCGTTGCGCCGGCAGCAGCCGCACTTCGCCAATGCGCGCTCGATCCGCAATGCGCTGGATCGCATCCGGCTGCGCCACGCGACGCGCCTGTTCGGCTCGACCGAGCCGTTGTCGCGCGAGCAGCTCACGACGCTGCTGGCCGAAGACATCCTCGCGAGCCGCGTCTTCGCCACGGGCGACAGCAACAACAGGGTCACGCGCACTGCTACACGCAGCACGGAGGTCGCATCATGAGCATCGAAGCCCTGATCTTCGACGTCGACGGGACGATGGCCGACACCGAGGAGGCGCACCGCGTCGCCTTCAACCTCGCGTTCGACCGGCAGCGCCTGGGCTGGACGTGGACGCGCACCGAATACCGCAACCTGCTCGCGGTGGCCGGCGGCAAGGAGCGCATCGCCGCCTACATCCAGACGCTGCCGGTGAGCACCGCGCTGCGCCAGCGCCTGCTGGCGCGCGTACCCGAGATCCACGAGGACAAGACCAGGTTCTACAGCTCGGCGGTGCGCGACGGCAGCGTGCCGCTGCGCGACGGCATCGCGCGGCTGATGGACGAGGCGCTGGAGGCCGGCTGCCGCCTCGCGATCGCGAGCACCACCACCGCGGTGAATGTCGATGCGCTGCTGCACGCCGCGTTCGGCCCGCGCGGCGTCGAGATGTTCACCGTGATCGCCTGCGGCGACCAGGTACGCGCGAAGAAGCCGGCGCCGGACATCTACCGCCTCGTGCTGCAGACGCTGGGCATAGGGCCCGAGCGCGCCGTCGCCTTCGAGGATTCGTCCAACGGGCTGCGCTCTGCCGTGGCGGCCAGTGTGTGGACCGTCGTCACGCCGACCTTCTGGACCCAGGGCCATGACTTCGCCGCGGCGGGCCTGGTGCTGCCACGCCTGGGCGACCCGTCGCTGCCGCTGCACGGCGAGCCCGGCAACGCGTTGCGGCGGCACGCGTGGTTGGGGCTGGACGAACTGCAGGAGCTGGCCGAGCCGCGCCGTCCATCGAACACGCTGCGCGCGCTGTACGAGGGGAGGTATGCATGACGCAGCGCGGCCTCTCGCCCATGCGCATCGCCCCCAGTTTGCTGTCGGCCGATTTCGCGCGGCTGGGCGAAGAGGTCGCGTCGGTGATCGCCGCCGGCGCCGACCTGATTCACTTCGACGTGATGGACAACCACTACGTGCCCAACCTGACGGTGGGGCCGATGGTCTGTCAGGCGATCCGGCCGCATTGCCGGCGCGCCGACGGCCCGCCCGTGGCGATCGACGTGCACCTGATGGTGAAGCCGGTCGATGCGCTGATCCCGCTGTTCGCGCAGGCCGGCGCTTCCATCATCTCGTTCCATCCCGAGGCGAGCGAGCACGTGGACCGCACGCTGCAGCTGATCCGCTCGCACGGCGTGAAGGCCGGACTCGCGCTGAACCCGGCGACGCCGCTGCACCACCTCGACCACACGCTGGCTCAGCTCGATCTGGTGCTGCTGATGTCGGTCAACCCCGGCTTCGGCGGCCAGGCGTTCATCGACGGCGTGCTGCCGAAGATCGCGGCGGTGCGCGAACGCATCGCCGCGAGCGGGCGCGACATCTGGCTCGAGATCGACGGCGGCGTGAACGCCGGCAACGTGCGGCGCATCGCTGAAGCTGGTGCCGATACCTTCGTCGCCGGCTCGGCCGTGTTCGGCGGCGGCGACTACCGCCGCGCGCTCGCGGCCCTGCGCGACGGCGCGGAGGCGACGCGGCGATGAACGGCTTCGACGCGATCGCCTTCGATCTCGACGGCACGCTGGTCGACAGCGCCGGCAGCGTCGCGCATGCGCTGAACGCGGCCCTGGCGGAAGCGGGGCTGCCGGGCTTCGTGCTCGACACCGTGCGCGGCTGGATAGGCGACGGTCCGGATGCGTTGATCGCGCGTGCGCTGGCGACGCCCGAGCTCGCCGCCCTCGACACCTACGAGCTCGCGGTCCGATTGCGTAGCGGTTTCGATGCCGCGACCCTGCGCGCCCCGATGGCGGGCAGCGCGGTCTTCGACGGCATCGCGTCGACGCTTGCCGAGCTGGCGCCGCAGCGCCCGCTGGTCGTGATCACCAACAAGCCGACGCCGCTCGCCCGCGCAGTGCTGGACGAAGCCGGGCTGCTCCAGTTCTTCGAGGCGGTGCACGGCGCCGATTCGCCGCTGCAGCGCAAGCCGTCGCCGCTGCTGCTGCGGCAGGCGGCGCATGCGCTGGGCGTGCCAGCGG
>DATCSE010000147.1:0-4988 GCA_036568605.1 Burkholderiaceae bacterium | reverse complement strand
GTGGACAACACCTTGTCGCGCGCGCTGGCCGGGCGCGACCCGAGCCAGGTCGTGATGTTCAAGGGCGCGCTCGGCGCCGCGGCGACCGCGACACTCGCACTCGTGTTCGACGAGCCGGCTCCGGGATGGCAGCCGGCGCTGATGCTGCTGGCCATCGGCGCGACTGGCTACGGGCTGAGCCTGCGCTTCTATTTGCTCGCGCAGCGCGCGTTCGGCGCCGCGCGCACCGGCTCGGTGTTCGCGTTCGCGCCGTTCGTCGGCGCGCTGCTGGCCTTCCTGCTCGGCGAGCGCGGCGGCAGCGCGTTAATGCTCGCCGGCGCCGCACTGATGATCACCGGGATCGTCCTGCACCTCGCCGAGGGCCACGCGCACGAACATGCGCACGAGGCGCTCGAACACGAGCACGCACACCGGCACGACGACGGCCATCACACGCATCACCACGATCCGATGCCGGTGGGGCGGCACAGCCACCGGCACCGGCACGAGGCGATGCTGCATGCGCATCCGCACGTGCCGGACGAGCACCACGGCCACCGGCACTGAAGGCCGCGCCGCTCAGAGCGAGACGGCCGGGTTCAGCGCACGCAGCCGCGATGTCGCCAGCCCCGCTGCCGCGGTGCGGGTCTCGACGCCCAGCTTCACGTAGACCCGCTCCAGGTGCTTCTTCACGGTCGCCGGGCTGGAGCCGAGGATGTCGCCGATGTCGCGGTTGGTCTTGCCCTTGACGACCCAGTACAGCACCTCGGCCTCGCGCATCGTCAGCTTGAACGCCTTGGTCATCTCGTCGACGACCGCGGCGTCCGAGACCTCGCGCATCACGATCAGCCAGTCGTCGTCGTGGGTGCGCTCCTGCAGCGAGAACATCAGCTGCTTCGCGCCGTGCGCGACGGTCAGCGCGCGCGGCTCGCGGCCTTGCACGACGAGCGCCGACTGCTGGCGCAGCCAGGCCAGCACGTCGGCCGGCACCTGGCCGGCCGTGGCGTCGAAGTAGGTCGCGAGCAGCGTGCGCGCGAGCGGCGTCTGCCACACCAAGCGCGGCAGCCGGCCGGCCGGCGCGCTGCCCTCGTCGTCGATGTGGATCGCGAGCGTCGCGTGCCCGAACGCGTCGAGCGCGTTGCGCGCCTGACGCCGCTCGCGCGCGCCCAGCATGTGCGCGGTGATGCGCGCGAGCACCTCGCGGGGGCGTATCGGCTTGGTCACGTAGTCGACGCCGCCGGCCTCGAACGCGGCGACCACGTGCTCGGTCTCGGTCAGCCCGGTCATGAAGACGATCGGGATGTGCGCGGTCTCGGCCTGCGCCTTCAGGCGGCGCGCGACCTCGAAGCCATCGAGCCCGGGCATCACCGCGTCCAGCAGCACGATGTCGGGCTGCGCCTGCAGCGCACGCTGCAGCGCGGCCTCGCCGTGGGTCGCGACCAGCACCGTGTAGCCGGCCTCGTCGAGCGCGTCGTGCAGCACGGAGAGGTTGTCGGGAATGTCGTCGACGATCAGCACGACGTCGGCGGCGCTGCGGTCGAGCGCGACCGGCGCGCGGGCAGCCGGTACCTCAGTCCACGAGCCGTTGTTCATCGCGAACCTTTCGCAGGAGTCCGGTCATCGCATCGAGCTGGAACTGGCGCGCGAGGCCGCGCATGTGCGCAACGAACGCGCCGCACTCGGGGCTCTCGGCCTCGATATTGTCCAACAGCTGCACGATGCCGCGGAAGTAGCCGAGGTTGACCATCTCGTCGAGCGCGAGCAGCCTGTCCTCGGCGGGGTAGACGAATTCGGCCGCCGCGTCGGCGGAGGCGGCGGCGCTGGCCGGCGGCGCGGTCGCATGGATCCAGTCGAGCGCCAGCGCGCGGCCCAGCCAGTCGAGCAGTTCGGCCATGCGCACCGGCTTGACGATGAAGTCCGAAGGCGCGATGCCGACGTCGTTGTCCAGCCCCTTGTCGAATGCATTCGCCGAGACGACCGCGACCGGCGCGTCGCTCAGGCCCTGATCGCGAAGCCGGCGTATCGTCTCCCAGCCGTCGATGCCGGGCATCGCGAGGTCCATCAGGATCGCGTCGGGCCGGTACTCGCGCAGCAGCGCCAGGCACTCGTGCCCCGACGCAGCCTGGCGCAGCTCGAAGCCCAGCGGGCCCAGCACGTTCGCGAGCAGGCCGCGGTCGACCTCCTCGTTGTCGACGACCAGGAGCTTGCGGCGCACGCCGCGGTAGCCGGTGCGCGCGAGCAACGGCGGCTCATGGGCCGTGGCCAGACGCACCTCGGGCAGGAACATGCGGATTCGGAACAGAGAGCCGCTGCGGCCGCTCTCGCCGACCGCATCGGCCAGGTGGCTGCGCACCGTCAGCTCGCCGCCCATCAGGTCCACGAGCATCTTGCTGATCGTCAGCCCCAGCCCGGTGCCGCCGGCTGCCGCATCGCTGGAGGACAGCGATCCGCGCGCCGAGCCGCGCGAGAACGGCTCGAAGATCTGCTCGATCTCGTCGGGCGCGATGCCCGGGCCGGTGTCCTCGATCTCGAACATTGCCATCTCGCGCGCATAGGTCACGCGCAGCACGACCTCGCCTTGCGACGTGAACTTGACCGCATTGCCCAGCACGTTGATCAGCGCCTGGCGCAGCCGCTTCTCATCGCAGCGCACGCCCTCGGGCACGCCGGCGAACTCGTGGCGGAACGCGATGCCCTTGCCGGCCGCCTGCAGCTCGAACAGCCGCACGATCTGCTGCAGCATCTCGCGGAACGCGATCGGCTTGACGTCCAGCGTCAGCTTGCCGCCTTCGATGCGCGCGATGTCCAGCGTGCCTTCGATCAGACTCAGCAGGTGATCGCCGCCGCGCCGGATCACGCTGACCGCCTGCTTGCGGTGCGGCGGCATCGCCTCGTCTTCATCCAGCAGCTGCGCATAGCCGATGATGCTGTTCAGCGGCGTGCGCAGCTCGTGGCTGATCGACGAGATGTAGCGGCTCTTCGCCTGGTTCGCGAGGTCGGCCTGCTGCCGTGCCTGTTCGGCCTGGCGGGTCGCGAGCTGCAGCGCCTCGTCGGTGCGGCGGTGCGACTCGATCTCGTCGCGCAGCGCGCGGGCCTGCTCGTTCAACGCCAGCGTCTGCCGGTTGCTCTCCTCCTGCGCCACCTGGCGGCTCTTGTGGGTCAGCACCAGCCACCAGGTCACGATGCCGGTCACGACGACCAGCGCCGCGAACACCTGCAGGTAGCCCAGGCCGATGCCGTGCTGGATCATCTGCCGCACGCCGGCGGCGAGCTTGACCTCGCTGCCGCTGCCGACGAGCTGCTGCACCTGGTGCCGGTAGATCAGGTAGAACAGCAGCGCGAGCGTCGGCACGATCGCGGTCATCAGCAGCAGGTACTGGCCCAGCTCGCCGTTCAGCCGCGCCCACAACCGCGCCGGCATGATCCTGCGCACGCCCGCCTGCCACTGCGCCGACCAGCTCGCCTCCGGCTTGCACATGTCGTCGCAGCGCGCATCCAGCGAGCAGCACAGCGAGCAGATGTGGCCGAGGTACGCCGGGCAATAGGCCATGTCGTCGGCCTCGTATTCGCGCTCGCAGATCGTGCATTGGCGCAGCGCTCTCAGCCCTGGGGCCGCCGCGGGCGTCGGCGCCGGTGCGCTGCGCGCGAGGTAGTAGCGCCCGCCGGTGCGCCACGCGATCAGCGGCGCCGCGACGAACGCGGTGACCATCGCGATCAGCGCCGAGAACGCCTGCGCCGTCGATCCGAGCACGCCCAGGTACGCCACCACCGACAGCAGCGACGCCAGCCCCATCGCGCCCACGCCCACCGGGTTCACGTCGTACAGATGCGCGCGCTTGAACTCGATGCCTTTGGGCGAAAGCCCGAGCGGCTTGTTGATCACGAGGTCGGCGACGACCGCCATCATCCAGCTGATCGCGATGTTCGAATACAGCCCGAGCACCTTGCCGAGCGCCTGGAACACGTCCAGCTCCATCAGCATCAGCGCGATCAGCGTGTTGAACACGACCCAGACCACGCGCCCCGGGTGACTGTGCGTGAGCCGCGCGAAGAAGTTCGACCACGCGAGCGAACCGGCATACGCGTTGGTCACGTTGATCTTCAGCTGCGAAACCACGACCAGGAGCGCGGTCGCGGCGATCGCCCAGGTCTCGCGCGGGAACACGTACTCGTAGGCCGCGAGGTACATCTGGTTCGGGTCGACCGCGCGGTCCGCCGGCACCGCGTGGCTGATCGCGAGGTACGCGAGCAGCGCGCCGCCCAGCATCTTGACCACGCCCAGCAGCACCCACCCCGGCCCGCCGATCAGAACGCCGGCCCACCAGCGCGCACGGTTCGTCTTCGTGCGCTCGGGCATGAAGCGCAGGTAGTCGGCCTGCTCGCCCATCTGCGTGATCAGCGCGATGCCGACGGTCATCGCGGCGCCGAACAGGCCGAGGTCGAAGCGCCCGCCCTGGCCGCTGCTGCCGGCGTAGCCGGTCAACCCTTGCAGCACGCCCGGGTTCTTCTGGAACACGACGACGAACGGCACGACCAGCAGCACGATCCACAGCGGCTGCGTCCACACCTGCAGCCGGCTGATCACCGTGACGCCGTGCGTGACCAGCGGGATCACGACCAGCGCACACAGCAGATAGCCCCACGCCGGCGGGATGTCGAACGCGAGCTCGAGCGCGTAGGCCATGATCGCGGCCTCGAGCGCGAAGAAGATGAACGTGAACGACGCGTAGATCAGCGAGGTCACCGTCGAGCCGATGTAGCCGAAGCCCGCGCCGCGCGTGAGCAGGTCCATGTCCACGCCGTAGCGGGCGGCGTAGATGCTGATCGGAAGCCCCGCGAGGAAGATGATCGCGCCGGTGGCCAGGATCGCCCAGAAGGCATTGACGAAGCCGTACTGCACCAGCAGCGTGGCGCCCACGGCCTCCAGGATCAGGAAGGAGGCGGCACCGAAGGCGGTATTGGCCACGCGCCAGGGGGACCACTTGCGGAAGCGCTGCGGCGTGTAGCGC
>DATCSE010000146.1:0-7056 GCA_036568605.1 Burkholderiaceae bacterium | reverse complement strand
GGCACTCGAGCGCGGCGGACGCGACAACATCACCGCCGTCGTGGTGCGCGCAGAGGACCTGTGCAGCCCGGACCGGACCGTGATGCACCCCGTTCTTTGAGATCTTCTGTGGGATCGCAGGTGCGAAGCACCAGCGGGCGTTCGACAACGCCGCCCGGGCTCCGGACCGACGCCGCCTCACGCGGCGCTCAGCTGCTTCTGCACCAGCTCGTAGTACATGCCGCGGCGCGCCACCAGCTCCTCGTGCTTGCCCTGCTCGACGATCGCGCCCTCGTAGAGCACGAGGATCTTGTCGGCCCGCATGATGGTGCTCAGCCGGTGCGCGATGATCACCGCGGTGCGGCCTTTCAGGATCTCCTGCATGTTCGCGATGATGTTGCTCTCGGACTGCGTGTCCAGCGCCGAGGTTGCTTCGTCGAACACGAGCAGGCGCGGATCGTGGTACAGCGCGCGGGCGATGCACAGGCGCTGGATCTGCCCGCCCGACAGGCCCATGCCGCGCTCGCCCACCACCTGCTCGTAGCCCAGCGGCATCTTGCTGATGAACGGGTGCACGTCGGCCATGCGCGCGACCTCCTCGATGCGGCGGCGGTCCGGGCTTTCGTCGCCGCTCGCGATGTTCTCGGCGATGGTGCCCGAGAACAGCAGGTTGCTCTGCATCACGTAGCCGACCTGCGCGCGGTAGTACTCCTTGTCGATCACGCCGATGTCGTAGCCGTCCACCGTCAGCTTGCCCTCGGTCGGCGGGTAGAAGCCGACCAGCATCTTGGCCAGCGTCGTCTTGCCCGAGCCGCTGCGGCCGACGATCGCGATCAGCTCGCCGGGCTTGATGTCCAGGCTGATGTTCTCCAGCACGTAAGGCGTTTCGTTGCCGCCGTAGCGGAAGTAGACGCCGTCGAACTTGATGTCGCCCTGCAGGTCGGGCAGCACCACGCGCGAGGCCAGGTCCTCCGGCTTCTGCTCGGGCTCGAGGTCCAGCACGTCGCCCAGGCGCTCCATCGCGACGGCCGCGTCGTTCAGCTGGCTCCACAGCCCGACCAGCCCCATCAGCGGCGCGAGCACGCTGCCCATCAGCGAATTGAACGCGATCAGCTGGCCTATCGTCAGCTCGCGCGCCAGCACGAGGTTCGCGCCGGCCCAGAGGATCGCGATGGTGGTCGCGGCGTTGAACAGCTGCCCCGCGAGGCCGACCAGGATGCTGAACGACTGCGCGCGGTAGCTCACGCCCAGCGACTTCGCGTACTTCTTCTCCCACTTGAGCCGCACCGGGCGCTCGATGCCCATGCCCTTGACGGTCTCGACGCCGCCGAGCGCCTCCATCAGGTAGGCCTTCGCGTCGGTGGCCGAGCTGAACGACTCGCGCGCGTAGCCCTTGATCCTCGGCGTCACGAGCACGGTCAGCGCGAGGATGGGCATGACGAACGCGATCAGCAGCAGCGTCAGCTTCACGTTGTAGAGGAACATGACCGTGAAGTAGATGAAGAGCATCAGCAGGTTCAGCACGGTCGTGACGCTGGACTCGGTCAGGAAGGCCCGTATCGTCTGGTTCTCCTGGAAGCGCGCGAAGATGTCGCCGGTCTTGCGCTTCGCGAAGAACGAGTACGGCAGCGACAGCGTGTGCTTCATGAACTGCGACATCATCGCGAAGTCGAGCTTGCGCACCATGAAGTTCGCGAGGAACGCCCGCGCGCTGGTCATCAGCTGCGTGAACAGGCTCGAGATGATCAGCCCGGCGATCAGCAGGTGCAGCAGGTTGACGTTCTGGTGCACGATCACCCCGTCCAGGATGTTCTGGATGATCACCGGCGGGATGATGCCCAGCATCTGGATCACGAACGTCGCCATGAACAGGTGGGCGAGGATCTTCCGGTGGGGGACCAGGTAGCGGGCGAAGCGCACCCAGGGCGAGCGCGACGCCGCCGCCTGCGCCATGTCCTGGCCCGGCGTGAACACCAGGCAGGTGCCGCTCCAGCCGCGCTCGAACTCCTCGATGCTCAGCTTCTTGAAGCCGACGGCCGGGTCCGCGAGCCACACCTGCCGGTTCGAGACGCCGTACACGACGACGTAGTGGTAGCCCTCCCAGTGCACGATCATCGGCAGGTCGAAGCCGCGCAGCATGTCGAAGGTGCACTGCACGCCGCGGGTCGTGAAGCCCAGCGATTCGCCGGTGCGCGCCAGGCTCTCCAAGGTCGCACCCTGCGTCGTGACGTTCGCGAGCTCGCGCAGCTTGCCCAGCGTCATGTTGTGGATGCGGTAGTGCTTGCAGATCATCGCGAGGCAGGCCGCGCCGCAGTCCATCTCCTCGGCCTGCTGAACCCAGGCAAAGCGCTGGATGACCTTCTCGCCGAGTTCCGCCTTGGACTGCAGGTCCAGCATCACCGGCCGCTTGCGCCGCTCGGCGACCTTCTTCTGGCGCTGCAGCTCGCGGTCGAGCAGCCGCACCCGCTCTGCCAGCGCCTCGCGCACCTTGGGGTTGCGCTCGAGGATGAAATGCGCGGTCTTCTCGGGGATCACCAGCAGCGCGGTGTCGGCGCTCGCGACCACCGAAGCGGGCTGCTCCTGGCGCATCACGCAGGCCTTCTCGCCGAAGATGTCGCCTTCGCGCAGCGTGGCCAGCGGATAGTCGGTGCCTTCCTCGTGGCGCACGACGCGCACCTCGCCGTGGCGCACCACGTAGAGCCGGCGGTCGTCGCGCGAGTCCTGCTTCAGGATCTCCTTGCCCGCGGTGACCTGCTTGACGCCGACGCTGCGGATGAACCCGTCGAGCTCGCTCTTGTCGACCTTGCCGCGCAGGTCGAACAGCTGGCTGATCAGCCCGCCCGCCGAGGCGATCGCGACGCGGCCGGCGACGAACGCGCGCGCCGCCGGATTACCCGCGACGACCGGTGCGACCACGTTGCGCGGGATGCACAGCAGCTCGGTCTTGGCCGAGGCGCGCGCCGACGACTCGTGCCGGTAGTCGCGCAGCATCACGATCTCGGCAAAGACCTCGCCGGCCTTGCGCACGCCCATGCTGATCTCTTTGCCGCTCTCCTCGGTGAAGACGCGGATCGAGCCCGACTTCACGACGAACACGCCGTCGGCCGGCTCGCCGGCGCGGCAGACGGTGTCGCCGAACGCGAGGAAGCGCGATTGCGCGCCTGCGGAGAGGCGCTCGATCTCCTCGCGCGTGAACACCGAGAACAGGTCCACCGACGCCAGGAAATCGGCGTGCGAGGGCGGCAGCTGCTGTGCATCCATGGGCATGGTCGAACGGCAGTCTCAGCAGGCCTCGATGATGTGTTCCTGCGCCCGGGCCTGCAGCCACTCCTCGCGCAGCAGCCGCCGCACCTCGGCGGTCGTCTCGTCGTCGAGCCGGGCCGGGTTCTTCTCGTTGACGCGGAAGATCTCGAACGTCGTCCGGTCCGCCGAGGCGAACGGTCCGAGCAGCTCGCCGACCGCGGCGTTGAAGACCTTGGCTTCGATGTCGGTGCGCAGGGAGCCGCGCAGCACCTTGCCGATCAGGCCGCCTTGCTCGCGGGTCTCGGCGATCGAATGTTCGCGGGCCATCTCGTCGAAGCTGTCCGGGTCGTCGGCGAGCACCGACATCATCTCCTTGGCCTTGCCGTCGGTGTCGAGCACGATGTGGCTGACCACGATGCTGTCGAACTTCGGCGAGTTGAGCTTGAAGTGGGTCTGCACCGCTTCGTCGCTGCAGACTTGCGCCAGCATCTTTTCCTGGTACAGGCCGTCGGTGAGGAAGGCCTCGAACTCGTCCAGCGTGACATGGATCGCGTCCAGGTACTTGTTCGTGTCGGTCGCCCGGTGCAGGCCGCGCGCGCGGCGGAACTGGTCGGCACGCTCCTGGACTTCTTCGTCGGAGACGCGGATGCCCAGCTTCTTCGCCGCCTGCACCGCGAGGCGGTCCCGCACGAACTGCTCGATCAGCCCCTGGAGCTGCCCGTTCAGGCGCAGCGTCTGCAGGAACTCGGTGACGCTGATCGCGTCGTCGTCGATCTTGACGAGGGTGGTCATGTGGGGCGCTCCTCTTGTGGTGTGCTCAGTGATGGCAGTGAGGGACTCATCCGCCGATCTGGCGGAACGGATCCAGTGCGAGATCGATCAGCCGCCGCTCGCGCACGACGACCTCCGCGGTCGCGGTCATGCCGTAGCGCAGCGGGTACTTCTTGTCCTCGACGAGGTAGTGGTCGCGCTCCAGCGTCACGCGACCCTCGTAGACCGGCTGCTTGGTCTGCGGCGCCGACTTCGTGGCCGGCGAGATGTAGTCCAGCGTGCCGTTGATCAGGCCGTAGCGCTGGTACGCGAACGCGCTGAACTTGAGCTTGACCGGCAGGCCTTCGCGCAGAAAGGCGCGGTCCTGCTCGGCAATCTCGATGCGCACCACGGGCCGGGCGCCGCGCGGCGCGATGCCGCCCAGCGGGGTGTTGGCCTGGACCTTGTCGCCGGGCTGCGTGGACGTCACGTCGGTGACCACGCCCGAGACCGGCGCGACGATCAGCAGGAAGTTGTCCTTGTCGATGTTCTCGAAGCGCACGCGGGCCGCGGCGTCGGCCGCCAGGCGCGCGGTCTGCAGCTGCAGGCGCAGCTTCTCCTCGAGCGTCGCGAGATCGTTGGTCGCGGCCTCGTACTGCAGCCGGAGCTTGTTCAGCTCCTGGCCGCTGGACTCGACCTGGGCCTGGGCCGTGGTGAACTCCTGGGCCTGCCGCGCGCTCAGCTCGCCCAGCCGCGATTGCGCCACCCGCTGCGCGTTCTCGGCGGCCAGCAGGGCATTGCGCTTGGCGTCGAGCTGGAGCTGCGAGATGCCGCCGCCGCCGGGCGTCGCGAACACGCGCTCGAACTTGTCGGACTCGGCCTTCGCCGCCTCGCGTGCGCGCCGCGCTTCCTCGACGTTCGCACGCGCCTCCTCGACCTGCGCCCGGTGCGCTTCGCTCAGCTTCGTGGTGCCCAGCGCCACGCGCCGCTCGTGCTGCTGCTCTTCCAGGTCCATCGCCTGCCGCAGCGTCGCGGCCTTGCGCTCCAGCAGCGCCTTCTTCTCGGGGAACTGGCGCCACTCGCGCTCCGCATCGTCGAGCTTCAGCTGCGCCTGCTGGGCGCTGGTCGCCGCTTCGATCGCGCCGCGCGCATTGAGCCGGGCCAGCACGTCGCCCTTGGACACCGGCTGGCCTTCGGCCACGTAGAGGTTGGCCAGCTCGCCGTCGACCGGCGCGTAGAAGCGGCGGAGCTCGGAGTCGGGCTGCAGCGCACCGGGCGCCGTGACGATCACGTCGGCACGGCCGATGAACGACCAGGCCAGTCCGGCGAGGACCAGCGCGATCATCGTGTAGATGACCGCGTGCAGGATGCGCCAGGGTTCGGCGGTCAGGATCGCGATGCCCTCGATGCTGTGGTCACCGAGCGCTTCGGTCAGGGGTCTGAGGCGACTATCGTGGGCCATCGCCCGCCTCTCCCAGCAATGCCAGCTTGCTCTTCAGCAACTCCGGCGCGAGAACATTGCGCAACTCGAGCAGCGCGTTGCGCTGCTGCTCGGCTTCCACCCTGATTTCGTCGTGGATTGTGCTCCACGGTGCCGGCGCCGCCACCCCCAGTTGCGTGTAGATCTGCGTGGCCAGGCCGGCCTGGCGGCGTGCTTCGGCGAGCAGGCGCGCGCGGTTCTGGAACGCCGTCGAGAGGGTGGTCTCGACGCGCTGGGCGGCTTCGATCGCGCCGTTGTTGCGGTAGTCCTGCCACAACGCGCGTGCCCGGCTCATCGCTTCCTGCGCCCGCGCGAGGGCTGGGTCGCGTTGCGACTCCAGGTCCGCCTGGGTGGCGCGCACGAAGTAGACGTCCTCGTCGGCGGCCAGCGCCGCGCGGAACGCCAGCAGTTGCTCGGCGTAGCCGCTTGCGCCGCGCGCTGCCTGCAACGCCGCGAACTGCGTCGCGACTGCCTGCCGTCGCGCCAGCTCGCCGGCGATCGCGTCGGCCCAGGGGCCGGCGTCGATCTTCTGCAGCGCGGCGAGCGATTCGGCGACGTTGCCGCTCTTCCACGGTTGCGTGGCATCCGCGTACCGGCCGATCAGCGCCTCGCCGGGGAGCTGCCGGCCCGAGGCCATCGTGCGGAACGCTTCCTGGAACGGCGGCGTCGCGAAGCGTGCGTTGGCCAGCAGCGCGAACAGCCGTCCGGACTTGCGGGTGCGGGCCTCCTTCTTGATCTCGATGTAGCGCGCCAGATCCTGGCGCAGCGCGTCCAGCCCGCCGAGCCCGGGGTACTTCTCCGCGGTGTCCTTCAGCAGCGCGACCAGCGCTTGCGGGTTGTCGCGGTCCAGCTCCGCCGCGATGCCGGTCTTCAGGCGATCGATGGCGGCCAGGTAGACCGTGGCGTCGCTCTGCAGCTTGCGCAGGTGGGTCAGCGCCTCGGCATAGGGCGCGGCGAACTGCGGCACGTACGACGCGATCCGGGCCAGCGCGCGCTGGTGCTCGCCGGTGTTGTCGTTCCAGCGCGCGATCAGCGCGGCGATGCCGTCCTCGTCGACGTAGATGCGGATCGGCGCGTCCGGTCCGCCGCGCGTGCCGACCAGGCGCTCGAGGTCGCCCAGCCATTGCAGCTCGCCCACCAGCGGGCGCAGATCGGGATTGCGCACGCCGAGCTCCGACAGGCGGCCCAGCACGGTTTTCGCGCCCTCGAAATCGTTCATGCGCAGCTTGTCGAGCCAGGCCGGCACGTTGGCTTTCAGCGCGGCTTCGGTCGCGAGGGCCTTCAGCTCGGCATCGTCGGGGCGCTGCTCGAGGTGCTCGTTCGCGAGCGCTGCCGCCTTCGCGTACTCGCCGCGCGCGACCGCGTCCTTCAGCTCGCGCTCGGCTGCGCCCCACAGGTACAGCGCGGCCGCGGCCGCGACCAGCAGTGCCGCGACCAGCGCGATCTTCCAGCCGCTGCGGCGTTCGCCGTCGTGGCCCGTGGTCAACACGCTCGCGAGTTCGGACCACAGCGTCGCGGTCCGTCCGCGCGGCTTGCGCTTGGCGGCCTCGGGGGGAGGGGTGGCGACACCGGGAACCGACGGGCCGCTCGCCTCGGCGCTCTCG
>DATCSE010000145.1:0-3361 GCA_036568605.1 Burkholderiaceae bacterium | reverse complement strand
GCGCCGGCCTTCGGCCCGTGCGGCGGCGGCATCGAAGCGGCGGAAGTACAGCTCGTTGACGATCGCGAGCACATGGATCTCGAAGCCCATCACGTGCACCTGCGGGCCGCGCGCGACGATCTCGAGCTGCTCGCCGTTCGCGCGCGCGGCGATGAACTCGCGCTGGAAGCGGAAGATGCGCAGGAAGTCGACGAAGTCCGACTTGATGAAGCGCAGCCCGCGCAGGTAGGCCAGGTCCTGCGGCTCGAAGCGCAGCGTGCACAGCTGGTCGAGTTCGCGGTTCACGTCGGTGAGCAGTTCGGCCAGCGGGTAGGCCGGCACGTTGCGGCAGACGAACGTGTACTCGGCCTGTGTCGCCGGGTGCCGATGCAGCATCGTCTGCCACATCGTGAACTTGTACAGATCGGTCTCGAGCAGGCTGCGGATCACCGGTGTCATGGCGCGTGCTTTCGAGTGGCGGTTCAGACGGTGGCGCCGGCGCGCAGCAGAGCGAGTGCCTGCGCGCTCGTCGCCAGGTGCACGCCGCGGGCGCGCATGTCGGCCAGGAAGGTCTCGGCTTCGCGCTCGAAGCCGGCGACTGAACTCATGCAATCGGTCAGCAGCACGATCTTCGCCGGGTCGCGGCTGGGCAGGTGGGCGACGATGTGCTCGACCGTCGCGCGCACGCAGTGGCTGCTGGCCTCGCCGCCGACCAGGAGCATGCGGGCCCGGTCGAGCTCGGCGATCAGCGCCTGGTTCAGCTGCGTGGCGGGGTCGGCCGCGTCGGGCACTTCGGCCTGCACCGCGCTGTAGTGCTCGGTCCACGGGTTCTCGCCCTTGGCGACGGTCTGCACGACCGCGAGCCGCGCTTCCTCCCAGGCCGCGAGCGCTGCCTGCAGTTCGGCGTGCACGTTGTGGCCCCAGGTGCCGATCTCGCAGTGCACCGGCCAGACCATCAGCGTGTAGCGGCCGCGCGCCTCGAGCTCGTCCAGGTAGGCCAGCGCACGCGGCAGTGCCGCCGCATCCCGCGGGGCGTAGGCACCGGCGCGCACCTCGGCGGCGGTGATCGTCGTGAACGGCGCGACCGCGCTGCCGTCGGCGCGGCGCCAGAACGGCGGGTGCGCGATGTCGACGCGGTGATGCGAATCGAGCGTCACGCAGATGCGCGCGATCAGCGCGCCGCCGTCGCGGGCCAGCCCGGCAAGCCGCTGCATGTCGGCATGCGCGCCGGCGACCGGCAGGGCCGGGGCGCGCGCTGCGCCGGTCAGCGGGTCGGTAGGGCACCAGGCGGGGGGCAAATCGCAGAAGTCGTTCTGCGGGTCGATGATCAGCAGCTGGGCGTCGTTCATGGCGGTTCTCGATCGGCTGTGCGTGCAACCTAGCATAGGCGACTTAGATTACGTTTGCAACTAACTGGCGGAGAGCTCCACTGTCGCGAATTGCCGGGCCGTGCATTCGTGCCCATAATCCGCGACCGGCGTACGACCATCCTGCTTAGTTGCACGCCTGATGCAAGCACCGTTGCCTCGTCCATGGCCGCCCGAACGCCCACGCCCGTGATCTGCACCGTCGACATCGCGCTGCTGACGCTGCGCGACGAGGCGCTGCACGTGCTGCTGCTCCAGCGCGACCGCGAACCGTTCAAGGGCTCGCTGGCGTTGCCCGGCGGGTACCTGCACATCGACGAGGACCAGAGCGCCGAGGATGCGGCGGCCCGCGTGCTGCGCGAGAAGGCCGGCATCGCGAGCCCGTACCTGGAGCAGCTCGCAACGTTCTCGGGCCCGGGGCGCGACCCGCGCGGCTGGAGCGTCTCGATCGCGTTCTATGCGCTGGTGCCGGCCGGCGTGCTGGACGTCGACAGCCGCTCGGCCGAGCGCCGGCTGCAGCCGGTCGCGAAACTGCCGGCCCTGCCGTTCGACCACGCGCGCATCGTCGCCAGTGCGGTCGAGCGCGTGCGCAGCAAGAGCCAGTACTCGTCGCTGCCGGTGTACCTGTGCGGCGAATCGTTCACGCTGCCGCAGCTGCAGTCGGTCTACGAGGCGGTGCTGGGCGAGGCGGTCAACAAGGTCAGCTTCCGGCGCAAGATGGACGAGCTGGGCATGCTGGAGGCGATCCCCGGCGCGCAGACCTCGGGCGGCGCGCACCGGCCGGCGCAGCTGTACCGGCTGCGCCGCGAATACCGGCATGCGCTGTCCATCGTCGATCGCGGGTTGAACGCCTGAGGGTTCGCGCGCTGCGGTCGGCCAGGCGCCGAGCGCTAGCGCGTCAGCACCACGTGCATCGCGTGCGCGGTGCCCGCATGCTGGGTGCAGCGGTAGCCCAGCTTTGCCAGGTCGACGCCGTCGAGCAGGCGTTCACCGGCGCCCAGCACGACCGGCGCGATCGCCAGATGCATCTCGTCGATCAAGCCGGCCTGCAGGTACTCGCGTATCGTCGCGACGCCGCCCCCAAGGCGCACGTCGCGGCCCTGCGCGGCGGCTTTCGCGCGCTCCAGTGCGGCGTGGATGCCGTCGGTGACGAAGTGGAACGTCGTGCCGCCCTGCATGACGATGGGTTCGCGCGGGTGATGGGTCAGCACGAACACCGGCACGTGATAGGGCGGCTCGTCGCCCCACCAGCCCTTCCAGCTGTCGTCGGGCCAGGGTCCGCGCACCGGGCCGAACATGTTGCGGCCGAGAATCCAGGCGCCGACGTTGTCGAAGCCGCGTGCCGCGTAGTCGTCATCGACGCCCGTCGCGCCGGCGCTCTCGTTGCCGAACAGGCGCTGGAACGTGCGTGTAGCGAACGCCCATTCGTGCAGCGCCATGCCGCCGACGCCCATCGGGTCGGCCAGGCTCTGGTTCGGGCCGGCGCCGTAGCCGTCGATCGAGATCGCGAAACCGTTGACCCTGAGTTGGGACATGAGAGGTTCTCCGAGGAAAGGAAATTGATGTACACAACCCTACGACGAGCGGCGCATGGCCGAATCGACAAGGCGGGTGCGCTTACCATGTCGCGAGCATTACACCGCTGTCATGCCTGAGGACCTCATCGCACGTGTGCAGACCTGGGTCGTGCAGGCCCGGCGCATCGTCGCGCTGACCGGCGCCGGGATCTCGACCGACTCGGGCATCCCGGACTTCCGCGGCCCGCAAGGCGTCTGGACCCGGAACCCCGGTGCCGAGGCGCAATCCACGCTGCAGAACTACCTGGCCGACCCCGCGGTGCGCCGCGCTGCGTGGCGCGCCCGCCTGGAGAGCGCGGCCTGGACCGCGCAGCCGAACCGCGGTCACCTCGCGCTCGTCGAGCTCGAGCGGCGTGGCCGGCTGCATGCATTGATCACGCAGAACATCGACGAGCTGCACCGCATCGCCGGCAACAGCCCCGAAAAGATCATCGAGGT
>DATCSE010000144.1:0-6799 GCA_036568605.1 Burkholderiaceae bacterium | reverse complement strand
CGAGCTGCCCGCCGTCGAGCGCGAGCGCATGGTGCTCGCGATGCTCGACGAGGTGGGCCTGAGCGAGCGCCACGGCGTGGCCGATGTGCTGCAGCGTTACCCGCACGAGTTCTCGGGCGGGCAGCGCCAGCGCATCGCGATCGCGCGCGCCGTCGTGTTGCGCCCCGAGGTGCTGGTGCTGGATGAGCCGACCTCCGCGCTGGACGTGTCGGTGCAGCAGCAAGTGCTGAAGTTGCTGGCCGACCTGCAGCGCCACTACGGGATGAGTTACGTCTTCATCAGCCACGATCTCGCCGTCGTGCGGGCGATGTCGCACCGCGTGATGGTGATGAAGGACGGCGACGTGATCGAGGAAGGCGAAGCGCAGGCGCTGTTCGAGGCGCCGCGCGAGAAGTACACGAAGGCGCTGCTGGCGGCGGCGCATCTGGCGTAGTGCTCCTCCCGTTCGGGCTGAGCCTGTCGAAGCCCTTTCTCGTGGGGCACCAGCGCTTCGACAAGCTCAGCGCGAACGGATGGACGTCTGAGCGCGAACGGATCAACCTCTCAGCGCGAACGGATCAACCTCTACCGCCGCAGCTCGCCCAGCCGCACCTCGTAGCGCGCGTTCTTCTCCTTGTCGACGAACTGCAGCGAGCGCCCGACCCACTCGTAGTTCGTGACGAACTCGTCGAGCTGCATCGTGCCTTGCATCAGCACGACCTCGACCTGGCTGCTGTTGAGCTGGAGCTGGTAGACGATGTCGGCGACGCGCACCCGCGCCGCGCCGTTCGCGCGCAGCTCCACATCGGCCGGCCCGCAACTCGGCCCGGCCGGCGAAGTCGCCACGCACAGCTGTGCGGTGTACCGGCCTGCCGCAGGCGGCGCATCGGTGGCCGGCGCCGCGGCCCAGCCGGCGGCCGGCATCAGGCCCACCGCGACCGCAAGCCGCAGCACCCGCTGCCGTCCGGCGCGAGCCGAGCGCGACCTCACTTCAGCAGCCCTTCGGCCTTCAGCGCCTCCTGCACCGCGGAGCGCGCCGCCATGCGGGCCTGGAACGCGCTCAGGTTCTTCATCCCGGAGATGTCGACACCGATGACCTTCGTCCAGTTCGCCATCGTGAACAGATAGGGGTCGGCCACGCTGAACGCGTCGCCCATCAGGTACGGCTTGCCCTCGAGCTGCGCGTCGACCCACTGAAGCTTGCCCGCCGCACGCTCGCGGAACACCGGCTTCGCATCCTCTGGCATCGCCGGGTTGAACAGCGCGCCCATCGTCTTGTGCAGCTCGCTGGTGATGAAGTTCAGCCACTCCTGCAGCCGGTAGCGCGCCATCGTGCCGGCGGCCGGGGCGAGCTGCTTGCCGGGAACCTGGTCGGCGATGTACTGCACGATTGCCGGCCCTTCGGTCAGGCGCTCGCCGCTTTCGAGCTCGAGCAGCGGGACCTGGCCCTTCGGGTTGATCGTGTAGTAGTCGGTGCCATCCTGCAGCTTGTGCGTCTTGGTGCTGGCCAGCACCAGTTCGAACGGCAGGCCGGATTCACGCAGCGTGATGTGCGGCGACAAGGAACAAGCACCGGGGCTGTAGTAGAGCTTCATCGCGACACCCTTCGGTCGGCAGTGGACGGGCTCGTATTACACCGCGAACGCCGCGAGAGCGCCGACGGCGATCGCCGGCCATTCAAATGCTTTCAAGCGACCATGCAAAGCACGCGCTTTGAACGCGCCGACGCGGCACCTACATTGACAGCATGAGCAACACCTCCACCCCCGCCGCCCCTCTTGTCACGCCACGCCCGATCGAACGCTCGCGCACGGTCGAGCGCCAGGTGCTGGGCCAACCCACGTCCGACGGTGCCGGCGTCAAGCTGACGCGCGTGCTGACGCAGCCGCTGCAGAAGCGCCTCGATCCGTTCCTGATGCTGGACGCCTTCGGCAGCGATGCCGCGAGCGACTACATCGGCGGCTTCCCGAGCCATCCGCACCGCGGCTTCGAGACGGTGACGATCATGCTGGAAGGCCGGATGCGGCACCAGGACAGCGTCGGCAACGTCGGCCTGCTGGAGCCGGGCAGCGTGCAGTGGATGACCGCGGGCCGCGGCATCATCCACTCGGAGATGCCCGAGCAGGAAGAAGGCCGGATGGCCGGCTTCCAGCTGTGGGTCAACCTCGCCGCGAAGGACAAGATGACCGCGCCCGCGTACCGCGATGTGCCGCCCTCGGGTGTGCCGGTCGCGACGCTGGACGGCAGCGGCGTGACCGTGCGCGTGATCGCCGGCACCGCGCTGGGCATCGCCGGTGCGGTGAGCCGGCCCACGACCGAGCCGCTGGTGCTCAACATCACGCTGCCTGCCGGCGCATCGTTCGACGCGGCACTGCCGGCCGCGCACAACGCCTTCGCGTATGTGTACGGCGGTACGGCCGTCGATGTCGGCGGCACGCGGGTGAGCAGCGAGCGCATGGCGATCCTCGCGAACGATCCGGCCGCCGATGGCGTGCGCTTCACGGTGGACCGCGATGCCCCGCAGCCGGGCCGCGTGCTGCTCGTCGCCGGCGCCCCGCTGAACGAGCCGATCGCGCAGTACGGGCCGTTCGTGATGAACAGCGTCGAGCAGATTCGCGAAGCGGTCGAGGACTTCCAGCGCGGCAAGCTCGCGGCGTAAGACCCTCGCCCCGGCGACAGCGCACGCCCTCTCCCGCTTGCGGGAGGGGGCCGGGGTGAGGGTGCATGCATTGCGTTACCCTGTCGGCCTTTGCCGCAACAGGACGTTGCCGATGCCCCGTCAAATCCTCGATGAAGCCCGCATGCACCCGGCGATCCGCGACCGGATCGCGAACCTGAACGCCGACATCGTCCACAACGTGCAGGCCGCGGCCTCGTCGAACCCCGTGCTGGTCGTCGGCATGGGCATGAACCCGTTCGTGCGGCGAGCCCGCGCCGCGCTGACCAGCGCCGGCATCCCCTACCACTACCTCGGCTACGGCAGCTACCTGAGCGAGTGGCGACCGCGCAATGCGCTGAAGATGTGGACCGGCTGGCCGACGTTCCCGATGGTGTTCGTCAAGGGCTCGCTGATCGGCGGCGCGACCGATCTGCAGAAGCTGATCGACAGCGGCGAATTGAAGCGGTTGCTGGTCGAATGATGCGGCTCGCGCGCTTGCGCCCGGCCGCGATCGCGCTGCTGCTGGCGGGTGCGGGCGCGGCAGCGGCGGCCGAGGAGTTGCGCGACTGCCGCGTCGCCGGCATCCGCAACAGCGTGCAGTGCGGCGCCGTGCAGCGCCTGCTCGACCCGGCCCGGCCCGATGGGCCGACGATCGAGGTGCGTTATGTCGTCGCACCGGCCATGGCGCGGCGCAAGCTGCCCGACCCGGTGTTCGTGCTGGCCGGCGGGCCCGGCCAGAGCGCGATCCAGATCGCGCCGCAGATGCTCGCGTTGCTGAACCGGCTCAACAACCGGCGCGACATCGTGTTCGTCGACCAGCGCGGCATCGGCCGCTCGGCACCGCTCGAATGCGAAGACCCGCAGCGCGAGGCCCTCGCCGACCAGGCCGACCCGGACCGCCAGTTCAAGCTGCTGATGCAATGCAAGAGCCGGCTGATGACGCTGCCGTACATCCGACAGGAGTCCGACCTCGGCTTCTTCACGACGACGCTCGCGATGCAGGATCTGGACGCGGTGCGACGCCAGCTCGGCGCGCAGCGCATCGACCTGGTCGGCGCGTCGTACGGCACGCGCGCCGGACTCGAGTACCTGCGCGCGTTTCCCAACTCCGTGCGGCGCGCGGTGCTCGACGGCGTGGCGCCGCCCGACATGGCGCTGCCGGCGAGCTTCTCGACCGACGGGCAGGCCGCGTTCGATGCCTTGATCGCAGCATGCGAAGGCGAAGCGGCGTGCCGGCGCGATCACCCGACACTGCGCGCCGACTGGAGCGCGCTGCTGAAGCGCCTGCCCCAGCAGGTGACCGCGCCGCACCCGCTGACCGGCAAGCCCGAGACCTTCACGCTGACCCGCGAGATGCTGCTGGGCGCGGTGCGCGGGCCGCTGTACGGGCCGGGCATCGCGGCCGCATTGCCGGCCGCGATCGACGATGCCGCGCACGGGCGCTACGGCGGCATCGTCGGGCTGGGCGCGGTGCTGTCGTCGCGCAAGGGCGTGAAGCTTGCAATGGGCATGCACTTCTCGGTGATCTGCGCCGAGGACCTGCCGCGCCTCGCGGACAGCCAGGACCGACCCGGCCTCGACTTCGGCAACGATTTCGCGGCGATGTACCGGCGCCTGTGCAGCGCGTGGCCGCGCGGCGCGGTGCCGGCCGAGTTCTACTCGCTCTCGCCCAGCCGCGCACCGGTGCTGCTGCTCAGCGGCGGGCTCGATCCGGCCACGCCGCCGCGTCACGGCGAGCGCGTCGCACGAGCGCTCGGGCCGGCAGCGCAGCACGTGGTCGTGCCGAACGCCGGGCACGGCGTGATGGCGATCGGCTGCATGCGCGACGTGATCTTTCGATTCATCGATGCGGCCGACGATAGTGCGGCCACCGGCGTCGATGCGAGCTGCGTCAAGGCGATACCGCGGCCGCCGGCGTTCGCGCCGGTCACGCTGCCGCCGCACGGCAGCACGTCCTCATGATCACGGTCGAGCACCTCGCGAAGCGCTTCCACGTCGCCGAGGCACCGGCGGCAAAACGTCGGACGGGCCTGGGTTCAGGCCTAGGCCTAGGCCTGGGCCTGGGGAGCCAACTTCTTCGCGGCCGTGCCGCGCCGCGCGTCGTGCATGCGGTGCGCGACGTGAGCTTCGAGGCGAGCAACGGCCGCATCACCGGACTGCTAGGCCCGAACGGCGCCGGCAAGACGACGACCCTGCGCATGCTCGCCGGGCTGATCACGCCGAACGCGGGCCGCATGCAGGTCGACGGCATCGACGTCGCGAGCACCCCGCGTGCCGCGCTCGCGCGCATGGGCGTGCTCTCCGATGCGCGTGGGCTGTACCCGCGCCTGACCGCACGCGAGAACATCGTCTACTACGGCCGGTTGCAGGGCATGACGCGCGACGCCGCGAACGCACGCGCCGAACACCTGGCGCAGATGTTCGAGATGGGCGCGCTGCTCGACCGCCGCACCGATGGCTTCAGCCAGGGCGAGCGGATGAAGACCGCGCTGGCTCGCGCGCTGGTGCACGACCCGGCGAACATCGTGCTGGACGAGCCGACCAACGGCCTGGACGTGCTTGCGACCCGCGCGCTGCGCGACAGCCTGCGCTGGTTGCGTTCGCCCGAGGGCGGCGCGAAATGCATCGTGTTCTCGAGCCACATCATGCAGGAGGTCGAGCGCCTGTGCGACAGCGTCGTCATCGTCTCGCACGGCCGCACCGTGGCGCGCGGTACGGTGGCCGAGCTTTTGGCGCAGACTGGCGAGGCCGATTTCGAAGAAGCCTTCGTGCAGCTCGCGTTCTCGCCCGATGATCGCGCGCATCACGAAGTCCAGGTCGACGCGGCTGCCGTCGACACCACGGGCGCCATCGACGAGCCGACGACATGAAACAAGCGCTGTTCATCGCCTTCACGGTCTACCGCAAGGAAATCGTCGATGCGCTGCGCGACCGGCGCACGCTGCTGACCGTGCTGATCTCGTCGGTGCTGATGGGGCCGGCGGTACTGTTCGCGATCTCGGCGCTGATCGCGTCGTTCGAAGCGCGCGCCGAGCAGCGCGAGGTCTATGTCATCGGCATCGAGTACGCACCGACGCTGAAGAACTTCCTCGAGCGCCAGACCGCGGTGATCAAGGCTGCGCCGGCGGACTACGAGACACGGCTGCGCAAGGCCGAGCTGACCGATCCGGTGGTCGTGATCCCCCAGGACTTCGAAGCCGCGTTGCAGCGCGGCGAGGCGCCGGTCGTCGAGATCGTCGTCGACAGCGCGAACCAGCGCTCGAATGCCGGCGCCGGGCGGGTCGAGCGGCTGCTCGACGCGTTCGGCCGCGAGCGCACGACGCTGACGCTCGCGCTGCGCGGCGTTTCGGTGGACCTGCTCGAGCCTATCCGCGTCGAGGATCGCGACCTCGCGAGCACGCAGACGCGCGCGACGCAGATCACCGGGATGCTGCCGTACTTCGTGATGATGGCGGTGCTGTACGGCGCGCTGAATGCCGCGCTGGACACGACCGCCGGCGAGCGCGAGCGCGGTTCGCTGGAGCCGCTGCTGATGAACCCGCTGGAGCGCGGGGTGCTGGTGCTCGGCAAATGGGCCGCGGTCGCGAGCGTCGGCATGTTGATCGCGGTGCTGAGCAGCCTGAGCTTCCTGCCCGGCCAGTGGCTGCTGCGCAGCGACACCCTCGCCGCGATGTTCCAGTACGGGCTGCGCGAGGCCTCGCTGTTCCTCGTCGTGCTGCTGCCGTTCGCCGCGGCGGTCTCGGCGGTGCTGATGGCGGTGGCGATCCGCTGCCGGACGTTCAAGGAGGCGCAGGCCAGCGCCACCATCGTGATGCTGGGCGTCTCGCTGCTGCCGCTGGTCCATGTGTTCAGCCTGGGGCAGGAGTCGCCGTGGCACGTGTGGGTGCCGGCGCTCGCGCAGAACGTGCTGATGACGCATGTGCTGAAAGGGGAAGCGCTGAACGCGGTGCAGATCGCGCCGCCGCTGCTGGTGTGCATCGTGCTGACGATCACCGGCGTCTGGTTCGTCGCGCGCACGTTGCGCAGTGCCGCGGTGCGCTGAGGCTACAGTCGCCTGATGATGCCTGCTGCCTCGCCCGCCATCCCGGTCTTCGATCGCAATCGCCTGCGCTGGCGCTGGTGCGAGTTCGATGCGCTCAGCGTGCACGAGCTGCAGGCGAT
>DATCSE010000143.1:0-2881 GCA_036568605.1 Burkholderiaceae bacterium | reverse complement strand
TCGACGCTGTCGGCCGCGGTCAGGATCAGCACCGGCACGCTCGCGCCGCGTGCCCTCAGCTTGCGCAGCACCTCCAGGCCGTGCAGTTTGGGCAGGCCCAGGTCGAGGATCACGAGGTCGAATTCGTGCGCGGCGAGCGCGGCGTCGGCCTCGGTGCCGCTGCCGACCTGGTCGACCGAATAGCCGCCGTTGCGCAGCGAGCGCAGCAGCCCGTCGGCCAGCACCTGGTCATCTTCGGCAATCAGGATGCGCATCGCGTGTCTCCTATGCGCTCGGGGGTCGCATTCATTTGCAATTGGTGTGCGTCGACCTACTGTACAAATATCCAGCTTTGGCGATAATCGCGAGCATCTACACAGGAGGACATGATGGACGCCCCGGTCAAAACCCTCAACACCGAGAAAGCCAAGGCCCTGCAGGCTGCGCTCGCGCAAATCGAAAAGCAGTTCGGCAAGGGCACGATCATGCGCCTCGGCGAGGGCGAGGTGATCGACGACATCGAAGTCGTCTCGACCGGCTCGCTGGGCCTGGACCTGGCGTTGGGCGTCGGCGGCCTGCCGCGCGGCCGCGTGATCGAGATCTACGGCCCCGAATCCAGCGGCAAGACCACGCTGACGCTGCAGGCGATCGCCGAGATGCAGCGCCTCGGCGGCACCTGCGCGTTCATCGATGCCGAGCACGCGCTGGACGTGCAGTACGCCCAGAAGCTGGGCGTCAACCTGCAGGAGCTGCTGATCAGCCAACCCGACACCGGCGAGCAGGCGCTCGAGATCGTCGACGCGCTGGTGCGCTCGGCGTCGGTCGACCTGGTGGTCGTCGACTCGGTTGCCGCGCTGACGCCCAAGGCCGAAATCGAAGGCGAAATGGGCGATTCGCTGCCGGGCCTGCAGGCCCGCCTGATGAGCCAGGCGCTGCGCAAGCTGACCAGCACGATCAAGAAGACCAACACGATGGTCATCTTCATCAACCAGATCCGCATGAAGATCGGCGTGATGTTCGGCTCGCCCGAAACCACGACCGGAGGCAACGCGCTGAAGTTCTACGCCTCGGTGCGGCTGGACATCCGCCGCATCGGCTCGATCAAGAAGGGCGAAGAGGTCATCGGCAACGAGACCAAGGTCAAGGTCGTCAAGAACAAGGTCTCGCCGCCGTTCAAGACAGCCGAGTTCGACATCCTGTACGGCCAGGGCATCAGCCGCGAGGGCGAGGTCATCGACATGGGCGTCGAGGCCAAGGTGCTCGAGAAGAGCGGCGCCTGGTACGCCTACAACGGCGAGAAGATCGGCCAGGGCAAGGACAACGCCCGCGAGTTCCTGCGCGAGAACCCGGAGCTCGCGTTCGAGATCGAGAACAAGGTCCGCGAGGCGCTGGGCATCCGGCTGCTGCCGGACCCGAACGCCGCGGCCGAGCCCGGCAAGCTGAAGGTCGTCAACAACAAGGATTGATGGCGGTCGGATGATCTCGTCGCGGCCGGGCCGTCAGGCGCGGCTGCGGCCGTCATGACGACGATGCCCATACCTCGCCCGCCCCGTTCGCTGAAGGCCCGGGCGCTGCAATGGCTGGCACAGCGTGACCAGAGCCGCGTCGAGCTGCGGCGCAAGCTGCTGCGGCAGGCCCGCGTCGACCGGGCCGCGGTGTCGGCGGCACAGAGCGGCGAGACGGTGGCTTCGGCGGCGGACTTGGCGGCGGATTCGGTCGGCGATGCCGAGGACCGGGCCGAAGTCCTCGCCGCCGAGGTCGACGCCGTGCTCGACTGGCTGGAGGCGCACGGTTATCTGTCGGCCGAGCGCTTCATCGAGTCGCGTGTGCACGCCCGTGCCGAGCGCTACGGCAACCGGCGGATCCGGCAAGAGTTGCAGCAGCACCAGCTTGACGTGTCGGGCGAGCTGGCCCGCTCGCTGCAGGCCAGCGAGGCCGAGCGAGCCCGCGCCGTGCGAGCGCGCCGCTTTGCGCACCCCCCGCGCGATGCGGCCGAGCGCGCCCGGCAGATGCGCTTTCTGGTCGGGCGGGGGTTCTCGTCCGACGCAGTGCGCGCCGCGCTGCGCGATCCCGGGCTCGCGGGCGCCGCCGTCGACGACGACGAAACGCCGGAAGGCGAAGACTGACCCGGCACCGGCAGCGCCGCGCCCGCGAGGCGGCGGGTTCGGGACGCCCGGACCGAATCACATGCTCGGTCTTGCTCCCGGTCAACCGGTTGATGCAACGCAGCATGCTACATTCACCGGCTGCCGCGCCCGCTGGCCCCGTCGTCCCTGCGTCGGCGAACCGGCGCGCCCGTGCCGTCCGTTACCGCTGTTTTTCACGCTCGCTCCGTTCACCGTCACCGATGGCCGCGCCGACCGCTTCGCCCGAGCGTCAGCTCAAGCATCGTCGAAACATCGACGTGCAGATCTATTCGCGGGGCAACGGGCTCTGGGAAGTCGACGCGCACATCACCGATGTGCGGACCCGCGACATCACGATGAGCTTCGGCCTGCTGCCGGCCGGCGAACCCATCCATGACATGCTGCTGCGCCTGGTGGTCGACGAGCGTTTCAACATCGTCGAGGCAGGCGCCGAGACCCGCGCGATGCCGTATCGCGGCCATTGCGATGCCTACACCGACGCGAATGGCGTCGATGTCTACGGCCGCCTGGTCGGCCTGAACCTGATGAGAGGCTTCCGCCATGCCGTCAACGAACGGCTCGGCGGCGTCCAGGGTTGCACCCACATCACCGAGCTGAGCCGGGTGCTGCCGACCGCGGTCGTGCAGGCGTTCGCCGGTGAGGTGATCGACACCCGCGGCGCCGGTGAAGGCAGCGAGCAGCCGTTCCAGATCGACCGCTGCCACGCGTTGCGCTCCGACGGCCCGGCCGTGCAGACCTTCTATCCGCGCTGGTAC
>DATCSE010000142.1:0-6577 GCA_036568605.1 Burkholderiaceae bacterium | reverse complement strand
GTTGTGCTCACTGTAGAAACCGCATGCCGGTGCTGTCCATCGAAGAATTGTCGGCACGGCTGTTCAACAGAGCTGAACAGCCGGCGCACCACGTCGAGGCCGGCCGGCACGCGTTCGTGCGCGTTGCACCACTCGGAGACCCGAAAGCCAATCCGTGAATACTCGCTTCGTCGAAACCTTCGTGCTGCTGGCCCGCGTCGGCAGCGTCCGCCGCGTTGCCGAGCGCTTGCATGCAACGCCCGGCGCAATCTCGATGCGCGTGCGGGCCCTCGAGAACGAGCTGGGCGTCACGCTGTTCGACTGGGACCGCAAGACGCTGCAACTCACCACCGACGGCCAGCGCCTGCTGCGCTACGCCGAGAACCTGGTCGACGCGACCCGCGCGATCGAGCGCATCGCGAAGACGCCCGGCGAGGCCGGCGGCCGGGTCAAGGTTGGCGTCAACGAGACGGTGGTGCACACCTTCCTGCCCGAGATGATGAAGGCGCTCGCGGCCGCGCTGCCGGGCGTCGAGGTCGACCTGACGGTGGACCTGACGGTGCACCTGGCCGAGCAGCTGATGCGCGGCGACCAGGACTTCGTGATCCGCGTCGCCGGTGCCAACGACAACCCGTTCATCGTCACCGAGACGCTGCTGGAGCTGCCGGTGCACTGGATCGCGCGCAAGGGCTCGGTGCCGGCGCGCGACACGCTGCGCAAGGTGCTCGACAAGCAGCTGCTGACGCAGATGCGCGGCTCGCTGCCGTACACCGAGGCGGTCAACCTGGCGCGCCAGCTCGCATCCAAGCACGGCATGTCGCCGAACGACCTGCGCATCAGCGGCTCGCCGTCGCTCGCGGCGCTGGTCTCGCTCGTGCGCGAGGGCGTCGGCGTCGCGATCATGCCGGGGCTGCTGGTGCGCGAGCATCTCGAGCGCGGTGAGCTGGTCGACCTCGCGCTGCCCGCGCCGCCGCCGTTCCGGATCGCGAGCTGGTACCAGAAGACCGCACCGCCGGCGGTGCCGCACATGGCGGAGATCGTGCGGCGGGTCTGCAAGACGTATTGCCGCCGGGTGAACGAACGCTGGGTTCACCATATTGGTTGAAGTCCTTCACCGCAGAGGCGCAGAGGACGCGGAGTTCCGCAGAGTCGAAGATGCCTCTGCGGGTCTCTGCGCTCTCTGCGCCTCTGCGGTGAGGAACCGCTGTTCAGCATTTCTATACGGCTCCGGGAAAAGAACTCGCTTGGCCGTGTCGCGGCCGCTGCCTAGACTGCGCCGCATGATTCGTTCGGTCTTGATTGCCAATCGCGGCGAGATTGCCTGTCGGGTGATCCGCGCTTGCCGCGCGCTGGGGCTGCGCACGATCGCCGTCTATTCGGAGGCCGATGCGAACGCGCTTCACAAGGAGCTGGCCGATGTCGCGGTGGCGATCGGCCCCGCGCCGGCCGCCCAGAGTTATCTCGTCGCCGAGAAGGTGCTCGCCGCGGCCCGCGAGCAGGGCGCCGATGCGGTGCACCCGGGCTACGGCTTCCTGTCGGAGAACAGCACATTCGCGCGCGCCGTGCAGGCCGCGGGCCTGGTCTGGATAGGCCCGGACCCGCAGACCATCGCGGCGATGGGCGACAAGGAACAGGCGCGCCGTGTCGCGCAGGCCAGTGGTGTTCCGGTGTTGCCGGGCAGCGGCTGCCTGGACGCCGAAGCGCCCGAGACCTGGCTCGCACAGGCCGTTGCGGTCGGCTTTCCGCTGCTCGTCAAGGCGGTGGGCGGCGGGGGCGGCATCGGCATGAAGCGCGTCGAGGCGATGGCCGCGCTGCAGTCCACCGTCGAATCGGCGCAGGCGCTCGCGGCGAAGGCGTTCGGCCGGCGCGACGTCTATCTCGAGCGTTATGTCGAGCGTGCGCGTCACGTGGAGATGCAGGTCTTCGGCGATGGCGCGGGTGGCGCGGTGCATCTGTTCGAGCGCGAGTGCTCGGTGCAGCGGCGCTTCCAGAAGATCATCGAGGAGAGCCCGGCGCCCGGCCTCTCGGCCACGGTGCTCCAGCGCATGGCGGAGGCCGCGGTCGCGCTCGCGGCGGCGCAGCGCTACAGCGGTGCCGGCACGGTGGAGTTCGTCGTCGACTCACGCACCGAGGAGTTCTTCTTCCTCGAAATGAACACGCGCATCCAGGTCGAGCACGGCGTCACCGAGATGGTCACCGGCGTCGACCTCGTGCAGTGGCAGATCCGGCTCGCGGCCGGCACCGCGGAGCCGTTCACGCAACGCGACATCCGCCGCGATGGCGCCGCGATCGAATGCCGGCTCTATGCAGAGAACCCGGCCAGGCAGTTCCTGCCCTCGCCCGGCCGACTGACGATGCTGCGGTTGCCCGCACCCCATTCGCACCTGCGCATCGACACCGGCGTGCGTGAGGGCGACGCCGTCACGCCACACTACGACCCGATGATCGCCAAGCTGATCGCCCACGGCCCGACCCGCGCCGCCGCACTGCAGTGCATGGACGCAGCGCTGCGCGAGGTGCGCATCGACGGCATCGCGCACAACGCCGGTTTCCTGCGTGCGGTGCTGGCGCACGAGGACTTCGTGGCAGGGCGCATCGACACGGGTTTCGTCGAGCGCGAGCGCGCGGCGTTGCTGGGCGTGGTGGCGGCATGACGCCACGCATCGAGCCTTCGGGCGACCAATGCCTGATCGTCGAGTTCGGCACGACGATAGACATCGAGACCAACCGCCGCGCCTGCGCGTTCGCACGCCGGCTGGAGGCGGCGGCGCTGCAAGGCGTGCTGGACGTCGTGCCGTCGTTCACCGCGGTCGGCGTGCACTACCGCGCGACGGCGGTCGAGCGGCAACCCGGCGAGACGCCGTTCGTCGCGCTGCGCCGCAGCGTCGAGGCACTGCTGGCCGAACCGCTGCAGGGCGACGACGGGGACACGCGGCTGGTCGAGATCCCGGTCTGCTACGGCGGCGAGTTCGGCCCCGATCTGGACGAGGTGGCCGCCGCGACCGGTCTGGCCGCAGCCGAGGTCGTGCGCCTGCACGGCGAGACCATCGGCCGCGTCTTCATGCTCGGCTTCGCGCCCGGGCACCCGTTCATCGGTTTGTGGGACGAGCGCCTCGCAGTGCCCAGGCGCCAGACGCCGCGCACCAAGGTGCCGGCCGGCAGCGTCGCGATCGCGAACCGGCAGAGCAACGTCTACCCGTTCGACCTGCCGGGCGGGTGGAACCTGATCGGCCGCACACCTCTTGCGATGTTCGATCCGCAGCGCGAAGCGCCGGCGCTGTTGCGCGCCGGCGATCAGGTGCGCTTCGTGCCGATCACGCGCGCCGAGTTCGAGGCGATGGAGGCGGCGGCGCGATGATCGAAATCCTCAAGCCCGGCCTGATCAGCGGCTTCCAGGACCTGGGCCGCTGGGGCCATCAGCCGCTGGGCGTGCCGGTCAGCGGCGCGATGGACGAACTGTCGCACCGCCTCGCGAACCTCGCGGTCGCGAACGACGAGCACGAGGCGACGCTGGAGCTGACGATGCTGGGACCGGCCTTGCGCTTCGAGCGCGACGCCGTGATCGCGTGGGGCGGTGCCGATCTGTCGCCCACGCTGGACGGTGCGACGGTGCCGCCGCTGACCGCGACCGCGGTGCCCGCGGGCGCGACGCTGCAGTTCGGGCGCCGTGCGGCCGGCCTGCGCGCGTATCTCGCGGTGCAGGGCGGCTACGCGATCGCCCCGGTGATGGGCAGCGCCAGCACCTACGCGCGCGCCGGCTTTGGCGGGCACGAGGGCCGCCTGTTGCGCAAGGGCGATCGCATCGCGCTGAAGCCCAACGCCGCGCCGCATGTGCCGCCGCCGCTGCCGGCCGGCGTGCTGCGCGCGCTGCGGGTCCAGCAGGCCGCGGTGCCCGATGCGGCGATTCGCGTGCTGCCCGGCCGTGAATGGGCGCAGTTCGATGCCGCGGCTCAACAGATGCTGCTGACGCAGACCTGGCGCATCGCCGCGCAGTCCGACCGGATGGGTTATCGCCTCGAAGGCGCGGCGGCGCTCGAGCGCGCGGTGCGCGGCGACATCCTCTCCGAGCCGGTGTCCTTCGGCACGATGCAGGTGCCGCCCGATGGCCAACCCATCGTGCTGATGGCGGAACGGCAGACCACCGGCGGCTATCCCAAGATCGCGCAGGTCGCGAGCGTGGACCTGCCGCGGCTCGCGCAGCGCGCGCCCGGCGAATCGGTGCGTTTTGCGATGATCGGGCTGGCCGAGGCGCAGGCATTGCTGCTGGAACGCGAGCGGGCGCTGGATGCGATACGGCGCAGGCCTTGACGACGGATGAACAGAAGGTGATGGCGATGCGCGAACTCGATCTGAACGCCGACATGGGCGAAGGCTTCGGCGCCTGGCGCGCCGGCGACGATGCGGCGCTGCTCGAGCATGTCAGCTCGGCCAACATCGCGTGCGGGTTTCATGCGGGCGACGCGCGCACGATGGCGGCCACCGTCAAGCTCGCGGCGGCACGCGGCGTCGCGATCGGCGCGCATCCCGGCCTGCCGGACCTGCAGGGCTTCGGCCGGCGCGAGATGGCGATCTCGCCGGCCGAGGCCTACGACTTCACGGTCTACCAGGTCGGTGCGCTGAAGGGCTTCGCCGCGGCCGCCGGCGTGCCGCTCGCGCACGTCAAGGCGCACGGCGCGCTCTACAACATGGCGGCGAAGGACGAGAAGCTGGCCGAGGCGATCTGCCGCGCAGTGCGCGACATCGACCCGCGCCTGATCGTCTACGCGCTGGCCGGCAGCCGGATGGTGGAGGTGGCGCGCGGCCTCGGCCTCGCGGTCGCGAACGAAGTGTTCGCCGACCGCAGCTACCAGGACGACGGCTCGCTGACCCCGCGCCGCCTGCCGGGCGCGATGATCACCGACCTCGACCAGTCCATCGCGCAGGTGCGCACGATGGTCGAGCAGGGGTATGTGCGCGCGCTATCGGGCAAGGACGTGCCGCTCTCGGCCGACACGCTGTGCCTGCACGGCGACCAACCCGACGCGCCGGCTTTCGCGCGTGCGTTGCGCAGCGCGCTCGAGGCGGCCGGCATCGCGATCCGCGCGCCGCGCCCCAAGGAGTCTTGAACGATGGCAAGCCCTGATGATCGACAAGGCGACAGCATCCCGCTGCGCTCGGAGGTGACCGGCAACGTCACGAAGATCGCGGCGCGTCCCGGCGAGTCGGTCGCGGCCGACGATGCGGTCGTGATCGTCGAGTCGATGAAGATGGAGATCCCGGTCAGCGCAGCGGCCGATGGTGTCGTCGTCGACGTGCTGGTCGCCGAAGGCGAGGCGGTCGACGAGGGCCAGGTGCTGGCGCTGCTGCGCCCGGCGCGCTGAGCGGACCGTCACCCTGCCGTGCTGCGCGAGCTGCAGACCTTGCTGGCCGTCGTGCGCCACGGCAGCTTCGCAGCGGCCGGCGAGCGCATCGGGCTGACGCAAAGCGCGGTCAGCGCGCAGATGCAACGGCTCGAATCGCAGCTCGGCCATGCCTTGTTCGACCGCGACGGCCGCAGCGCGAAGCTCAACGCACGCGGCCGCGAGACCGCGGCGCGCGCCGAGCAGATCGTCGCGTTGTGGCAGGACCTGGGCGCGCCGGCCCGCACCGTGCGCGGCACGCTGCGCATCGGCGCGATCGCCTCGGTGCAGGCGCCTTCGCTGCTGGTCGCGATCGCCGCGCTGCGCCGCGAGTTCGCGCAGACCACGGTGCGCATCGTGCCCGACGTGTCGCTGCGGCTGCTGGGACAGGTCGACGGCGGCGAGTTGGACCTGGCGCTGATGATCCGCCCGCCGTTCGCGCTGCCGCGCGAGCTGCGGTGGCAGCCGCTGTGGCAGGAGCGCTTCGAGTTGATCGTGCCGGCCGCCTGCGACATCGCCGATTGGCACGAGGCGCTCGCGACGCTGCCGTTCGTGCGCTACGACCGTGCGTCCTTCGGCGGCCGCATCGTCGAGCAGTTTCTGCGCGCGAACGACGTCGCGGTGCACGAAGCGATCGAGCTCGACGAGCTGGGCGGTCTGCTGCATGCGGTGCGCTGCGGCCTGGGTGTGGCGTTGATCCCCGCGGCCGCGGCGCTGGTGCCGTGGCCCGGCGACGTGCGCATGCTGCCGCTGCCCGAGCCGGCGCCGCAGCGCGAGATCGGCATCCTCACGCGCGCCGATGCGCCGCCCGCGCCGGCCGCAGCGCGGTTGCTCGAGCTGCTGACGGGCGGCACATCCCAACCCTCCCGTTCGCCCTGAGCCTGTCGAAGGGCCGGTGCCGCCGTGCACAAGGCTTCGACAAGCTCAGCCCGAACGGACGTTGGACCAGCCCGTCCGCACCGCCAACTTCCGCTCGCCCTGAGCCTGTCGAAGGGCTGGTGCCGCCGTGCACAAGGCTTCGACAAGCTCAGCCCGAACGGATGTTGGGCAGCCCGCCGTCCGCACCGCCAACTTCCGCTTGCCCTGAGCCTGTCGAAGGGCTGGTGCCGCCGTGCACAAGGCTTCGACAAGCTCAGCCCGAACGGACGTTGGACCAGCCCGTCCGCACCGCCAACCTCCGCTCGCCCTGAGCCTGTCGAAGGGCTGGTGCCGCCGTGCAC
>DATCSE010000141.1:0-2141 GCA_036568605.1 Burkholderiaceae bacterium | reverse complement strand
CCGCCTACGAGACCTCGACGAAGAAGCAGTGGACCCAGCCGATCGGCTTCGCGCATGCGCTGTTCGAGGTCGCGGCCGATGCGCTGAAGCGCGCGAAGTCCACGTCGGCCCAGGACGTGCGCGACGCGATCGCGGCGACCGACATGAAGACCATCGTCGGCGGCGTGAAGTGGGGCGGCCAGGGGCCGTTCAGGAACGTCAGCCGCACGCCGCTGGTACTGGGGCAGTGGGTCAAGGGCACGAAGACCCAGCACGACCTGGTCATCGTGAACAACGAGACCTTCCCCAGCATCCCGACCACCGCGAAGATGAAGCTGCTGTAGGAGCGTCGGACGATGGCCGAACTGCTCGCATTGCATGGCGTCAGCAAGTCGTACGGCGCGCTGAAGGTGACCGACGGCATTTCCCTCGCGGTGCGCGCGGGCGAGACGCTGGGCATCCTCGGCCCGAACGGCGCCGGCAAGACCACGCTGTTCAACCTGATCACCGGCGACGTGAAGGCCGATGCGGGACGTGTCGAGTACGCCGGGCGCGACGTGACCGCGCTGCCGCCGCACCGCCGCTGCCGCGCCGGGATCGGCCGCTCGTACCAGGTGCCGCAGCCGTTCGGGCACATGACGGTGTTCGAAAACCTGGTCACCGCGGCCTGCTTCGGCGGCGGGCAGCGAGAACGCGACGCGTGGGCCACCGCGCGCGACGTGCTCGAGCAGACCGGCCTGCTGCCGCATGCGAACAAGCCGGCCGGCTCGCTGACGCTGCTGAACCGCAAGCGCCTGGAGCTGGCGCGCGCGCTCGCGACGCGGCCCAAGCTGCTGCTGCTCGACGAGATCGCGGGCGGGCTGACCGAGCACGAGGCCAAGCAGCTGGTGGACGAGCTGCAGCGCATCAAGTCGCAGGGCGTCACGATGGTGTGGATCGAGCACGTCGTGCATGCGCTGCTGGCGTTGGCCGACCGGCTGTTCGTCATCAACTTCGGGCAGGCGCTGGCCGAGGGCGAGCCGCGTGCGGTGATGGCCGACCCCGAGGTGCGGCGCGTCTACATGGGCATGGAGGCTTGAGAGCGTGGCATTGCTCGAGACCCACGCACTGCAGGCGCACTACGGCGACGCGCAGGCGCTGTTCGGCATCGACTTCGGCGTCGACGCCGGCGAGGTCGTCGCGATCATCGGCGCCAACGGCGCCGGCAAGAGCACGTTCCTGAAGTCGCTGGCCGGGCTGGTGAAGGCGCCGGCCGATGCGATCCGCTTCGACGGCCGGCCGATCGGCAGCCTGCCGCCCGGCGAGATCGTGCGCCGCGGGATCGCGCTGGTGCCTGAAGGCCGGCGCCTGTTCGCGAGCCTCAGCGTCGAGGAGAACCTGCTGATGGGCGCGCTCGCGCAGCGGCCCGGGCCCTGGAACCTCGAGCGTCTGTACGCGCTGTTCCCGGTGCTGCGCGAGAAGCGTGCGCAGGGCGCGACCTCGCTGTCCGGCGGGCAGCAGCAGATGGTCGCGATCGGCCGCGCGCTGATGAGCAACCCGCGCGTGCTGCTGTGCGACGAGCTGTCGCTGGGCCTCGCGCCGGTCGTGATCCGCGAGATCTACGCGGCGATGCCGGCGATCACGCGCGAGGGCATGACGGTGGTCATCGTCGAGCAGGACGTCGGTACCGCGCAGCAGGTGTCGCAGCGCGTGTACTGCTTCCAGGAAGGCCGCGTCTCGCTGCACGGCCGCTCCGACGCGCTGACGCGCGAGCAGATCAGCCGCGCGTACTTCGGGGTGTAGGCCGTCATGCAATTGCTCGACATCGTGATCCAGGGCCTGCTGCTCGGCGGGCTGTACTGCCTGTTCGCGCTGGGCCAGTCGCTGATGTTCGGCGTGATGCGGCTGACCAATACCGCGCTGGGCGACTTCATCGTGCTGGGCGCGTTCGCCGCGATCGCGCTCGCCTCCACCTTCGCGCTGCCGGCCGCGGCGGTCGCGATCGCGCTGCTGCCGCTGGCGTTCGGCGCCGGCTACCTGCTGCAGCGCCATGTGCTGAACGGCACGCTGGGGCGCGACCCGCTGCCGTCGCTGGTCGTGACGTTCGGGCTGGCCATCGTGATCCAGAACGGCCTGCTCGAGCTGTTCTCGGCCGACCCGCGCTCGCTGGACAGCGGCGGGCT
>DATCSE010000140.1:0-2065 GCA_036568605.1 Burkholderiaceae bacterium | reverse complement strand
CCTCCGCACCGCGCAGCACGGCGACCCGTTCTCCGTGCTGGGCCCGCACCGCGATGCCGACGGGCACTGGTGGCTGCGCGCGCTGCTGCCCGGCGCGGCGCAGGTCGCCGCGCTGTCCGGTGCGAGCGGCGAGCTGCTGGGCACGCTCGCGCTGCGCCACCCCGACGGCGTGTTCGACGGCCGGCTCGCGCCGGAGACGACCGGCGGCCTCACAAGCCTCGAGAACTACCGGCTGCAGGTGCGCTGGGCCGACGGTCGCTCGGAGATCGTCGACGACCCGTACCGATTCCCGCCGGTGCTCGGCGACCTCGACGTCTGGCTGCTCGCCGAAGGCTCGCACCTGCGGCCGTGCGAGGCACTGGGTGCTGTGCAGCGCGTGCTGCTGGGCGTGGCCGGCACGAGCTTCGCGGTGTGGGCGCCGAATGCGTCGCAGGTCAGCGTCGTCGGCGACTTCAACCACTGGGACGCGCGCCGCCACGCGCTGCGGCTGCGCCGCGAATGCGGCGTCTGGGAGATCTTCGTTCCCGGCGTCGGGCCCGGCGCGCACTACAAGTACCACCTTCGCGACCGCGGCGGCCATCCACTGCCGCTGAAGGCCGACCCGTATGCGTTGCGCTCCGAGCTGCGGCCGGCCACCGCCAGCGTGGTCACGCGGCTCCCGGCGGTCATGCCGAAATCGGAGGCACGCCGGCTCGCGAATGCGCTGGACGCGCCGGTCAGCATCTACGAGGTGCACCTGGGCTCATGGCAACGCCGCGCCGACCCGGCGCACGAGCCGCACGGCCGCTTCCTGAACTGGGCCGAGCTGGCCGACACCCTGGTGCCGTACGCCGCCGAGATGGGCTTCACGCACCTGGAGCTGCTGCCGGTCAGCGAGCACCCGTTCGACGGCTCGTGGGGCTACCAGCCGATCGGGCTGTACTCGCTGACCTCGCGGTTCGGCGAGGCCCGCGGCTTCAAGGACTTCGTCGCGCGCTGCCATGCGGCCGGCCTCGGGGTGCTGCTCGACTGGGTGCCGGCGCACTTCCCGACCGACGAGCACGGCCTCGTGCGCTTCGACGGCACGCACCTGTACGAGTACGCCGACCCGCGCGAAGGCTTCCACCAGGACTGGAACACGCTGATCTACAACCTCGGGCGCACCGAGGTCGCGAACTTCCTGATCGGCAACGCGCTGTTCTGGCTCGAGCGCTACGATGTCGACGGCCTGCGCGTCGATGCGGTGGCGTCCATGCTGTACCGCGACTACAGCCGCAAGCATGACGAGTGGGTGCCGAACGTGCACGGCGGCCGCGAGAACCTGGAGGCGATCGCGTTCCTGCGCCGCGTCAACGAGGTCGTCGGCACCGAACGGCCGCAGGCGGTGACGCTGGCCGAGGAATCGACCGCGTTCCCGGCCGTCTCGCGGCCGACCTACGCCGGCGGGCTGGGCTTCCACTACAAGTGGAACATGGGCTGGATGCACGACACGCTGCAGTACATGCAGCGCGACCCGGTGCACCGCCGCCATCACCACGACGAGATGACCTTCGGGCTGGTCTACGCGTTCAACGAGAACTTCGTGCTGCCGCTCTCGCATGACGAGGTCGTGCACGGCAAGGGCTCGATGCTGGCCAAGATGCCGGGCGACCGCTGGCAGAAGTTCGCAAACCTGCGCGCCTACTACGGCTTCATGTTCGGCCATCCCGGCAAGAAGCTCCTGTTCATGGGCAGCGAGTTCGCGCAGGAGCGCGAGTGGAACCACGACCAGAGCCTGGACTGGCATCTGCTCGACGACCCGCTGCACCAGGGCATGCGCACGCTGGTGCGCGACCTGAACAAGCTCTACCGCGACACGCCGGCGCTGCACCAGCGCGATGTCGACCCCGGCGGCTTCGAGTGGATAGACCAACACGACGCGCAGCACTCGACCTTCGCATTCCTGCGCCGTGCGCATGCGGCCGGCAGCGTCGTGCTGGTGGTCTGCAACTTCACGCCGGTGGTGCGCCACGGCGTGCGCTTCGGCGTGACGATGCCGGGCGAGTACGTCGAGCGGCTGAACACCGACTCGGCGCATTACGGCGGC
>DATCSE010000139.1:0-7571 GCA_036568605.1 Burkholderiaceae bacterium | reverse complement strand
GAAGTTGTTCAGGAACGGGAACGCGACGTCGCGCGCGCCGATCTGCAGCGGCACGACGTAGTTCATCAGGCCCGTGACCAGCGGCATCGCGACGAAGAAGATCATGATCACGCCGTGCGCCGTGAAGACCTGGTCGTAGTGATGCGGCGGCAGGAAGCCGGCCGCGTCGCCGAACGCGAGCGCCTGCTGGGCCCGCATCATCAGCGCGTCGGCGAAGCCACGCAGCAGCATCACGATGCCCAGCACCATGTACATGATGCCGATCTTCTTGTGATCGATGCTGGTGATCCAGTCGCGCCACAGCGGACCCCAGGCCCGCAGCTTGGTGAGCAGCGCGAGCAGCACCAGGCCGCCGAGCGCGACGCCCGCGAACGTGGCCACGAGGATGGGCTCGTGGTACGGGATCGCGTCCCAGCTCAGGCGGCCGAGCAGCGGCGAAGAAAGAAGGTTGTGGGATTCTGAGCTCATTGGGTAGCCTTCGTGCTGCGCACTACGGCGCGAGCCCCCTTCGGAGCGGCCGGGCGGGGGCTCAGGGTCACTCGCGTGGCCAGCAGGCCTTCGGGGTCGGCCGGCGTGCACTGGGCCGCGACGACGGTGCGCTCAGCGCCGCGCCAGCTCTGGCGCGTCACGCCGGTTAGGCCGGCCTTGCCGGCGCCGCCGGCGGCATCGATCGCCATCATCTGGTGCTGGCACATCTGGCCCGGCTGCACGCAGCGGTTGACGATCGCGTCGTACAGCGACGTGTCGACGCGGGCGTAGCGGCGCACCGGCTCGCGCTCGCTGGGCTGCTCGAGCGTGCGGTAGGCGCCGCGGTCCAGCGTCGAGCTGCCGTCGCGGTTGCGGGCCACCCAGCGCGTGAAGTCGTCGCTGGACAGGCCGAGGAACGCGAAGCGCATGTTCGAGAAGCCCGCGCCGCTGTAGTTGGCCGAGAAGCCCTCGTAGGTGCCGGCGCGGTTGATCACCGCGTGCAGCCTGGTCTCCATGCCCGGCATCGCATACACCTGGCCGGCCAGCGCGGGCACGTAGAACGAGTTCATCACGGTGGACGCGGTGATGCGGAACTCGATCGGGCGGTCGACCGGCGCGGCCAGCTCGTTGACCGTCGCGATGCCCTGCTCCGGATAGACGAACAGCCACTTCCAGTCGAGCGCGACCACCTGCACGACCAGCGGCCTCACGTCCGACGGCACGCGCCGCTGTGCGTCGATGCGGTCCAGCTTGCGGTACGGGTCGAGCTTGTGCGTGCTGATCCAGGTCATCGCCCCGAGCGCGATGATGATCAGCAGCGGCGCGCCCCAGATCACCAGCTCGAGGCGGGTCGAGTGGTCCCAGTCCGGCAGATACGTGGCCGACGTGTGCGAGGCGCGGTAGCGCCACGCGAAGAACAGCGTCAGCGCGATCACCGGCACGATGATGATCAGCATCAGCAGCGTCGAGCTGACCAGCAGGTCGGCCTGCTGCACGGCGACGTCGCCGTGCGGCTTCAGGACGATGCTGTCGCAGCCGGCCAGCAACGCGAGGGGCCACGCGGCAAGCGCGCGGCGCGGAAGGGAGGAGGCGATCGGGGCGGTGCGATCCATCGGGGCGGTTCTGGGGAGCGCCGGCATCGGGGCCGGTGCGACGCGCCGCAATGTATAAGGGTCAGTGCGGATAGACGATTGGACATTTTGTCCCACCCACCGCGCACGCCCCGTGTCGCGTGGCACCATTCGGTCCGTCGGAAATTCCGTCCCGCCTGCCCATGTCCTCCTCGTCCATCGTGCTGAACGCCAACCCCTCCGATGACGACGCCAGCAGCGTCGCGCCGGGCGACATCGCGGTCGGCGTCGTCGTGGGCCGCGCGTCCGAATACTTCGACTTCTTCGTCTACGGCATCGCGTCGGTGCTGGTGTTCCCGACGGTGTTCTTTCCATTCGCCGACCGGCTGACCGGCACGCTCTACGCGTTCGTCGTGTTCGCGTTCGCGTTCGTCGTGCGGCCCGTCGGCACGCTGATCGGCATGGCGATCCAGCGGCGCTTCGGCCGCAGCACCAAGCTGACCATCGCGCTGTTCCTGCTTGGCAGCTCCACCGTCGGCATGGCGCTGCTGCCGGACTACGCGACCTGGGGCAACGCGGCGATCATCGGGCTCGCGCTGTGCCGGGTGGGCCAGGGCCTGGCGCTGGGCGGCTCGTGGGACGGCCTGCCGTCGCTGCTCGCGATGAACGCGCCGCAGCACCGCCGCGGCTGGTACGCGATGCTGGGGCAGCTCGGTGCGCCGCTGGGCTTCGTCGTCGCCTGCGGGCTGTTCGCCTACCTGTGGGGCAACCTCTCGCCGGAGGACTTCATCGGCTGGGGCTGGCGCTATCCGTTCTACGCCGCGTTCGCGATCAACGTGGTGGCGCTGTTCGCGCGGCTGCGGCTGGTCGTCACGCACGAGTACGAGCGCGAGCTCGAGGCGCGCGATCTGGAGCCGTGCGACGTCGTCGAGCTGGCTCGCGAACAGGGCGGCAACGTGGTGATCGGCGCGTTCGCCGCGCTCGCGAGCTATGCGCTGTTCCACCTCGTCACGGTGTTCCCGCTGTCCTGGATCATCCTGTACTCGCACCACGCGGTGGGCGACTTCATGGCCGTCGAGATCGTCGGCGCGCTGCTGTCGGCGGTCGCGATGCTGGCCTCGGGCCTGCTGGCCGACCGCATCGGGCGCCGCAGCACGCTGGGCAGCATCGCGGTGCTGATCGGCCTGTTCAGCCTGGTCACGCCGCTGCTGCTGGGCGGCGGCACGCTGGGGCAGGACGTGTTCATCCTGGTCGGCTTCGTGCTGCTCGGCTTGTCGTACGGCCAGGCCGCGGGCTCGGTCACGTCGAACTTCCAGCCCCGCTTCCGCTACACCGGCGCGGCGCTGACCGCCGATCTGGCCTGGCTGGTCGGCGCGGCATTCGCGCCGCTGGTCGCGCTCGGGCTGTCGGCGCGCTTCGGGCTGGTGTCGGTGAGCCTGTATCTGCTGTCGGGCGCGGCCTGCACGCTGCTCGCGCTGCGCGCGAACCGGATGCTGTCGCTGCGCGACTAGCGCCTCAGACCGCCAGCATCGTGCCGCGACAGGCCGCGGCACCGCAGGCGCACGCGAACTTGCCGGGCTCTTCGGGCTCGTCGACCTCCAGGCTGTAGTCGAGAAACAGCTCCTCGCCGCTGCGGATCGCGCGTAGCGCATAGAAGGCGATCACCGCCTTGCCGCCCGCGCCGCGCTCTTCATAGGCGACGCAGTTCGGTGCGCAGGAGTGGTTCAGGTGCCGGGTCGCGTTGCCGCCGGTGGCGGCGTCGATCACCGAGCCGTCGCTGAGACCGAAGACATACGTCAGCCCGTGGTCCCAATCTCGCCGCCTCACCTCGCGTGCGCTGTAGCGCCGGCCTTCGTAGACGCCGATGCGTTCGCCTTCTGCCAGATCGCGCGTTGCAAAAACACCCTCGCCGTGGACGCTGCTGCGGCCGATTCGAATCATGTGAGGTCGCGGGCTCCAGGGCCCGTTCGAAAAGGAAAGCCAACGAGCCCCGCAAGGCCCTGGCCGTGGATTTTCAGAGCACGGATTGTGCCCGGGATCCGCGACCATCGAGACCGGCCGCAGCCGCGATCGACCCCGGCCCTCAGAGGTCGTACCAGCCGATCCCGATCACCACGCCCTGCGCCCTCTCGCCGCCACTGCGCGTCTGCTGCACGGCGAGGTCCAGCGCGAGCCGCTCGCGCCGGATCCAGTGCCGAACGCCGGCGTGCAGCAGCGTCTGCCGGTCCTCGCGGCCGACCTCGACGAATGCGCTGCTGCGCCACGGCAGCTTGTGCTCGAAGGCGGCCGAGGCGATCCATTCGCGCCGCTCGTCGCGCTCCTTCTTCAGGCCTGCATTGACGTGCAGCATCGCGCTGCCGTCGTTCAACTGCAGCGTGTGCACCAGGCGGATGGAACCGCCTTGCAACTTCCAGCCGCTGTCGTCGCCGCTGGCCATGCCCGCGGCCAGGTGCACGCCCCATCCCCACCCGTCGCGGGCGATGTGATTGAACAGGTGCTTGAACTCGAGCTCGGCCTCTTTCACGTTGCCACTGGCACGCGCTAGCTCGAGCTGCAGCGACGTGGTCGGGTCGAACGCGTATTCCGGCGCCACGCTGAAGACCCGCTCGACGCCTGTGCGTTGCCACCAGGCCTCGAGCGACCACACCTGGTCGTCGTCTTCATCCGCGGCAGCGTTCGAGGTCAGCAGGAACGGCCGGTCGTTCGCCTGCACCGCGCCAGGCGCCAGCGCGGCGCATGCCGCGACGCACAGCGCCGCCCACTTCGGTGCGGCAGCAACACCCATCATGTGACGAATCTCCCCAAACGAATCCGATTCGGCAGCCGTCGCGGAGCTTCGAGGACAACTGCCTTGTTTCGCGGCGAGATCACGACACGCGCGGCTGGTTCGCCCGCCACCGTCCATGACCTTGCCTGCCGACACCGACGACTCCGGAATCGTCGCATTGTCGATGCTGGTCGCGGCGACGGCATCGCGTGGCTGCGCCATGCACTCATGACAGCGCATTGTAAATACGAACAATTCTCATTATGATGCAGCAGTGATGAACCTCCGCACACGCCAGCCACATCGCCAGCCGTGCTTCGCGACGAACCCGACTGCACGATGACGCCACGACGCAGCGCCCGCTAGGCGCTTCGCCTGCCCCCAGCCGTCCATCGATCGTGATGGACGGACCCATGCCCCAACCCTCTTCGGCCGCCCGCCACAGACGCCGTGCCGCCTCGTGCGCGATGCGCGCGAGCGACCCACACAGAATGAACAACACCCTCTCGATTTCGACGATGCCGCGAACGCTCGCCGCGACGCTGCTGGCCGGCCTGGCCGCGCCGCTGTGGGCACAGACCCTGGCCCCTGCCTCCGCGGCTGCCGCGGCATCGGCACCCGCTGCCGCGCAACCCGCGACGGACGACAACGCGACGCACAAGCTCGATGCCGTCGTCGTGACCGCGACACGCGGCGCGAAGGCGGTGGAGAAGATCCCCGGCGCGGTCAGCGTGATCACGCGCCAGGAGGTGCAGGATCAGCTGCTCGTCTCCGAGGACCCCGGCGCTCTGCTGGCGGCCCAGGTGCCCGGCTACGCGCCGTCGCGCCAGAAGATGTCCAACTTCGGCGAGAACCTGCGCGGCCGCAACGCGTTGCTGCTGCTGGACGGCATTCCGCAGACCAACCCGCTGCGCTACGGCGGGCGCGAGGGCTACTTTGCCGACCCGCTGCTGATCGAACGCATCGAGGTGGTCAGCGGCGCCTCGGCCGTACAAGGCATGGGCGCCACCGGCGGCATCATCAACACGATCACGCGCAAGGCGAACGAACCCGGCACGCGCCAGACCGTCGACCTGAAGTACAGCACGCAGCTGCACGCCAACAGCTCGGCCTGGAAAGCCGGCTACCTGCTCGAGCACAAGAGCGACTTCGACGTGGTCGCGTACCTGGGCACGCGCACGCAGGATGTCGGCGTCGACGGCGACGGCCGCTACCTCGCGACGGAATCGGCGCATCGCCTGCAGGATGCCTACGTCAAGATCGGCCGCGACTTCGGCCCGCAGCGCCTGCAGCTGATGGTCAACGCGTACGACGTCGCGGGCCACGACGAGTGGGTGGTGGTCAACGGCGACCGCGATGCCGGCATCCCGGCCACGTCCGAACGCGGCACGCCGCAGGGCGATCCGCTGCGCAACAAGGTGCGCTCGGCCAGCCTCGAGTGGAGCCATGCCGACCTGGGCGGCGGCAGCGCGCTGGTGCAGCTGTTCAAGCAGGACTTCAAGGCGCGCTACACCGGCGACGTGATCACGACGTTCCAGGACGCTTCGATCGCACCGGTCGGCACGCTGGTCGATCAGAGCGAGATCGTCGCCGACAAGGCCGGGCTGCGCGCGAGCTGGGTCCGTCCCAATTTCGCGCTGCAGGGCCTGGAGCTGACCACCGGGCTCGACTGGCTGAAAGACACGTCGTCGCAGCGCCTGACGCAGACCGATCGCACCTGGGTGCCGCCGCTGAAGTTCCAGAGCACCGCGCCGTTCGCGCAACTGGAATACGAGCTGGGCTCGCTGACCGTGCGCGGCGGGCTGCGCCACGAGAGTGCGCGGCTCGAGGTCGACACCTACCGCACGCTCGCGTTCTACGGCAACCGCGAGGTGCAAGGCGGCACGCGCAGCGCCAGCGAGCTGGTCAAGAGCCTGGGTGCGGTCTGGCGGTTCGGCAACAGCGGCTGGTCGGCGTTCGCGTCGTACAACGAGGGCTTCGGCATGCCCGATGTCGGGCTGATCCTGCGCGCGGTCAACACCGCGGGCCGCTCGGTGAACAACCTGGTGGACCTGCAGCCCGTCGTCACCGACAACCGCGAGGTCGGTGTCGCCTGGCGTGGTGCGCTCGGCAGCCTGAGCGCATCGGTCTACGAGTCGCGCTCCGATTTCGGCAGCCAGATCATCGTCAGCAACGGCATCGGCACGTTGCAGCGCGTGCCGATCAAGGTCAAGGGCTTCGAGTTCAGCGGCGAGTTGCGGCCGAGTCGCGATGTCAGGCTGAATGCGGTCTACGCGCTGACCCGCGGCCGCACCGCCAGCGCGGCGGGGCAGCCGCTGGATCTGGACCTGGGCGCTCGCTCGCAAGGGCCCGACAAGCTGGTGCTGGCGGGCCACTGGGCCTTCGCGCCGGGCTGGCGCGCGAGCGCACAGGCGACGAAGCTGATGTCGCGCGACGTCAACGTCGGCAAGACCTCGGGCAGCACCAGCCTCGAGGAGCATTTCAAGGGCTACACGGTCGCCGATGCGAGCTTGAGCTGGACGACGCCGCGCTGGGGCGAGCTCGGCCTGGGCATCGAGAACCTGTTCAACCGCCAGTACATCACCTACTACTCGCAGGCCAACTACTCGGGCACCGACGAGGACTACTACGCCGGGCGTGGTCGCACGATCACCGTCAGCTGGCGGTACAGCTTCTGAGCGCGGCGGCATGTCGACGACGACGCTCTTCGCATGGCCCCGCATGCTGCGCTCGCCGCGGCAGATGCTGACCTGGGTACATCGCTGGGTCGCGCTGCTCGCCGGTCTGTTGCTGGTGCTGATGGGCCTGACCGGCAGCCTGATGGTGTGGCAGGCCGAAATCGACCGTGCACTGAACCCCGCCTGGTTCGATGCGCAACCCACCTGCCCTGCCGCGATGCCGGCGCAGCCCGTCGCGGCCACGCTGGACGTGCTCGCGCAGGCCGCGCCGCAGGCCCGTGCGGCGCTCGTGATCGCGCCGGTCGAGGCCGGTGCGCCCTACCAGATCTGGGAGGCGCGCGACCCGCGCGCCGGCTGGCGCCGCGAGCATTTCATCGACGCACGCTGCGCCCGCTACCTCGGGCATCGTGACCGCGGCTCGCTGCGCCTGGATGCCGCGCATGCGGTCCCGGCGCTGTACGAGCTGCACACGCGGCTGCTGCTGGGCGAGAGTGGCCACGCCGCGGTCGGCACGGCCGGGCTGATCCTGCTGGGGCTCGCGCTCAGCGGCGTGGTCGCGTCATGGCCGCGCCGGAGCACCACCGCGGC
>DATCSE010000138.1:0-13862 GCA_036568605.1 Burkholderiaceae bacterium | reverse complement strand
GGCCTGGACCGCGCAGCCGAACCGCGGTCACCTCGCGCTCGTCGAGCTCGAGCGGCGTGGCCGGCTGCATGCATTGATCACGCAGAACATCGACGAGCTGCACCGCATCGCCGGCAACAGCCCCGAAAAGATCATCGAGGTGCACGGCACGATGCGCCGCGCGATGTGCTGGGGCTGCGGCCAGCGCACGCCGATGCAGGACGTGCTGCAGCGCGTGCGCGACGGCGAGGACGATCCGCGCTGCCTGCGCTGCGGCGGCATCCTGAAGAGCGACACGATTTCGTTCGGCCAGGCGCTGGTGCCCGAGGTGATCGCCCGTGCGATGACGGTCGCGGGCGAGGCCGACCTGCTGATCGCGATCGGCAGCACGCTGCAGGTCTTTCCCGCGGCCGGCGTCGTGCCCCGGGCGCGCGAAGCCGGCGCGCGCATCGTCATCGTGAATGCGCAGGCGACCGCGATGGACGAGCTGGCCGATGCGCTGCTGCAGGGGGCGATCGGCGAGCTGCTGCCGGCAATTTGCAGCGCCTGAGTCACCCCTGCAAGTGGCACGCGGCTTGCCTCGGCGGCCCGGTTGCGCGCTTGTCCACAAGTCGCGCCGGTGTGCATGCGCGCCGGCGATCGTCCCCACGCAGCCCAAGGTGAACCGGCGAAGACTGGCCTTGCCCTTCGTTTCGGCATACAAACCCGGCCCACTATGGTTCGATCATCATCAAACTTGTCATCGTCATCGCTGCGCCTGCTCTGTGGATCGCTGGCCTTGCTGGCTCTCGGAGGTGGCGCCGGCAGTGCCGCAGCGTTCGACCTCGCACCGCAGTCCGCGTTCGCGCAATACGGCAGCGCGGGCGACACCGATTCGGCGACGATAGGCGTCACGTGGGACTGGAACCGCCGCTGGTCGTTGGGCAGCGGCGAGCTGTCGGGTTACTGGGAGGCCGCGCTGGGCCGCTGGCGCGGCCCGGCCGTTGGCGACTCCGGTTCGGCCTACACGACGCAGATCGGCATCACGCCGGTGTTCCGCTGGCGCCCCGACGGCGGCAGCTCGCCGTGGTTCTTCGAAGCCGGCATCGGCGCGAACGCGCTGACGCCGATCTACCGCACCGAGCGCAAGAGCTTCTCGACGACCTTCAACTTCGGCGACCACCTCGCGGTCGGGCGCAGCTTCGGCGCGCAGCGCGAGCATGAACTGGCGCTGCGGGTGCAGCACTTCTCGAACGGCGGCATCAAGGAGCCGAACCCCGGCGAGACGTTCGGGCAGCTGCGCTACGTGTATCGCTTCCGCTGATCGCCTAGGCGGCAGGGGTCGAAGTCGGTATAAACTGTATATACCGTATAAACCTTCGATGTCAGGACGATGACTGCCAAGACCACCCCTCGCAAGACCGTGCAAAAACCGGCGCAAAAGACTGCACCGAAGGTCGAACAGAAGGTCGAACAGAAGGCCGAACCGAAGACCGCATCGAAAGCCGTGAAGGCCGTGAAGGCCGCAACCAAGGCGCCTGCGAAGGTCGCTGCGAGTGCCAAGAAAGCCGCCGCGAAGTCGGCCGCCGCGAGCGCGAAGAAGCCTGCGGCGCCGGCGCCATCGGCGGCTCCCAAGGCCAAGCACAAGCTGGTGCGCGACAGCTTCACGATCCCGAAGGCCGAGTACGCGGTGCTCGAGAGCCTGAAGCTGCGCGCCGCGAACCTGAAGCGGCCGACCAAGAAGAGCGAGCTGCTGCGTGCCGGCGTCGCGGCCCTGAACGCGATGAACGACCAGGCCTTCCTCGCCGCGGTGGGCGGTGTGCCCAGCCTGAAGACCGGGCGCCCCAAGCAGCACGAGCCCGCCGGCGCGAAGCCTGGCAAGTAAGCACAGCGGGCGCGATGCCGCGCCGGGGGCGATGCGCCGGCGCGCATCGGCGTGTGCTGCGCGGACGGCAAGGTGAAGCATGATCTGACCGGGGTTTCGGGATGCGCCGACATGCGGCCTTGGCCCTGCATCGGTGCAGCAGCGGAACTGCGACACGGAAATGGGGTTCAAGTGCCGGTGCCGCGCGGTTCGCGCCGGCGCGCACCTGGGATATCCCGGAGTTCGACGCACAATTCGATCTGCGACCACCAGGAAGCCTGGTCGAGTCGATTCGATCACACGTTCGTTGGAGTTCCTGTCCATGCCCCCGCTTTCCGCACGCACGCTGCGTGCCCTGATGCTGCCGCTCGCGGCGTTCGTCGCCGCCGCCGCTGCGCTGCCGGCCCATGCCGCCGGCGACACGATGAGCAAGATCCGCGAGACCCACACGATCGTGATGGGCGTGCGCGAAGCGGCCCGGCCGTTCTCGTTCCTGAATGCGCAGAAGCAGTCGGTCGGCTATTCGGTGGACCTGTGCCTGAACGCGATCGAGGAGATCAAGCGCGAGCTCAAGCTGCCCGACCTCAAGGTCCAGTACAAGGTCGTGAGCGGCCCCGAGCGCATTCCGAAGCTGCTCGCTGGCGAGATCGACATGGAGTGCGGCTCGACGACCAACACGATGGCGCGCCAGGAGAAGGTCGATTTCAGCTACACCTATTTCGTCGCCGCGATGCGCGTGCTGACGAACAAGGACATGAAGGTCGAGGCGGTCAAGGACCTGGACGGCGTGCCGGTCGCGCTGAGCAAGGGCACGACCTCCGAGAAGCTGTTCAAGCAGCTCGCCGAAAGCGAATTGCGCGGCGCGCAGCTCACGACTTTCGACAACAACGGCGAGGCCTACAAGGCGCTGAAGGAAGGCAAGGTGCGCGCGTTCCCGCAGGACGACTCGCTGCTGCTGGGCCTCGCGTCGAACGACAAGGCGCTGGACACGCTGGTGGTGAGCAACCTCGCGCTGTCGGTCGAGCCGTACGCCGTGATGGTGCGCAAGGGCGACACCGCGCTGCTCGCCGCGATCGACCGCAGCCTCTCGCGCGTCTATGCGAGCGGCGAGATCTACGCGCTGTACGACAAGTGGTTCAAGACCGACGCGCTGACGATCAAGATGGGCCGGCTGACGCGCGACAGCTTCGCGCGTCCGAACAAGCAGGCCGGCGTCGCGATGCTGCTCGGGTACTCGATCTGAGCGATCAGACCGCCGCCGCGCGGCGCGGCCGCGTGCTGCGCTTGCCGGCCGGCGCTGCGGCCGCCGGTGCCGCGAGCGACGGAAATGCCTGGCCCAGCTCGAGCACGGTGCCCGCATCGGTCGCCTGGTAGCCGGGCAGCAGGTCGACCGCGGCCTTGAACGCGTCGCCGCGCACGATCGCCAGCGTCTTCTGCACATCGGGCCGGTCCAGCGACCGTTCGTCGCACAGCAGGAAGTAGCGCTCGGTCTGGATCGGCACGAAGTCCAGCTTGAACTGGCGCGCCGGCGTCTCGACGCCGAAGCCGACGTCGGCCATCCCGCTCGCGACGTACGCGGCCACCGCGGCGTGGGTCAACTCGCACTGTTCGTAGCCGCGCACGCGGGCCGGCTCGACGCCGTGCTTGCGCAGCAGCAGGTCGAGCAGGAAGCGCGTGCCCGATCCTTCCTGGCGGTTGATGAAGCGCAGGTCGGGGCGCGCCAGGTCGGCGATGCCGTAGATCTTCTTCGGGTCGCCCTTGGCGATCATCAGCCCGAGGCGCCGGGTCGCGATCGCGATCAGCCGCTGCGCAGCCGGCTTCAGCCAGGGCCGATAGTGCTCGATCGCGACCGGCTCGAATTCGCCCTGTGGCACATGGAAGCCGGCGATCTCGCAGCCTCCCATGCCCAGCGACGCGACCGCCTCGGTGCTCCCGCAATAGCGCAGCTCGTTGACGATGCCGGTGCGGCCGAGGAAGTCGTGCAGCGTCTCGATCGCGAAGCCGTGGCTCGCGTGGATGCGCAGCAGCGCCGGCGCCGGCTGCAGCACGCGGTCGATCTCGGCCTGCAGCTCGCTGGCCAGCGAATCGAGCGTCGGCGACAGCCGTGCGGCGATCCGGCGATCGGCCCAGACCAGCTTCTCGGCGATCGGGCTGAGCTGCGAGCCCTTGCCGCGCTCCATCAGCAGCAGCGGCGCGCCGAGCTGCGCCTCGCCCTCGCGTATCAGTTGCCAGGCGTGACGGTACGAGACCTTCAGCGCGGCACAGGCCTGCAGCAGGCTGCCGTGTTCGGCCACGCTGACCAGCAGCGAGACGGTGCGTTCGGCCAGCGCGGTGCCACCCGGCTGGCGGATCGTCCACTGCGGTCGGATGCTGACCTGGTGCATGGACTTCATTATGTTGTCCGCCGCCTATGAAGAAGATCGCGGGATGCCCTACAGTGCGCCGCCGATCGAGGTGCCCATCATATGCATGACAGAACCTATCTGCTGCCGCCGTTTTTCAACTCAACCGGAGATCCCGCATGAACCTGCCTGCCTGGTCGACCCGACGACAGTGGACCCGCGCGCTGGCAGCCGCCGCCGCTGTCGTTTGTCTGGCGAGTGCTGCCGTGCCCGGGCTCGCGCAGGAGCGCAGCATCGTGATGGCGTCGACGACGTCGACCGAGCAGTCCGGGCTGTTCGCGCATCTGCTGCCGGCGTTCCAGAAGGCCACGAACATCGCGGTCAAGGTGGTCGCGGTCGGGACCGGCCAGGCACTGGACATCGGCCGCCGCGGCGATGCCGACGTGCTGTTCGTGCACGACCAGGCGGCCGAGGAGAAATTCGTCGCCGAGGGCTTCGGGCTGAAGCGCTCGCCGGTCATGTACAACGACTTCGTGATCGTCGGGCCGAAGAGTGACCCGGCCGGCATCGCCGGCAGGGACGTCGCCGCGGCGTTCGCGAAGCTTGCGGGCTCGAATGCGCCGTTCGTCTCGCGCGCCGACAAGAGCGGCACCCATGCCGCCGAGCTGCGCTACTGGAAGGTCGCCGGCATCGACAACCCGGCGAGCGGCAAGGCCGCCGGCTACAAGGAGTGCGGCTGCGGCATGGGCCCGGCGCTGAACATCGCCTCGGCGACCGACGCCTATGCGCTGACCGACCGCGGCACCTGGCTCAGCTTCAAGAACCGCGGCAACCTCGCGGTGCTGGTCGAAGGCGACACGCGGCTCTTCAACCAGTACGGCGTGATCGTCGTGAACCCGGCGAAGCACCCGCATGTGAAGAAGGACCTGGCGCAGGCGTTCGCCGACTGGGTCGTCTCGCCGGACGGGCAGCAGACGATCGCCGGGTACAGGATCAACGGCGAACAGCTGTTCTTTCCGAACGCGGACGCGAAGAAGTAGCGTTCGCGGGTCACCCAAATCGCAGCGTTCTCAGGCCACGCACACCCCAGCGTTCTCGGGCCACCCACACCCCAGCGTTCGCGGGCCACCCACACACCGTTCGGGCTGAGCTTGTCGAAGCCCTGGTCCGAGCGCCACGAGCGCTTCGACAGGCTCAGCGCGAACGGTGGGAGGGTGAGGCCAACGGCGAGAGAGACGAGGCGCCGAAGAGCGGCGTTCAACCCAGCGCGATCTGCCCGTCGAACGTGACCTTCAGCTTCAGCGCCGCGATCTCCAGCGTCATCGTCGCCGGCAGCGTGGCGGAGGCCGCGACGCTGCCGTCCTCCAACGCCTTCGCGACGGCGTGCTCGATCTCGCGCTGCGAGCTGACGCCCACGGTCTTCAGGAACTTGCGGATGCTCATGTTCAGGGCTTCGTCGTTCATCGCAGTGCTCCGTGGTGGCGATCGAGGGACAGTCTAGCGAGCCGTCTTGCGCATGCCCGCAACCGCCTGCAAGGGCGGTTTCGCGGCCTTGCGCGGCCGGCGCGCCGGTGGGGTCGCCTTGCTGTACGGCAGCGCGACCTCCGACTTGATCTCCTTCAGCACGATGCTCGAGCGCACATGGGTGACGCCGGGCAGCTTGAAGATCGTGTCGTGCAGCAGCTGTTCGTAGTGCTTGATGTCCGAGGTCAGCACCGTCAGGATGTAGTCGGCCTGCCCGGTGGTCGAGACGCAGCGTGCGATGTGCGGGCTCGCGTTGACCGCGTCCTCGAAGCGCTGCACCAGCTCCTCGCTGTGCTGGCCCATGTTGACTTCGACGATCACGCTCAGGTGCAGCCCGACCTGCTCGCGGTCGACCAGCGCGGTGTAGCCGCGGATCACGCCGGCGTCCTCCATCTCCTTGATGCGCTTCCAGCACGGCGTGGCCGACAGGCCCACGCGCTCCGAGAGCTGCTGGATCGTCTGCCGCGCGTCGCGCTGCAATTCGTGCAGGATCTTCAGGCTGTACGAATCGAGAAGTACATCTTCCGTTGGCATCGCGGATCTCGAGAAGGAATTTCTCCGAACTGGGGCCAACCCTAGCACAAGCAAGAACCATCTACTCGGTGCGGGAAACAACAATCCTGCCATGGACACCTCTGCTGCAGGCGCCGCCGTGGCCGCGCCACCGCTCGCACGCCCCGACTACCAGCTCGCCGACGGCCTGTGGGCCGAGCACGGAACCGTCTTCCTCTCCGGCACGCAGGCGCTGGTGCGCCTGATGGCGATGCAGCGCGCACGCGATGCGCGCGCCGGCCTCGCGACCCAGGGCTTCATCAGCGGCTACCGCGGCTCGCCGTTGGGCATGGTGGACTTGGCGGTCTGGAAGGCCGGCCAGCGGCTCACCGACACCGGCATCCGCTTCGTGCCGGCGATCAACGAGGAGCTTGCCGCGACGCAGGTGCTGGGCACGCAGCGGGTGGAGTCCGACCCCGAGCGCACCGTCGAAGGCGTGTTCGCGATGTGGTACGGCAAGGGCCCGGGCGTGGACCGCGCCGGCGATGCGCTGAAGCACGGCAACGCCTACGGCTCGTCGCCGCACGGCGGCGTGCTGGTCGTCGCCGGCGACGACCACGGCTGCGTCTCGTCGTCGATGCCGCATCAGAGCGACCATGCGTTCCAGGCCTGGCAGATGCCCATCGTCGCGCCGGCCAACGTGGCCGAGATGCTGGAGTTCGGGCTGTACGGCTGGGCGTTGTCGCGCTACTCGGGCACCTGGGTCGGGCTGACCGCGCTGTCCGAAGTGGTCGAGAGTGCCGGCACCGTCGACCTCGACGCGCTGCACGCACGCACCGACGCGTGGCTGGATGCCGACGGCGTGCGCGCAAGCACCGGGCACCGCGCGCCGGCCGATGGCCTGCACTACCGCTGGCCCGACCTGCCGTCGCTGCGCATCGAATCGCGGCTGGCCGACAAGCTCGCCGCGGTGGCCGCGTTCGCGTCGGTCAACAGCATAGACCGCGAGGTCATCGCGAGCCCGCGCGCGACGGTGGGCATCGTCACCTGCGGCAAGGCGCATCTGGACTTGATGGAGGTGCTGCGCCGCCTCGAGATCACGACCGAGATGCTGGCCGAGGTCGGCGTGCGGCTGTACAAGGTCGGGTTGTCGTTCCCGATCGAGACGACGCGGCTGCGCGAATTCGCGCACGGCTTGTCCGAGATCCTCGTGGTCGAGGAGAAGGGCGCGATCGTCGAGACGCAGCTGCGCGACCTGTTCTACAACGCGCCGGCCGAGGCCCGGCCCGTCATCGTCGGCAAGCGCGACCGCGACGGCGCGCCGCTGGTCTCGGCGCTGGGCGAGCTGCGGCCGTCGCGGCTGATCGAGCTGGTCGCGCATTGGCTGGAAGCGCACTTCCCGCGCAACGCGGCACTGGGCGGCCACCTGCAGCACGTGCGCGACTTCACGCCGCCCGAGCTGCTCTCGAATGCCGGCGATGCGGTCAAGCGCGTGCCGTACTTCTGCGCCGGCTGCCCGCACAACACCAGCACCAAGGTGCCCGAGGGCTCGAGCGCGCGCGCCGGCATCGGCTGCCACTTCATGGCGAACTGGATGGACCGCAGCACCGCCGGGCTGATCCAGATGGGCGGCGAGGGCGTGGACTGGGTCTCGCACTCGATGTTCACGAAGACGCCGCATGTGTTCCAGAACCTGGGCGACGGCACCTACTACCACTCGGGCTACCTCGCGATCCGCCAGGCGGTGGCCGCGAAGGCGACCATCACCTACAAGATCCTGTTCAACGACGCGGTCGCGATGACCGGCGGTCAGCCGGTCGACGGCGTGATCAGCGTCGATGCGATCGCGCGCCAGGTCGAGAGCGAAGGCGTGAAGCGGGTCGTCGTCGTCAGCGACGACATCGCGAAGTACGACGCGATCCATGCGCGCTTCCCGGCCGGCACCGAGTTCCACGACCGCAGCGAGCTGGACGCGGTGCAGCGCCGCCTGCGCGAGATCGAAGGCGTCACGGTGCTGATCTACGAGCAGACCTGCGCCGCCGAGAAGCGGCGGCGCCGCAAGAAGGGCGAGCTGGTCGACCCGCCCAGGCGGCTGTTCATCAACGAGGCGGTCTGCGAAGGCTGCGGCGACTGCAGCGTGCAGAGCAACTGCGTCGCGGTGCTGCCGCACGAGACCGCGTTCGGCCGCAAGCGCCGCATCGACCAGACCGGCTGCAACAAGGACTACTCGTGCGCGAAGGGCTTCTGCCCGAGCTTCGTCGGCGTGACCGGCGGCAAGCTGCGCAAGAAGAGCGGGGCGCTGTCGACCGCGAAGGACGCGTTCCTCGCGCACATCGCGACCTTGCCCGAACCGGCCCCGCATCGATGGGACGGGCCATGGGACCTGCTCGTCACCGGCGTCGGCGGCACCGGCGTCGTCACGGTCGGCGCGGTGATCGCGATGGCCGCGCACCTCGAGGGCAAGAGCGCGAGCGTGCTCGACTTCATGGGCTTTGCGCAGAAGGGCGGCGCGGTGCTGAGCTTCGTGCGGCTGGCCGACGTGCCGTCGCGCCTGAACCAGGTGCGCATCGACACGCAGCAGGCCGATGCGATCCTCGCCTGCGACCTGGTGGTCGGCAGCACGCCCGAGGCGCTGCAGACGGTGCGCCACGGCCGCACGCGCATCCTCGCGAACCTGCACGAGACGCCGGTCGCCGAATCGCTGCGCAACCCGGACGCGCAGTTGATGCACGACGCGCTGCTCGAGAAGATGCGTTTCGTCGCCGGCGATGCGCAGGTCGCGACCTTCGACGCGCAGACGCTGGCCGAGGACTTCCTCGGCGACACCGTCACCGCCAACGTGCTCGCGATGGGCTATGCCTGGCAGCAGGGCTTCGTGCCGGTCGGGCTCGCCGCGATGCAGCAGGCGATCCGGCTCAACGGCGTCGCGGTCGAGACCAACCTGCTCGCGTTCGCGCTGGGCCGCATGGCCGCGGCCGAGCCCGAGGCGCTGCAGCGGCTGCGCGAGACGTCGGCCGACGAGCCGGTTGGCAACGAGACGCTGGAGCAGCTGATCGCGCGCGCGAAGGCGCATCTCACCGGCTACCAGGACGCTGCCTGGGCCGATCGCTTCGAGGCGACCGTGCGCCGCGTGCAGCGGCGCGAGCAGGCGCTGCCGTCGTCACCCGCTGCGGCGGCCGACACGCGCGCGCTGCCGCTGACGCGAACCGTCGCGCGAAGCCTGCTCAAGCTGATGAGCTACAAGGACGAGTACGAAGTCGCGCGCCTGTACACCGACGGGCGCTTCCGGCAGCAGCTCGCCGAGCAGTTCGAAGGCGACGACATCCGGCTCGAGTTCCACATGGCCCCGCCGTTCCTCGCGCGGCCCAAGAACGGCCAGCCGCCGAAGAAGATCGTGCTCGGGCCGTGGCTGATGGGCGCGATGCGGTGGCTCGCGAAGGGCAAGGCGCTGCGCGGCGGCGCGTTCGACCTCTTCGGCCGGACCGAAGAGCGGCGCACCGAGCGCGAGCTGATCGTGCGCTTCGAGCAGCGCGTCGACGAGCTGCTCGAAGGCCTGGACGATGCCGATGTCGCCTCGAGCGACAAACTCGCGACTGCGCAGCAGATTGCCGCACTGCCGTTGTCGATCCGTGGCTACGGCCACGTGAAGCTCGCGAACCTCGCGCTTGCGCGGGTGCGCGAAGCCGAGTTGCTGCATCGCTATGCGCCTAGGCGTTATCCGAAGCCCGAGCGTGCTGGCGCGATGGCGGGGCAGTTCAAGGGGATCGAAGTCGTGTCGCACTGAACCCCCAGCCGTTCGGGCTGAGCTTGTCGAAGCCTTGGTGGGGAATCGTGACGGCGCTTCGACAAGCTCAGCGCGAACGGGGGGAGGTCAGCGCGAACGGGGGAGGTCAGCGCGAACGGCCGGAGTTCAGCGCGAACGGCGGGCGGTAGCAGTACCATTGCTTCATGCGCGTCGCAACTGGCACTGTCGTATCCGGCAAGGTCGTTCTGGATGACTCGTCCATCGCCGATGGGACGGATGTCTACGTCCTCACCAAGGACGGCATCGACGAGTCGTCGGCGCTATCGCCGGAAGAGCTCGCCGAGCTCGAAGCGGGCATCGCGGAAGCCGACCGGGGGGATGTGATTTCCGGCGAGGACTTCTTCAGGCAGTTGCGTCGGCACGAATAGTCCGTGGCGCTCGAACTGTTCATCTCTCGCCGAGGGCCCGGGAGATCGATCGAGTGGCTGGATGGTGGGCCACGAATCGGCCGGCGGCACCGGGCGCCGTGCGTCGGGATTTCGAGGCTGCGCTGGCATTGCTCGTCGAGCAGCCGAACCTTGGGCGCACCGTGCCGACGGCGAGCGCTGCGGGCATACGCCGGTTCTATGTCGATCGGATCGGCTACTGGGTCTACTACCGGATACGCGGCAAGCGACTGGAAGTCGTGTCGGTATGGCATGCGAGCCGAGGCAGCGGACCTGCCGTCTAGGCAAGGGTTGTCGTGTTCTCCCACGTCTTCACCAGCGTCACCGACTTCGACCGCGCGCTCGCGTTCTACGAGCCGCTGATGGCAGCGCTCGGCGTCGAGGCGCGCTTCTGCGAGCGCGACGTGCCGTGGGCCGGCTGGCACAGCGCGGGCGGGGCGCGGCCGCTGTTCGTGATCTGCAAGCCGTACGACGGGCAGCCGCATCATGCGGGCAACGGGCAGATGGTTGCGTTCCTGGCCGACAGCCGCGCGACCGTGCGCCGGGTCTACGAGACGGCATTGGCGCACGGCGGCACGTCCGAAGGCGAACCGGGATTGCGGCCGCAGTACCACGCGAACTACTACGGCGCGTACTTTCGCGACCCCGACGGCAACAAGCTGTGCGTCGCGTGCCACGAGCCCGGTGACGACTGATCGTCGCCCGCATTGCGAGAGAGTGTCGGCAACGTGCGCGGACTGATCGTCATCGCCGCGTTGATCGTGGTCCTCTATGCGCTGGTCTGCCTCGGGCTGTACGTCTTCCAGCGTTCGCTGATCTACTTTCCGCAGCCGGGTTCGGGGCCGGTGCCGGGCACGACGACGCTGACGCTGACCCTCGAGGGCCAGCGTGTCCTCGTCACGGTGCGGCCGCATGCCGGTGCGGCCGCGGTGCTCTACTTCGGCGGCAACGCCGAGGACGTGTCGGCCAGCCTGCCCGAGTTGATGGCCGCCTTCCCCGATCATGCGATCTACCTGCTGCACTACCGCGGCTACGGCGGCAGCTCGGGCAGTCCGTCGGAGAAGGCGCTGGTTGCCGATGCGCTGGCGTTGGCCGAGCAGGTCCAGGCCCAGCATCCCGAGCTCACGGTCATCGGCCGCAGCCTCGGCAGCGGCGTCGCGGTGCGGGTGGCCGCGGCCCGGCCGGTCGCGCGCCTCGTGCTCGTGACCCCGTACGACAGCGTGCAAGGCCTCGCGGTGCAGCAATTCCCGTACGTCCCGGTGCGCTGGCTGCTGATCGACACGTTCGAGTCGTCGCGCCATGCACCCCAGGTGACGGCGCCCACGCTGCTGCTCGTCGCCGAGCACGACGAGGTGATTCCGCGCGCGAGCACCGAGGCGCTGTACGCCCGCTTCCGGCCCGGTGTCGCGACGCTGCACGTCATCCCGCAGACCGGGCACAACACGATCTCGGCGAGCCCGGACTACATCGGGCTGCTCGCCGCGGGGCGCTGACAAACGCCATGGCACCGCGCGCCGTCCCGGCCCGCCTGCACGTGCTGCTGGCCCGCGACGCGCTGACCGCCGTCGTGATCCGGCGCGGTCCGACACGGCATACCGCCGCGATCGGCTGGGACCGCGAGACCGACCGATTCGAGCTCGGCCAGTGGCTCTACGGGCGGCTCTACGAGCGTCGATGCGATCTGTCGCCCGATGGTCGACACTGGATCTACTTCGCGATGAACGGCCTCTGGAGCGCCGCGGTCAAGGGATCCTGGACCGCGATCTCGCGCGCGCCGCATCTGAAGGCGGTCGCGCTTTACGCGAAGGGCGATTGCTGGCATGGCGGCGGCCTGTTCCGGTCGTCCGCCGAGTTCTGGCTGAACGACGGCTGCGCGCAAGCTCGCGCACGCCACGCTGCACCACCCGGTCGGGCGCGGCGTCTACTTCGATACGCACGAGCTGGTCAATGGCCGCACCGACGAGATCGTGCGCAAGCCCGATTGGGAATGGGCCGACGTCGACCGCGACCGGCTGGTCCGGGCGGACCGAGGCCGCCTGTACGCCGGCCGCGCCGAAGCCGGAGGGCTCTCGCGCGAGAAGCTGCTCCATGACTTCAACGCGACGGTCTTCGAGCGACGCGCGGCCCCGTACTGAATACGGTACAACCGCGGCGATGCCGCACCGCGAGGAAGCTCCGATGAAACGTTCGTTGAAGGCTCTGCTGCTGGCCGGTGCGCTGGGCCTGGCCGCAGCGGTGCCGGCGCACGCGGGCGGCAGCAGCAAGGACCCTGTCCCCCTGCCCACGGAGTTCCGGCACAACCGCATCTTCGTCGTCGCGAAGGCGCCGGACGGCACGCCGGTGTCGTTCTACACGGATTCAGGTGGCGGCTTCAACGCGATCCGGTCGTCGGTCGCGAAGCGCCTCGGGCTGGCCGAGCAGACCGAGGCCGATGGAGACACGGGCAAGAGCATGCGCTGGACTCGCTACCCGGCGTTCATGGTGCAGTCCGGGATACCGCGCCCGCACTGGGAGCCGGGGCTCAAGGGGCGCCTGGTCGTGACCGACGAGGACCTGTTCGAGGTCGACGGCTTTCTGGGCGGGCGATGGTTTGCCGGTCGCGTGTGGATGATCGACTACCCGGCCTCCACGCTGAGCCTGCTGCCGCCGGGATGGAACAAGCCGGCGGACCTGGCCGAACGCCGCGCGCCGCTGGGATTCCACACCACCGCGAAGGGCCGGCGCGACATGCACTTCCCGCGCATCACGGTCGGCGTGGATGGCGAAGAGATCGACATGCTGTTCGACACCGGCGCCACGGTGCAGCTTACCGAGGCCTCCGGGACGGCGCAGGGGCTTGCCGCCGGTACCCGCGTCGGCGCGAGCTTCATCACGAAGTCGACCTTCGAGAAGTGGACGCGTCGACATCCCGATTGGCAGGTGGTCGAACGCGGCGAGACGATCAAGGAGAAGACCGTTCCGATGATCGAGGTGCCGCGGATCACGGTCGGCGGACAGACGGTCGGCCCGGTGTGGTTCACGCAGCGCTCCGATGCGAACTTCCGCGAATGGATGTCGCAATGGATGGACAAGCCCATCGATGGCGCGCTAGGCGGATCGGCGTTGAAGTACTTCCGCGTCATCGTCGACTACCCGGGCAGCGCCGCCTACTTCTGGCCCACCACGAGCACGGGCAAATGACCGCCGCCGACCTCCCGCACAGCCCCGCCGCCGAGCGCAACCGCGCGCCCATCCTCGAGGTGCTGACCCGTGTGCTGCCGGCGCGCTGCCGCGTGCTCGAGATCGCGAGCGGCACCGGCCAGCATGCCCAACACTTCGCGCGCGAGCGGCCCGGCTGGCACTGGCAGCCCAGCGACGGCGATGCGAGCGCGCTGCCCGGCATCGCCGCGCGCTGCGCCGGGCTCGCGAACGTGGCGACGCCTCTGCACCTGGACGTGCTCGCGCAGCAGCCGTGGCCGACTGCGGCGTCGGCGCCGTTCGATGCCGTGTAC
>DATCSE010000137.1:0-2322 GCA_036568605.1 Burkholderiaceae bacterium | reverse complement strand
GAGTTTCATGAAGCGGCGCATGGGGGTCGCACTGGCCCACGATGCGGACGTGCAGGAGGCCCGTCGCCGCGCGAAACAGTGCGCCGCGCTCGTGCGGCCGCGTGCCGCCTGACCGCGGCTGTCGCCAGACGTTCACGCCGGCGGCGTGTCATTCTGCATGCCCGGCCGCTCTTTGCGGGGCACCGACGCCATTTCGGGCCGGCTCCGAGACGACTAGTCGTTTAACCTTATGGATAGTCCGGGCTTTCGCCTGGCCCCCGGTCCAAAAGGAAGTACGACACATGACCACCTTCGGATGGCTGCTGGTGACCACGGGGACGGCGCTGTTCAGCGCCGCGTTGGGCGCCGGGAGCGCGATGCGCCGGGCGACGCAGCGCGCCAGGGCCGCGGCCGGCCGTGCGTTCGCGGAACTCGAGCAGCGGCATGCGGCCGCGCTCGAGCAACTGCGCACGCTGCAGACCCGGGCGCAGGCCGAGCTCGAACAAGCCCGCAGCCAGTTCAAGCGCCAGCTGCTGGCCGCGTCCAGTGAGCCGAGCGTGCAGCTCGCGCACGCCGAGGAGCGGCTGCGCATTGCCTACGCCGAGCTCGACCGTTTGCGTGCCCAGCTCAACAGCGCGGAAACAGCGGCCCATGCCGAGCTGACCGACGGATTCGCCGCCACCCAGCCGATGCCGACGAGCCGGTACTGACGGCCTGCGTTCGCGCCGCTCGGTCAGTCCTCGTCCTTGGCCTGGTACTGGCTCGTCAGGTGCTGCTGCACCGAGGCCGGGACCGCCTCGTAGTGGCTCAGCTCCAGCGTGTAGCGTCCCTGGCCACCCGTCATCCCGTTGAGCCGGGCCTGGTAGCCGGTCAGCTCCGACAGCGGCACCTGCCCGCTGACGCTCATCACGCCGCCTTGCAGCGCGTGGGTTGCGTTCACCTGGCCGCGCTTCGATGACAGGTCGCCGGTGATGTCGCCCATGCTCGCCTCGGGCGCCATGATCTCGACCTTCACGATGGGCTCGAGCACGATGGGCCCGGCCTTCTTGACCGCGTCGATGAAGGCCTTGCGGCCGGCGGTCGCGAACGCGATGTCCTTCGAGTCGACCGAGTGCGACTTGCCGTCGTAGACCACGACACGCACGTCCTTGACCGGGTAGCCGGCGATCACGCCGGTGTCCAGCACCTGGCGTATGCCTTTTTCGACCGCCGGAATGAACTGGCCGGGAATCGTGCCGCCCTTGACCTGGTCGACGAACTCGAAGCCCGCTCCGCGCGCCAGCGGTTCGATGCGCAGATACACCTCGCCGAACTGACCCGCGCCGCCGCTCTGCTTCTTGTGCCGGTGGTGGCCCTCGGCCGGCGCGGTGATCGTCTCGCGGTAGGCGATACGCGGCGGCCGGGTCGCCACTTCGCACTTGTAGACCTCGGTCATGCGCTCCAGCAGCGTGCGCAGGTGCAGCTCGCCCAGCCCATAGACCACCGTCTCGTTGGTGGTCGCGACATGCTCGACCTTCAGGCACGGGTCCTCGTCGACCAGTTTCTGCAGGATCTCCCACATGCGCTGCTCGTCGCCGCGGCGCTTGGGCTCGATCGCCAGGCCGTGCACCGGCACCGGAAAGTCCAGCGGCGCCAGGTGCAGATGGTCGTCCTCGGCGGCGTCGTGCAGCACCGCGTCGAAGTGCATCTCATCGACCTTCGCGACTGCGCAGATATCGCCCGGCAGGCCGCGCACGACCTCGACGTGGTCCTTGCCCTTGAGCATGAACAGGTGACCGACCTTGAACGGCTTGCGCCCATCGCCGATGAAGAGCTGGCTGTCGCGCGTGACCGTGCCCTGGTGGATCCGGAAGATGCCCATCTTGCCGACATACGGGTCCACCGTGACCTTGAACACGTGGGCGATCACGTGCTTGGCCGGGTCGGGCTCGGCGTGCAACTCCTTCGCCTCGGCCCCTTCGCCCTTGAAGAACTGCGGCGGGTTTCCTTCGGTCGGGTTCGGCAGCAGCAGCTCGATCACGTCGAGCAATTCGGCCACGCCGGCACCGTTGCGCGCCGAGACGAAGCAGATCGGGACCAGGTGCCCTTGGCGCAGCGCCTCCTCCAGCGGCGCATGCAGCTCGCGCGGGTCGACATCGCCATCGTTCAGGTAGCGCTCGACGAAATCGGGATCGACTTCGACCACCTGTTCGACCAGCGCCCGATGTGCCGCCTCGACGCTGGAGAAGTCGGCCTCGCCCTCGGTGTTGAAGAAGCAGTCGACGACCTTCGTGCCACCGGCGGCCGGCAGGTTCAGCGGCAGGCATTCCTTGCCGAACGTTTCCTGTATCTGCCGCACGAGGC
>DATCSE010000136.1:0-20030 GCA_036568605.1 Burkholderiaceae bacterium | reverse complement strand
TTCTTGGTCTGCACCAGCACGCTGGTGACCAGCACATAGCGCGTGCCGTGCTCGCCGGCCGCGACCGCGAGCTCGCGCGGCGATGGCGGGCGTTCGCTGTCCCAGTCGGGCAGCAGGAAGTCGGTCAGCGTCTGGTGGCTGCCGACCAGCACCTCGGTCTGCGGCAGCACCAGCTCGCGGAACGCATCGTGGTAGGCCTGCTGCGGGTCGTCCTCCATCCACGCCAGATTCGGCATGTAGCCCACCAGCGGCACGTCGGGGTAGTCGGACAGGATCTCGGCGACCGCGCTGACCGCTTCGGCCGAGCCCAGGAAGCCGACCTTCCAGGCCGAGATCGTGACGTCTTCGAGGATGCTGCGCGCCTGCTCGGCGATCACGTCCGGGTCCAGCGTGTGCTGGTCGAAGACTTCGGCCGTGTCGCGCATCACGATCGTCGCGACTACCGGCAGCGCATGGGCGCCCATCGCGGCTATCGTCGCGACGTCGCCGGCCATGCCGCCCGCGCCGCTCGGATCGGCGGCGTTGAAGCTCATCACGCAGGCCGGTGCCGGCTGCTCGTCGACGGTGCCGTCGACTTCGGCAGGAGTGGATTCGGAGGTCATGGGAGGGGTTGGATGGGCCTTGGCCGAACCTCTAGGCGAATGTGAAGAATGTTGCGTATGTGCCTACGGAGACTTGTTTTTTCGCCGTTGCACCTGGCTACAATCTGCTCGCATTGTAGTGAAGCCCAGAGCCGACGACGTGAGCGAGCCCAAAACCTGGATGTGTCTGATTTGCGGGTGGATTTACGACGAGGCAGCAGGCGATCCGGAACATGGCATCGCACCCGGGACGGCGTGGGAAGCAGTGCCGATGAACTGGACCTGCCCGGAGTGCGGTGCGCGCAAGGAAGACTTCGAGATGGTTCAGATCTGAGCCGTCCCGTCGCCAACCCGGCCAAGAATACAGCGATACGGCGGGCCCACCCGCTCACACACACATGTCGTTGAGGAGAATGTTCGTTGAGCAATGCGGCCCCCCATTCGGACGCGACCGGCGCTGCGGTCAAGGTGCTCGTCATCGACGACAGCAACACGATACGGCGCAGCGCTGAAATCTTTCTCAAGCAGGGCGGCTACCAGGTGCTGCTGGCCGAAGACGGTTTCGATGCGCTCTCCAAGGTCAACGACCACGACCCCGATCTGATCTTCTGCGACATCCTGATGCCGCGGCTGGACGGCTACCAGACCTGCGCGATCATCAAGCGCAACGCCAAGTTCGCGAACGTGCCGGTGATCATGCTGTCGTCCAAGGACGGCTTGTTCGACAAGGCCCGCGGCCGCATGGTCGGCTCCGAAGACTATCTCACCAAGCCGTTCACGAAAGACCAGCTCCTGCAGGCAGTCGAGCAGCACCGCCGCGCGGCGGTCTGACGCTGCGCGTTTCCTGCCTCTCACCGCCCGACAGCCGCCTGCATCTGGCAAAGGAATTACCGATGGCGATTCACAAGATCCTGCTGGTCGACGACTCGAAGACCGAGCTGCACCACCTCTCCGACGTGCTCGGCAAGCACGGCTACAGCGTGCGCACTGCCGAGAACGGCGAAGAGGCGATGCGTCGCCTCGGCGAAGACACGCCCGACCTGATCCTGATGGACGTGGTGATGCCGGGCCAGAACGGCTTCCAGCTGACCCGCGCGATCACGCGCGACCAGCGTTTCGCGAACGTGCCGGTGATCATGTGCACCAGCAAGAACCAGGAAACCGACAAGGTCTGGGGCATGCGGCAAGGCGCGCGCGACTACATCGTCAAGCCGGTGGACACCGACGAACTGATCACGAAGATTCGCGCGTTCGACTGACGTCGAACGTCTCGAGGCGACCGCACGACCGATGGCCAACAAGCAAGCGCTGCGCGAACTCCAGAGCCGCCTGGCTGAAAAGCTGCAGGCGGCGCGTACCCATGCGCGCGGCCGCTCGTGGCTCGCAGTCGAATGCGGCACGCGCGGATTCCTGTTTCCGTTGCGCGAAGCCGGCGAAATCTTCGCGCTCGCGCCCATCGTTGCGGTGCCGCACAGCCACCGCTGGTTCCTGGGCGTCGCGAACCTGCGCGGGCACTTGCACGGCGTGGTCGACCTGGCGGCGTTTCTGGGCGTCAAGCAGCCCGATGCCGGACGCGACCAGTCGCGGCTGGTCGGCTTCAACCAGTCGCTGGACTTGAACTGTGTGCTGCTGGTCGACCGCCTGCTCGGCCTGCGCAGCGAGGAAGACCTGGCCAGCGAGCCCGACACGACCGGATCGCAGCGCCCGGCGTTCGCGGGCAGCCGCTACCGCGACCGCACCGGGCGCGCGTGGCAGGAGTTGAACCTGGGCGAACTGGCCGGCAACGAGGCGTTCCTGAAGATCGTCGGCTGAGTCCGACCCGACACACCGCACGAGGGCGATATGAGCTTTCTGAACAAGATCAAGGGCTGGGGCCACAAGGAAAACGGCTCTGCCGAGCACGACGCCGTCGACGAAGCGCCGTTTGCCGACGGCTACAAGCCCGGCGGCGACTCGGCGGCGCTCGACGCGACGGCCGCGCCGTCGTTCGAGACGCCGACCGTGCAGCAGACGCAGGGCATGGACACCTCGATCATCAGCGAGGCCGCGCCGTCCGAAATGGCCGACTTCTCCGAGACGCGCATCCAGGAGGGTGTCGCCGCGGCCGCCGGCACCGGACTGCCGCTGATCGGCCACCGGCCGGTCGCGCAGCAGCAGCGCATCCTCGCGGCGATGGTGGCCCTCGGGCTGGTCGGGCTGGTCGTGATGACGGTCTGGTCGCTGATCGCCGCGAACCGCAGCGCCGCGCAGGTGGCGGCCAGCGGTCAGGCGCTGATGCAGTCGCAGCGGCTTGCGAAATCGGTGTCGCAGGCGCTGATCGGTGCCGCGAGCGCGTTCCCCGAGGTCAAGGAGGCGTCCGAAACGCTGGTGCGCAACGCCAAGGGCCTGAGGAGCGGCGACGCCGACATGACCGCCGCGCCCGCCTCGGTGCAGGAAGTGCTGAGCCCGGTGATGCCGCTGGTGGAGAAAGCCGAAAAGAACGCAGGCACCGTGCTCGGCCAGCAGAAGATCCTGACCCAGGTCGGACAGGCGTTGCGCGCGATCAACCGCCAGTCGTCCGACCTGCTCGAGATCGCCGAGACCGTCTCGTCGCTGAAGCTGCAGCAGGACGCGACGCCGGCCGAGCTTTCCGCGGTCGGCCAGCTCGTGATGCTGACCCAGCGCATCGGCAAGTCGGCCAACGAGTTCCTGACGATGGAAGGCGTGAGTCCCGAGGCGGTGTTCCTGCTGGGCAAGGACCTGAACTCGTTCCGCGAGATCGCGCAAGGCCTGCAGGACGGCAACCAGGAGCTGCGCCTGCCGGCGACCAAGGACGCGCAGACCAAGGAGCGCCTGGCTGCGCTGATGAAGCAGTACGAAGAGACGCGCACGCAGGCCAGCGCGATCCTGACGAACCTGCAGGGCCTCGTCAGCGCCCGCGAAGCGCAGGCGAGCATCGTGGCCGACTCCGAGCCGCTGCGCAAAGCGCTCGAGACCGTGCAGGAGCGTCTCGGCCACGAGACCGGTATCAGCGGTTTGAGCATCGGGCTGCTGCTGCTGTCGGCGCTCGTGATGGTGTTCGGCGGCCTGGGCTTCCTGCGCCTGTACGTGCGCGACCAGGCCGAGCGCGCCTCCTCCGCGGAAGCGCAGCGGGTGGCGGCGGAACGCGAGCAGCAGGAAGCCAAGCGCGTCAACGACGCGAATCAGGCGGCGATTCTGCGGCTGATGAACGAACTGCAGGCGGTTGCGGAAGGCGACCTGACCCAGCAGGCGACCGTGACCGAGGACATCACCGGCGCGATCGCCGACTCGGTGAACTACACCGTGGAAGAGCTGCGCACGCTGGTGTCGCAGGTGCAAGGCACGGTGGGTCGCGTGACCGACACGACGCAGCAGGTGGAAGCCACGTCGACCGAGCTGCTCGCCGCGTCGTCCGAGCAGCTGCGCGAGATCCGCGACACCGGCGAATCGGTGCTGCAGATGGCGGGTCGAATCAACGACGTGTCGGGCCAGGCGCAGGAAACCGTGGCGGTTGCGCGCCAATCGCTGGACGCTGCGGAATCCGGTCTGCGCGCGGTGCAGAACACGATCGACGGCATGAACTCGATCCGCGACCAGATCCAGGAAACCTCCAAGCGAATCAAGCGGCTGGGCGAATCGTCGCAGGAGATCGGCGAAATCACCGAGCTGATCTCGGACATTACCGAACAGACCAACGTGCTGGCGCTGAACGCGGCGATTCAGGCGGCATCGGCCGGCGAAGCGGGCCGCGGCTTCTCGGTGGTGGCGGAGGAAGTGCAGCGGCTGGCGGAACGCTCGGCCGACGCGACGCGCCAGATCGCCGCGCTCGTGAAGACCATTCAGACCGACACGCAGGACGCGGTAGGCGCGATGGAGCGCAGCACCCAGGGCGTGGTCGAGGGAACGCGACTGTCCGACGCGGCCGGTACCGCGCTGGGCGAAATCGACCGCGTGTCGCGCCAGCTCGCCGACCTGATTGCCAGCATCTCGACGCAGGCGCTTTCCGAAGCGCAGTCGGCGAACGTCGTCGCGGCGAACATCCAGCACATCTTCGCGGTGACCGAGCAGACCGGCGAGGGCACTCGCTCCACCGCGCAGATGGTGCGCGAGCTGTCGCGTACCGCTGAAGAACTGAAGCAATCGGTCGCGCGGTTCAAGATCGCCTGACCTCCTGATCCGACCGTTGCCGGTTCCCACGGCCCAACACCAGCACGCACGAGCGCCCGCCATGAACGTCGAGAGCAGTGATGATCTGAGCGCCCTGGCGTGGGTCCAGGAGGAACTGCGGCGCTCGCTCGACGCCGCGCACAAGTCGCTGCGCCGCTTCGTCAAGGACACCGAGGCCCTGGGCGAGACCGACATCGACGCGGTCGATCCGGCCGTGCTGCGCAGCGCCCGCAATCAGGTCCACCAGGGTGTCGGTGCGCTCGAGCTGATCGGGCTGCCGACCGCGGCCAACGTGCTGCGCGCGAGCGAGGCGGCGGTGCAGCGCTTCGTCGCGAAGCCGCACAAGCTGACCAACCAGGCGGTCGACGACATCGAGCGCGCCTCGTTCGGCCTGCTCGACTACCTCGCGCGCATGCTGGCCGGCAAGCCGGTGTCGGCGCTCGCGTTGTTCCCGCAATACCGCGCGGTGCAGGAGGCGGCGGGTGCCGACCGCGTGCACCCGGCCGACCTGTGGACGCTGGACTGGCGCTGGCGCGAGCTGCCGACAGATCCGAAGGCGGCGCCGCGTCTCGCCGACGAAGCGACCCAGGCCGCGCTCGAGGCGCAGTTGCTCGCGTTGATGCGCCCCGCGACCGCGCGATCCGCGGCCGCGCGCATGAGCGACCTGTGCGCCGAGCTCGGCGCCGGCGCGCAAGGCCATGTCGCGACGCTGTGGAAGCTCGCGTCCGCAGTGTTCGAGGCGCAGGCGCACGGCCTGCTCGGTTTCGATGTGTTCAGCAAGCGCGTCGCGTCGCGACTGCTCGCGCAGTTCCGCATCCTCGAGCGCGGCGACAGCGAAGTCTCGGAGCGCCTCGCGCAGGACCTGCTGTTCTTCTGCGCGCAAAGCGCGTCGCCCGGCGATGCGAAGAACGCGCCGCGCCTGGCCGCGGTGCGTTATGCCTACGACCTCGCGCACCATGTGCCGGTCGACTACGGCACGAGCCTGCTTGGCCGCTTTGACCCGGCGCTGATTGCGCAGGCGCGCAAGCGCGTCACCGCGGCGAAAGAAGCGTGGCAGGCCATTGCCGGCGGCGAGATGCACCGCATGTCCGGCCTGTCGGAGCAATTCGCGCTGGTCGGCGATTCGCTGAAGCGCCTGTTCCCGCTCGGCGAGGCGCTCGCCGGCGAGCTCCAGCAGGCGGTCGCGGCGACGCAGCAGCTCGGCAGCGCGCCGCCGGCGCCGCTCGCGATGGAAGTCGCGACCAGCCTGCTGTACATCGAGGCGGCGCTCGAGGATTCCGATTTCGACCATCCCGACCAGGCGGCTCGCGTGCAGCGCCTCGCGCAGCGTCTCGACGGCGTGCGCCGCGGCCAGCCGCCCGAGCCGCTCGAGCCGTGGATGGAAGAGCTGTACCGCCGCGTCTCGGATCGCCAGACCATGGGCAGCGTCGTGCAGGAGCTGCGCGCATCGCTGGGCGAGGCCGAGAAGCTGATCGACCAGTTCTTCCGCAAGCCCGACGATCGCAACGTGCTGATCGACGTGCCGCACCAGCTCTCGGCGATGCGCGGCGTGCTCTCGGTGCTGGGCATGGACCACGCGTCGGCCGCGCTGCTGCGCATGCGCGACGAGGTCGACGGCCTGATCGCGACCGAGGTCGACCCGCAGCGCATCGGCCAGGCCGGCGTGTTCGACCGGCTCGCCGGCAACCTCGGCGCGCTCGGCTTCCTGATCGACATGCTCAGCGTCCAGCCGCAGATGGCGAAGTCGCTGTTCCGCTTCGATGCCGCGACCGGCGTGCTGAGCCCGGTGATGGGCCGCGAGGCGCCGGCTGCGCCGCCGCCGGTCGAGCCGCGCCTGATCGAGCAGGCGCAGCAGCTCGCGTTCACGTCGGTGCGCGAGGACGTGGCGGTCGAGGACGTCACCCGCGATCTGGAACGCCTGTCGCAGGAAGCGCAGGCCGCCGACCAGCCGGCGCTGGCCGCGGTGGTCGCGAAGGCGCAGGAGGCGCTGGACCACGCGGTCGGTTCCGAGGACCAGGCTGCGGTGCGCGGCGAGCTTTCCGATGCGCTGGCCGATTTCGTGTCGACCGCGTCCGACCCCGTCGGGCTCGACCCGGCTGCCGAGCGCAAGGCGGCCGATGCACTGCCTGCGGCGAAAGCCGCGGACGGCGCGGTCAGCGCGTTCGCAGGTCTCGACGAAGACGACGAGATGCGCGAGATCTTCCTCGAGGAAGCGCGCGAGGTCATCGCCAATGCCGAAAGCGCACAGGCCGACCTGGTCAAGGCGCCCGACGACATCGCGCTGCTCACCACGCTGCGGCGCGCCTTCCACACGCTGAAGGGCAGCTCGCGCATGGTCGGGCTGAAGGAATTCGGCGAAGCGGCCTGGGCCTGCGAGCAGCTCTACAACAGCCATCTGGCCGAGCAGCGTGCCGCCGCGGCGCCGTTCCTGGACTTCACCGCCTGGAGCCTGGCCGAGCTCGGCGCCTGGGTCGACGACATTGCCGCGCGCCGCGATGCGTCGCGCAGCGCGGCGGCGATCCGTGCGGCCGCGCAGCGTGCCGGCGAGGAGCAGGCCGAAGCGAGTGCCGACCCGGTGTCCGACATCGCGCTGCCGCTGACCGATGTGCCGCTGGAGGTCGCGCCGCCGGTGGCGCCGGCGGCGTCGTTGCCGGCGGCGCAGCCGGACCAGTTGCAGCCGCTGACGCTGGACTTCGCCGACGCGCTCTCCAGCATCGACCTGGACTTGCGCGTGGAACCGCCGCCGGCCCGCCATGCGCCGGCCGCGAGCGCAGACGCGGATGCGGTGGCGCTGCCGGAGCTGTCGTTCGAACTGGACCTCGGCAGCCTGGATCTGCCGCCGGCCGAGGCGACACCGGTCGCCGAGGTGCCCCCTGTCGAAGCGCTGCACGAGCCGCCGGCCACCGATCAGCCGATCCCGCTCGACCTGGGCGCGCATGCGTTGATCGAGCCGTTCGGCGCCGAGTTGCACCCGGCCACCGAGCCGGTGCCGCTGGCCGAAGTCGTCGAATTGCCGATGCCCGCGGCCGACGTGCAGATCGAGACGATCACGCTGGACGGTACCGCCGCGCCGGTCGATGAGCGGGCGGTGGCCGAAGCGCCGCAGGCGGCGTCCGAAGACGACAACGTCAAGATCGTCGGGGCGCTGCGCATCGGCATCCCGCTGTTCAACATCTACCTGAACGAAGCCGACGAGCTGTCGCGCCGTCTGTCGACCGAGATCGCCGAATGGGCGATGGAGCTGCACCGCCCGATCGGCGAGACGCCGATCGCGCTGGCGCACTCGCTCGCCGGCAGCTCGGCGACGGTCGGGTTTGCCGACCTGTCGCAGCTCGCGCGCAGCCTCGAGCATGCGCAGATGCGGTCGCAGGCGATCGGCCAGGGCACGACCGACGAGGCCCAGCTCTTCGCCGACACGGCCGAGGAGATCCGGCACCTGCTGCATCAGTTCGCCGCCGGCTTCCTGAAGGCGCCGGCGCCGGAGCTGCTGGCACGCCTGGCCGAACACGAGATCAGCTCGGCGCGCCGGCTCGACGCCGTGACGGCCGCGGAGGAGCTCGAGCCTGTCGCGTCCATCCCCGGCGAGCTGGGCGGCCTGGAGTCGGCCGGAATCGAGACGATCACGTTCGACGATCTGGCGGCGGTCGGCGAGGCGCCGGTCGAACCGGTGCCCGTCGAACCGGTCGAGGCGACGGCAACCGTGCCGCCGACATCGCCTGCGCCGCTCGCGCCGTTGACCACGCCGGCTGCCTTGCCCGACTCCAGCGATTCGCACTTCGGTGGACTCGGCGTTGCGGAACTGAAGCCGCTCGGCGAGCTGCCGGTCGAAACGCACCGCCATGCGCCGGCCAGCGCGTCGTCGGCCGACACCGGGCTGGCCGACGACGACACGATCGATGCGGTCGACGCGGTCGACGCCGAGCTGTTCCCGATCTTCGAAGAAGAAGCCGAGGAGTTGCTGCCGCAGCTTGCCTCGCGCCTGCGCGACTGGGCCCGCAAGCCGGGCGACGGCGCGCACCCGGCATCGTGCATGCGCACGCTGCACACGCTGAAGGGCGGCGCGCGTCTGGCCGGCGCAATGCGCCTGGGCGAAATGGCGCACCGCCTCGAGACCCGCATCGAGCACCTGCTGGCCGCCGGCTCGATCGAGGCGGCCGATGTCGAAGCGCTGCAAGCTTACGGCGACGGTCTGCAGCAGACGTTCGAAGCGCTGCGCGAGCGCGATGCGCGTGCTTACACCGAGGCGACGCGCGTGGCCGAGGCCGCGCAGGCGGCGGCCGAAGCGCCGGCGCCGGTCGCGCCGCCGCCGGTCGCCGCGCCGGCCGAGCCGTTGCAGGTGCTGCTGCAGGAGGCGCCGCGCGCGGTTTCCGACAGTGGCTACCAGCGTCTCGACGGCGACGGGGTCACCGTCCCGGCGGGCCTGGATCCCGACATGGTGCCGACGCAGCCGTCGTCGTTCGACACGCTGCCGCCGGCCGAAGTCCTGTCCCTGGACGTGGGCGACACATCGGCGGCGCCAACGGCCGATGCGGCCCCGATCGACGAGGCGGCCGCCAGGAGCGCTGCGCCGCCCGAGGTCGACTGGTCGCGCTTTGCCGGCAGCGCCGCTGCGACCGTGCGCAAGGGCAACGAGCGTGCGCAGATCGCGCAGTCGGCGGTGCGCGTGCGGGCGCCGCTGCTGGACCGGCTGGTCAATCTCGCCGGCGAGGTCAGCATCACCCGCTCGCGGGTCGAGTCGGGTGTCACGCAACTCAAGTCGTCGCTCGGCGATCTGACCGAGAACCTGGAGCGCCTGCGCGCACAGCTGCGCGACATCGAGTTCCACGGCGAGACGCAGATGACCTCGCGCCTCGAAGCGGCGAAGGCCGCGTCGCAGTCATTCGACCCGCTCGAATTCGACCGCTTCACGCGCTTCCAGGAGCTGACGCGCATGATGGCCGAGTCGGTCAACGACGTCGCGACCGTGCAGCGCACGCTGCAGCGTTCGATCGAGACGGCCGAGGACGAGCTGGTCGCGCAGGCGCGCCTGACGCGCGACCTGCAGGACGACCTGCTGCGCACCCGCATGGTGGAGTTCGAGGGCCTGTCGGACCGCCTGTACCGCGTCGTGCGTCTGGCGGCGAAGGAGACCGGCAAGTCGGTGCGCCTGGACATCGTCGGCGGCTCGATCGAAGTCGACCGCGGCGTGCTGGACCGGATGACCGGCTCGTTCGAGCACCTGCTGCGCAACTGCGTGACCCACGGCATCGAGATGCCCGATGCGCGCAGTGCCGCGGGCAAGGATCCGACCGGATCGATCATCGTCGCGCTGACCCACGAAGGCAACGAAGTCGGCGTCGAGTTCCGTGACGACGGCGCCGGGCTGAACCTCGCGCGCATCCGCGAGAAGGGGCGTGCGCTGGGGCTGGTCGCGCCGGACGCCGACATCAGCGATGCCGAGGCCGCGAACCTGATCTTCACGCCGGGCTTCTCGACCGCCGAGCAGGTGACCGAGCTGGCCGGCCGCGGCGTCGGCATGGACGTGGTGCGTTCCGACGTCAACGCGATGGGCGGCCGGGTCGAGACCGCGACCGCCGCGGGCCAGGGCACGTCGTTCAAGCTGATTCTGCCGTTGACCACGGCGGTGACGCAGGTCGTGATGCTGCGTTGCGGCGAGACCAGCGTCGCGGTGCCGTCGACCCTGATCGAGATCGTGCGCCGTGCGTCGCCGAATGAGGTCGACGCGGCCTATGTCAGCGGTACGTACACGGTAGGCGAGCGCACGCTGCCGTTCTTCTGGCTCGGCGCGCTGTTGCAGGTCAGCGCGCGCTCTGCGGAAACGGGCGGGCGCACGCGTTCGGTCGTCGTGGTCCGCAGCGCGCAGCAGCGCATCGCGCTGCACGTCGACGAAGTGCTGGGCAACCAGGAAGTCGTGGTCAAGAACCTCGGCCCGCAACTCGCGACCGTGCCCGGGCTGGCCGGCGTGACCCTGCTCGCCTCGGGCGCGGTCGCGCTGATCTACAACCCGGTCGCGCTGGCGACGCTGTACGGCGACTCGGCGCGCCTCGCCAGCCAGGCGGCCGGCGAGCCGTCGGCCGCGACGCCGCAAGTGCCGACGCTGGATCAGCCGCTGGAGCGCCAGGCGCCGCTCGTGATGGTGGTCGACGATTCGCTGACCGTGCGCCGCGTGACCCAGCGCCTGCTGCTGCGCGAAGGCTACCGCGTCGTGCTCGCGAAGGACGGGCTGGACGCGCTCGAGCGCCTCGCCGAGGAGAAGCCGCAGATCGTGCTCTCGGACATCGAGATGCCGCGCATGGACGGCTTCGACCTGGTGCGCAACATGCGTGCCGACGCGCGGCTGGCCGGTCTGCCGGTGATCATGATCACCTCACGGATCGCGCAGAAGCACCGCGACTACGCGGCCGAACTTGGCGTCGACCATTACCTGGGCAAGCCGTATTCGGAAGAAGACCTGCTCGCGCTGATCGCCCGCTACACCGCAGCCGACAGCCAGATCGCCGTCGCGATGTAAAGCATGTAAAGCGCGCCGCGCCCAGGGTCGCTACCGTGGGCGCGGAGCAGCGGCGTCGGAATAAAATGCGGGCATGGCCGGCCCGAGCGTCAACTTCACGAACCAGTTCCTGATCGCGATGCCGGGCATGAGCGGGGACAGTACCTTCGCCGGCAGCGTGGTCTACATGTGCGAGCACACCGAGAAGGGCGCGCTCGGGCTGGTGATCAACAAGCCGATCGACATCACGCTGAAGAGCCTGTTTGAGAAGGTCGAGCTGACGCTGGACCGGCCCGATCTGGCCGAAGCGCCGGTGTACTTCGGCGGCCCCGTGCAGACCGAACGCGGCTTCGTGCTGCACGAGCGGCTCGACGGCGACGAGGGCGAAGGCGGGCACTACAACTCGTCGCTGCAGATCCCCGGCGGACTCGAGATGACCACCAGCAAGGACGTGCTGGAAGCGCTGTCCAACGGCGCCGGCCCGAAGAAGGTGCTGGTCACGCTGGGTTACAGCGGCTGGGCCGCCGGCCAGCTCGAAGAGGAGATGGGCCGCAACGGCTGGATCAACGTGGTCGCCGAGCCGGGCATCATCTTCGACACGCCGGTCGAGCAGCGCTACGACAAGGCGCTCTCGCTGCTGGGCATCGATGCGCGAATGCTGAGTCAGGACGCGGGGCATGCGTGAGCGTCGTGACGCCGCCGCCCCCTCCGTCCTCCCCCGCGCCCCGTTCGTTCCTGGCTTTCGATTTCGGCGAACGCCGCATCGGCGTCGCCAGCGGCAACAGCCTGACCCGCAGCGCGCAGCCGCTGCGCACGGTGGCAGTCACCGGCGATGCGCGCTTCGAGACGATCGGCGCGCTGATCGCCGAATGGCGGCCCGATGCGCTGGTCGTCGGCGTGCCGTTCCACCCGGACGGTGCGCCGCATGAGAATACCGAGCGCGCCCGGCGCTTCGCGCGCCAGCTTGCCGGCCGCTTCAAGCTGCCGGTGCACGAGGTCGACGAGCGCTACACGACGACCGAAGCGGCATCGCACGGCGCGCGCGACCTGGACGCGGCCGCGGCGGCCATCATCCTCGAACAGTTCCTGAACGCCTCCTTGCCATGAGCACCTTGCATCTCGATGCCGAAGCGCTGTATGCCGACCTGCTGTCCGGCGTACGCGATCTGTTGAAACCCGATGCCGTGCTGGTCGGCGTCTGGTCGGGCGGCGCGTGGCTGGTCGAGCGGCTGCATCGCGACCTGAAGCTAGCCGGCGAGCCCGGCGTGATCTCGAGCGCGCTGCACCGCGACGACTTCAGCTCGCGCGGCATGACCGCCGCGGCCGACCACACGAAGCTGCCGTTCGACGTCGACGGCAGCCGCATCGTGCTGGTCGACGACGTGCTGTACACCGGCCGCACGATACGCGCGGTGATCAACGAGCTGTTCGACTTCGGCCGGCCCGCGAGCGTGACCCTCGCGGTGCTGGTCGACCGCGGCGGGCGCGAACTGCCGATCCACGCGGCCGTGTCGGCCGCGCGCATCACGCTGCCGCGCGAGCAGCGCCTGTCGCTGGCCAGGGACGCGACTGGCCGCTTCAGCTTCGACATCAAGGAGCAGAGCTGACATGCTGTCGCGCCGCAACCCCCAACTGAACTCCAACGGCGAGCTGATCCACCTGCTGTCGATCGAAGGCCTGCCGCAGGCGGTGCTGACGCAGATCCTCGACACCGCGGGCAGCTTCCTCAGCGTCAACGACCGCGACGTCAAGAAGGTGCCGCTGCTGCGCGGCAAGAGCGTGTTCAACCTGTTCTTCGAGAACAGCACGCGCACCCGCACGACCTTCGAGATCGCGGCGAAGCGCTTGTCCGCCGACGTGATCAATCTCGACATCGCGCGCTCGTCGGCCTCCAAGGGCGAGAGCCTGCTCGACACGATCGCGAACCTCTCGGCGATGCATGCCGACATGTTCGTCGTGCGCCACAGCGAGAGCGGCGCGCCGTACCTGATCGCCCAGCACTGCGCGCCGCACGTGCACGTGGTCAACGCCGGCGACGGGCGGCACCAGCACCCGACGCAGGGGCTGCTGGACATGTACACGATCCGCCACTACAAGCGCGACTTCCGCAACCTGACGGTCGCGATCGTCGGCGACATCGTGCACTCGCGCGTCGCCCGCTCCGACATCCACGCGCTGACCACGCTGGGCGTGCCCGAGATCCGCGCGGTCGGCCCGAAGACCCTGGTGCCGAGCGACCTGCGCGAGATGGGCGTGCGCGTCTGCCACGACATGGCCGAAGGCCTGCGCGGTGCCGACGTGGTGATCATGCTGCGGCTGCAGAACGAGCGCATGAGCGGCGCGATGCTGCCCAGCGCCGGCGAATTCTTCAAGAACTACGGGCTGACCGAAGAGAAGCTCGCGCTCGCGAAGCCCGATGCGATCGTGATGCACCCGGGCCCGATCAACCGCGGCGTGGAGATCGACTCGGCGGTGGCCGACGGCCGCGCCAGCGTGATCCTGCCGCAGGTGACCTTCGGCATCGCGGTGCGCATGGCGGTGATGTCCATCATCGCGGGCAACAGCGCTTGAACCACCGCATCTGAACATCACGACGACATCGAATGAAACTGCTCATCAAGAACGGCCGCATCGTCGACCCGGCGTCGGGGCGCGACGAGCGCGGCGACATTGCGATCGCCGCCGGCCGCATCGTCACGGTCGGCCGCGTCAGCGACGACTTTCGCCCGAGCCGCACGCTGGATGCGGGGGGGCTGATCGTCGCGCCGGGCCTCGTCGACCTCGCGGCGCGCCTGCGCGAGCCTGGTCACGAGCACGAAGGCATGCTCGAGTCGGAGATGGCGGCGGCGGTGGCCGGCGGCGTCACCAGCCTGGTCTGCCCGCCCGACACCGACCCGGTGCTCGACGAGCCGGGCCTGGTCGAGATGCTGAAGTTCCGCGCGCGCAGCCTGAACCTCGCGCACGTCTACCCGCTGGGCGCGCTGACCCGCAGGCTCGAGGGCGAGGTGCTGACCGAGATGGCCGAGCTGACCGAGGCCGGCTGCGTCGGCTTCTCGCAGGCCGAGGTCGGGATGAAGGACACGCTGGTGCTGCACCGCGCGCTTCAGTACGCGGCGACCTTCGGGTACACGACCTGGCTGCGGCCCAACGACGCGTGGCTGGGAAACGGCGTCGCCGCGAAGGGACCGCTCGCGACGCGCATGGGCCTGAGCGGCGTGCCCGCCATTGCCGAGACGATCGCGCTCGCGACGATCTTCGAGCTGGTGCGCGACACCGGCGCTCGCGTGCACCTGTGCCGCTTGTCGAGCGCGGCCGGCGTCGAGCTGGTGCGCCGCGCGAAAGCCGAAGGCCTGCCGGTGAGCTGCGACGTCAGCATCCACAACCTGCACCTGACCGATCTCGACATCGGCTACTTCGACGCCGCGATGCGCGTGACGCCGCCGCTGCGCCAGCAGCGCGACCGCGACGCGATCCGCGCCGCGCTGGCCGACGGCACGATAGACGCGCTGGTCAGCGATCACACGCCGGTCGATGCCGATGCGAAAACCTTGCCGTTCGCCGAGGCCGAGCCCGGTGCGACCGGCCTCGAGCTGCTGCTCAGCCTCGCGTTGAAGTGGGGCGACGAAACGAAGCAGCCGCTGCCTGCGACGCTTGCGAAGGTCACCAGCGCACCGGTCGCGGTGCTGGGCGAATCGCTGGGTTCGCTCGCCGCGAGCGCCGGGCGCATCGTCGAAGGCGGTGTCGCCGATCTGTGCCTGTTCGATCCGCAGGCGCGCTGGACGGTCGAACCGTCTGCGCTGCGCAGCCAGGGCAAGCACACGCCGTTCCGCGGGCTGGACATCGCCGGGCGCGTGCGCTGCACGCTGGTCGGCGGTGCCGTGGCCTACGAAGCGCGCATAGACCCAGAAGCTTGAGCGACGACGCAGCGGACGCCAGCGCATGAACGACGACGCGACGACCACGCTCGCCGGCCGGCGCAGCCTCGAGGCGGACGACGAGCCGCCGCGCATCCGGCGCAGTCGCCCGCTGCGCGCGTTCGTACGGATCGTGCAGGCAGTGGCGCACGCGCTGCACGGCATCGCGATCGTGCTGTGGCGCTTCAAGTCGATCGAGATGGCGCGGCGCCATGCGTTGATCCGGTGGTGGGCGCGCAAGATGCTGCGCGTGATGGGCATCGCGCTGCAGATCGACGGCAGCGCGGCCGGCGGCGACACGATCGCGCCGGGCACGCTGCTGGTCGCGAACCACATCTCCTGGCTCGACATCATGGTGCTGCACGCGGTCTGCCCGCAGGCGCGTTTCGTCTCGAAGTCCGACGTGCGCCACTGGCCGCTGGTGTCGCGCCTGGCCGATGCCGCGAACACGCTGTACCTCGAGCGCGAACGCAAGCGCGATGCGCTGCGTGTCGTGCACCTGGTTGCCGCGGCGCTGAAGAACCACGAGATCGTCGCGGTGTTTCCCGAGGGCACCACGTCCGACGGCCACGGCGTGCTGCCGTTCCATGCGAACCTGCTGCAGGCCGCGATCTCGACCGGCGCGCCGGTGCAGCCGATCGCGCTGCGCTTTTCGGATGCGACGACGCCGATCAGTCCGGCAGTCGAATACATCGGCACGACCTCGCTCGTGCAAAGCGTCTGGCGCGTGGCCAGCGGCGAGGGCGTGTGCGCGAATGTCGCGCTGCTGGCGCCGCGCGCCAGCGCGGACGCCGAGCGACGCCAGCTCGCGCACGCGCTGCGCGACGACATCGAGGCGTCGCTGGTGGTGCGGCCGCGCTGAGCGGCCCGACCCGGCTTACGCCTTGCCCTGGTTCGCGACCGCCGCGGCCGCCTTCGCCGCGGCTTCCGGGTCGCCGAGATAGTAGCTCTTGATGGGCTTCAGGTTCGCGTCGAGCTCGTAGACCAGCGGGATCCCGTTCGGGATGTTCAGGCCGACGATGTCGGCGTCGGAGATGCCGTCCAGGTACTTGACGAGGGCGCGGATGCTGTTGCCGTGCGCCGCGATCAACACGCGCTGGCCGCTCGTGATCGCCGGCGCGATCGTGTCGTTCCAGAACGGCAGCACGCGCGCGACCGTGTCCTTCAGGCATTCGGTCAGCGGAATCTGCTCGGGCTTCAGCCCGGCGTAGCGCAGGTCGCCGCGTTCGCTGCGCGGGTCGTTCGGCTCCAGCGCCGGCGGCGGCGTGTCGTAGCTGCGGCGCCAGACCAGCACCTGCTCGTCGCCGAACTTCTTCGCGGTCTCGGCCTTGTTCAGCCCTTGCAGCGCGCCGTAGTGGCGCTCGTTGAGGCGCCAGTCGTTGCGCACCGGCAACCAGGTGCGGTCCATCTCGTCGAGCGCATGCCACAGCGTCCAGATCGCGCGCTTGAGCACCGAGGTGTAGGCGATGTCGAACTCGTAGCCGTCGGCCTTCAGCAGCCGGCCCGACTCCTTGGCCTGCTGCACGCCCAGCGGCGTCAGCTCGACATCGGTCCAGCCGGTGAAGCGGTTTTCGAGGTTCCAGGTGGATTCGCCGTGGCGTATCAGGACGAGCTTGTGCATGGGATGAGGCGCGTAGCGCGCGGGCCAAGTCCGGTGAACGTGAGGGATTCCCGAGCGACGCCCGGGCGAAAGACCCATGAATTCTATAATCCGCTCCCTCGCATCACGCCTTGCTGGCCCTCGTGAAGTTCATCATCGACAACTGGTACCTCTTCGTCGTCGCGATCGTTTCCGGCGGCATGCTGCTGTGGCAGACCTTCGGCAAGAGCGCGAGCGGCGGGGCGCGGGTGTCGACCTCCGATGCGGTGCAGCTGATCAACCGCGAGAAGGCGGTGCTGATCGATGTCAGCGAGCCCGCCGAATATGCGGCCGGGCACGCGGCCGGCTCGCGCAGCGTCCCGCTGGCCAACCTGCAGGCGACGGGCAACGTTCCCAGCGATCTGCCGAAGAACAAGGCCTTGCCGCTGGTCGTCGTGTGCTCGAACGGCAACCGCTCGATGCGCGCGGTCGCGGCCTTGAAGAGCCTGGGCTTCGAGAACGCCAAGGCGCTGGCCGGCGGGTTGGCCGCGTGGCGCGAAGCCAATCTGCCGATCGAGAAGACGGCTTGATCACGCAGAGAGAACAGGAAGCCGCCGCATGCAACCCGTGAAGATGTACACCACGCTGGTGTGTCCGTACTGCATCCGCGCGAAGGCGCTGCTGAAGGAGCGCGGTGTCGATGCGATCGACGAGATCCGCGTCGACCTGGAGCCGGCCGAGCGCGACACGATGGTGCGCCTCACCGGGCGCCGCACGGTGCCGCAGATCTTCATAGGCTCCACCCACGTCGGCGGCTGCGATGACCTGATCGCGCTGGATCGCCGCGGCCAGCTCGCGCCGCTGCTGGCCGGCATCGCGGCGTAGTCTTCTCCGCGTTCTGCTCCCCGGTTTCCCGCTCGCGGGCGCGTCATCGCGCTGGGCGATAATGCCCGGCTCCGCCGCTCGTTGTTCGTCGAGCGGTTCGCCGCTCGTCCTTCCACCCCGAACATCATCGAGAACATCATGGCCGACGCCAACGCACAACCCGTGTTCCAGATCCAGCGCATCTACCTGAAGGACCTGTCGCTGGAGCAACCGAATTCGCCGCAGATCCTGCTCGAGCAGGCTCAGCCGCAGGTCGAGATCAACCTCGGCCTGGGCGCGAACACGGTCGGCGACGGCATCTACGAAGTCACCGTCACCGCGACCGTGACGACCAAGGTCAACGACAAGGTGCTGTTCCTGGTCGAGGCCAAGCAAGGCGGCATCTTCGAGATCCGCAACCTGCCCGAAGAGCAGCTGCAGCCCATCATCGGTATCGCCTGCCCGGGCATCATCTACCCGTACCTGCGCGCGATCGTCTCGGATGTCTGCACGCGCGCCGGCTTCCCGCCGGTGATCCTGTCGGAAGTGAACTTCCAGGCGATGTACGAAGCGCAGCAGCAGGCGCAACAGCAAGTGGCCGCGAACGGCAACGGCAGCGGCATCGTCACCAGCGCGAACTGAGCGCCGCGACCGCGTCTCGCGAGCGGCGCCGCCGACGATGAAGCTCGTGATCCTCGGCGCCGGTGCCTGGGGCACGGCGCTGGCCGCACGCGCCGCGCTGCGCCATCCGACCGTGCTGTGGGCGCGCGATGCCGCCCAAGCGGTGCAGATGCGCGACCAGCGCCGCAACCCGCGCTACCTGCCCGACGTCGCGCTGCCACCGGCGCTGCAGATCGAAGCCGACTTCGATGCGGCGATCGCGCACGCGCGCGGTGCCGGCGCGGGCGGCGGCCTGTTGATCGTCGCGACGCCGATGTCCGGCTTGCGCGAGATGCTGCAGCGGCTCAGCGCCCGAGGCGACGACGGCACCGGGGTGCTGTGGCTGTGCAAGGGCTTCGAGCACGGCAGCGGCTTGCTGGGGCATGAGGTGGCGCGCGCGGTCGCGCCGACGCTGCGGGTCGGCGTGTTGTCGGGGCCCAGCTTCGCAATCGAGGTCGCGCGCGGCCAGCCGACCGCGCTGGTCGCGGCGAGCGCCGATGCCGCGCTGTGCCAGGCGGCGGTGGCCGCGCTGCATGGCGACAACCTGCGCATCTACACGTCGGACGATGCGGTCGGCGTCGAAGTGGGCGGTGCGGTCAAGAACGTGCTGGCGCTGGCAGCCGGCATGGCCGACGGGATGCAGCCCGACGGTGCCGCAGACGCCGCGGCGCCTGCCGGGCTGGGGCTGAACGCGCGTGCCGCGCTCGTGACCCGCGGCCTGGCGGAGATGACGCGCCTCGGGGTCGCGCTGGGTGCGCGGCCCGAGACCTTCATGGGCCTGTCGGGTCTCGGCGATCTCGTGCTCACCGCGACCGGTGATCTCTCGCGCAACCGCACCGTCGGCCGCCTGCTCGCGCAAGGCCTTGCGCTGCCGCGCATCCTGGCCGAGCTGGGCCATGTGGCCGAAGGCGTGAACACCGCGCCGATGGTGCTGGCGCGTGCGCAAGCCGCCGGCGTCGAGATGCCGATCACGCAAGCCGTCGTCGCGGTGCTGCAGGGCACGCTCGCGCCGGCGCAGGCGCTCGAGCGGCTGATGGGGCGCGACGCGCGTTCCGAGGCCGTTTGATCCGCGTCGATGACACATCACCACAAGCGCTACAGGAGACCTCGTGATCTCTAGACGCACCCTCGTGCAGACCGCACTCGCCGGTACCGCGGCGCTCGCCTGGCCCGCGGTGCGGGCGCAAGCCTGGCCGAGCCGGCCGATCAAGCTGGTCGTGCCGTTCCCGGCCGGCAGCTCGCCGGACTTGATCGCGCGGCTGATCGCCGAGCCGCTCGCCGCGGCGCTGAAGGAGGCGGTGGTCGTCGACAACCGGCCGGGCGCCGGCGGCAACGTGGGCACCGGCGCGGTCGCGCATGCCGAGCCGGACGGCCACACCTTGCTCTTCACGATCCAGGGCCCGCTGGTCACCGCGCCGCTGCTCAGCAGGAACCTCGGCTACGACCCGGCGAAGGACCTGGCCCCGGTCACGCTGGTCGCGACCTCGCCGAACGTGCTGGTCGTCGACCCGAAGCTGGGCGCGAGCACGCTGGCCGATTTCGTGCGCATCGCGAAGGGCAGGCCCGGGCAGCTCAACTACGGCAGCGTTGGCAACGGCAGCGCCTCGCATCTCGCGATGGAGCTGTTCAAGGCGCGCGCCGGCATCGACCTCGTGCACGTGCCGTACCAGGGCTTCCCGCAGATCGTCAACGCGATCCTCGCGGGCCAGGTTCAGGCTGGCTTCATGGTGCCGGCCATCGCGATCGGACAGATCCGCGCCGGCAAGCTGAAGGCG
>DATCSE010000135.1:0-8300 GCA_036568605.1 Burkholderiaceae bacterium | reverse complement strand
CGCGCGACCCAGAAGGTCGCGATGATGGCCAGCTCCGAAGGCGGCATGGACATCGAGGAGGTCGCCCACGCGACCCCCGAGAAGATCATCAAGGTCTTCATCGACCCGCTGACCGGCATGACCGATGCGCAGGGCGCCGAGCTCGCGAAGGGCATCGGCGTGCCCGACGCGTCGCAGGCCCAGGCGGTCGACGTGTTCAAGAAGCTCTACGCCTGCTACATGGCGACCGATGCGTCGCTGGCCGAGATCAACCCGCTGATCCTCGAAGGCAACGGCAACATCAAGGCGCTGGACGCGAAGTTCAACTTCGACTCGAACGCGCTGTTCCGCCACCCCGAGATCACCGCGTACCGCGACCTCGACGAGGAAGACCCGGCCGAGATCGAAGCGAGCAAGTTCGACCTCGCCTACATCCAGCTCGACGGCAACATCGGCTGCCTGGTCAACGGCGCCGGCCTCGCGATGGCGACGATGGACACGATCAAGCTGTTCGGCGGCGAACCGGCGAACTTCCTCGACGTGGGCGGCGGCGCGACCGCGGAGAAGGTCACCGAGGCCTTCAAGATCATGCTGGGCAACCCCAAGGTCAAGGCCATCCTGGTCAACATCTTCGGCGGCATCATGCGCTGCGACACGATCGCCGAAGGCGTGATCGCCGCGTGCAAGGCGGTCAACCTGACGGTGCCGCTGGTGGTGCGCATGAAGGGCACGAACGAAGAGCTCGGCAAGAAGATGCTGAAGGAGTCCGGCCTGCCCATCATCAGCGCCGATTCGATGGCCGAGGCCGCGAAGGCCGTGATGGCCGCGCTGAAGAAGTAATCGCCGCCGCCCATCGCGCCAAAGGACACGACACCATGAGCATCCTGATCAACAAAGACACCAAGGTCATCACCCAGGGCATCACCGGCAAGACCGGGCAGTTCCACACCCGCATGTGCCGCGACTACGCGAACGGGAAGAACTGCTTCGTCGCCGGCGTGAACCCGAAGAAGGCCGGCGAGGATTTCGAAGGCATCCCGATCCACGCGACCGTCAAGGACGCCGCAAAGGCCACTGGCGCGACCGTCAGCGTGATCTACGTGCCGCCGGCCGGCGCCGCCGCGGCGATCTGGGAAGCGGTCGAAGCCGACCTGGACCTGGCCATCTGCATCACCGAAGGCATCCCGGTCAAGGACATGCTCGAGGTGCGCAACAAGATGAAGAAGAAGGAGGCCGCGGGCGGCAAGAAGACGCTGCTGCTGGGCCCCAACTGCCCGGGCCTGATCACGCCCGACGAGATCAAGATCGGCATCATGCCCGGCCACATCCACAGGGCCGGCCGCGTCGGCGTCGTCTCGCGCTCGGGCACGCTCACCTATGAAGCGGTTGCGCAGCTGACCGAGCTCGGCATCGGCCAGTCCAGCGCGGTGGGCATCGGCGGCGACCCGATCAACGGGCTGAAGCACATCGACGTGATGAAGATGTTCAACGACGATCCGAACACCGACGCGGTGATCATGATCGGCGAGATCGGCGGCCCCGACGAGGCCGATGCGGCGCGCTGGTGCAAGGCCAACATGAAGAAGCCCATCGTCGGCTTCATCGCCGGCGTGACCGCGCCTCCGGGCAAGCGCATGGGCCATGCCGGCGCGCTGATCTCGGGCGGCGCCGACACGGCCGACGCGAAGCTCGCGGTGATGGAGGAATGCGGCTTCACCGTGACGCGCAACCCGTCGGAGATGGGCAAGCTGCTGAAGTCGCTGCTCTGATCTGCTGAAGGCGGCCAGGCCGCGCTCCCAAAACAAGCGAGGTGCCCGCATGCAGGCACCTCGGCCACGACAAAGTCCAGGAGAAGACGCATGGAGATGCTGCAGACGACCGATTTCTGGATCGGCCTCGTCAAGATCATCTGGATCAACATCATCCTGTCGGGAGACAACGCGGTCGTGATCGCGCTGGCGGCGCGCTCGCTGCCGCCGCATCAGCAGAAGCAGGCGGTGTTCTTCGGCTCGGGCGCCGCGGTGGTGCTGCGGATCATCCTGACGGTCGTGGCGGCCAAGCTGCTCGCGCTGCCGTACCTGCAGATCGTCGGCGGGCTTCTGCTCCTGTGGATCGGCGTGCAGCTGCTCGGCGAAGAGGACGAGGACGACGGCGAGCACAAGCCGCACGGCAGCCTGATGGCGGCGGTCCGCACGATCCTGATCGCCGACCTCGTGATGAGCCTGGACAACGTGATCGCGGTCGCCGCGGCGGCGCAGGGCAGCATGACGCTCCTGATCCTGGGCCTGGCGATCAGCATTCCGCTGGTGATCTTCGGCAGCACGCTGATGATCAAGCTGATGGAGCGCTTCCCCATCATCGTCGTGCTCGGCGCGATGCTGATCGGCTGGGTCGGCGGCGAGACCATCGTCAGCGATGTCGCACTGAAGGACGTGCTGGCCGCGAACCCGTGGCTGCACTATGCCGGCGCGGTGGCCGGCGCGGTCTTCGTCTACGCCATCGGCAAGGTCATGCAGCGGCGGGCCGCGTCGAGCAACGCACCGGCCTGATGGCGCGTTTCGTGTTTCGTTCCAGCGGGCTGGAACCGCCCGCTTGACAGGGATTGGGCACCCCTGTCCTAATGAGGGCATTGAAGGGGAGTAGCTCGACTCCACCGCCTCGACCCGGCGCTCGCCGGGCCGCTCAAAGCGGAAAGTTTCGGCAAGCCGTCAGTACGTAGCGTCCTCGTGTCGCTTCCGGTTTGCCGGGCCAGAACATTCACTCCATGCCGAGCAAGACCTTCGATGCAGGCGCTGCGGCGCCTGCACCGGTCGTCGTGCAACTCGTCATGGAGCCTTCATGGAAATCTTTTCCGCCACTTGGCTGTCGGCCTTGCTGGCCATCGTCCTGATCGACCTCGTCCTCGCGGGCGACAACGCCATCGTCATCGCGCTGGCCGCCCGCAGACTCCCCGCCCATCTGCAGAAACGCGCGATCGTCTGGGGCACGGTCGGCGCGATCGTCGTGCGCAGCCTGATGACGATAGGCGTGGTCTGGCTGCTCAAGATCCCCGGCCTGATGCTGGTCGGTGGCCTCGGCCTGGTCTGGATCGCGTACAAGCTGCTGCTGCCCGACGAGGGCAGCGGCCATGCCGAGCACGCCGCGAGCGCGAACACGTTCTGGGGCGCGATGAAGACCATCGTGATCGCCGACGCGCTGATGGGCATCGACAACGTGCTGGGCGTCGCCGGCGCGGCCAAGGGCAGCTTCGATCTGGTCGTGATCGGCCTGCTGATCAGCGTGCCCATCGTCGTCTGGGGCAGCACGCTGGTGCTGCGGCTGGTCGAACGCTTCCCCATCATCACGTATCTGGGCGCCGGCGTGCTGGCCTACACCGCGGCGCACATGATCGTCAGCGAGCCGCTGCTCGATGACGTCTTCGACCCGAGCGCCGTGACCCGCGTGGTCACGCACGCGGTGCTGATCGCCGGCGTGCTAGTCGCCGGCTGGTGGGCGGCGCGCCACCACCGCAGCGGCCATCACGACAAGGCCGACCCCGAGGCCAGCCCGGCCCGCTGAGGGCCGTGGCGTCCCGCCGTCCATCCGCTCGACACGACAAGGAGAACATCGTGGAAAGAATCGCCATCTTCGTCAACGACGCCGCACACGCACGGCATTTGCTGCAGCCGATGCTGGAGGGTGCCGACGCGGCGCATTGGGTCGTGGTCGCCTGCCCGCCGACCCTGACCCGCCACATCGGCCGCTGGGTGTCGCACGCGGCGCGCGAGCAGTGGCGCGAGCGCTGGGCCGCCGAGCTGTTCGAGGCGATCGAGCTCGAGCTGCAGGCGCGCCCCGGCAACAAGGTCGAACGGCTGCTCGCGAAGCGGCCGCTGGTCGACGTGTCCAAGCGGCTGGAGGCGCGGCTGGGCGCGATCCGCCTGCTCGATGCGCGCCGGCCGCGCCTGGGCAAGCCCGACGAACCGATCAGCGCGTCGCAGCCGCCGAGCGACGTGGGTCGCTGGGCCGTGCCGGTCGCCGCGACGACCGGGATGACGGTGATGCTGGCGCTGGCCGATTGACCCGACGCGTCGGGTCGAGGGCCGCGCGCGAACTGGTTCGGGGGATAGCGTCACGCCGGCCGTGTGCTAACGTGCCCGGCGCATGGATGGGGACATTGGGCTCGGGACCGTCGTTGCGCTGCTGCTCGCGGCGGCGTATCTGCTGCTGGTGCCGCCGCGGCTGAACGCACGCGCGGGGCTGGCGATTTCGGCGGCGCTGGTCGTCGCCGCGCTGCTCGTCGCCCGCCTGGTGCCCAGCGCCGGCGGGCTCGGGTGGTTCGCCGCCGGCGTCGGTTTCGGCCAGCTCGGGCGCTGGCTGGCGCTGCGCCGGCCGGCGGGCGAGCCGGGATCGGCCGATGCGGCCGATGAGCCCGTGGCTTCGTCGACGTCACTGTCGCCGGCTGGCGCGCCAACCACCCCGACCACCACGCGCGGCGAACGCACGACGCTGGGCCGCTACCGGCTAGACCGCGAGCTGGGCCGCGGCGCGATGGGCATGGTGTATCTGGGCCACGACCCCCAGCTCGGCCGCGCGGTCGCGATCAAGACGATGGCGCTGGCGCGCGAGTTCGCCGGCGCAGAGCTGGCCGAAGCCCGCACCCGGTTCTTTCGCGAAGCGGAGACCGCCGGCCGGCTGCAGCACCGCGACATCGTGACGATCTACGACGTCGGCGAAGACCAGGATCTGGCCTACATCGCGATGGAGTTCGTCAAGGGCCGCGACCTGCTGCAGCACACCCTGCCCGGGCGGCTGCTGCCGGTGCCCACCGTGCTGCACACGGTGGCGCGCGTCGCCGAGGCGCTGGCGTACGCGCACAGCCAGGGCGTCGTGCACCGCGACATCAAGCCCGCCAACGTGATGATCGAGCCGGACTCCGACACCGTGAAGGTCACCGACTTCGGCATCGCGCGCATCACCGACGCCGCGCGTACGCGAACCGGCATGGTGCTGGGCACGCCGTCGTTCATGTCGCCCGAGCAGCTGGCCGGGCGCCGCGTCGACGGGCGCTCCGATCTGTATTCGCTGGGCGTGATGCTGTTCCAGCTGTTGACTGGCTCGCTGCCGTTCGCGTCCGAATCGATGGCGGTCCTGTTGCAGCAGATCGCGAACCAGCCCGCGCCCGATGTGCGCACGCTGCGCCCCGGGCTGCCCGAGGCGCTCGCCAACGTCGTCGCGCTCGCCCTCGAGAAGCGCCCCGAGGTGCGTTATGCCGATGGGCACATGCTCGCGGCCGACTTGCTGACCGTGGCGGCCGGCATGACAAAAGCCGCTGCCGACGCGGCCGCGACGCGCGATCCGGCCGCGTCCACCGAAACGCGTGCCTTCGAGGCGACCCAGAAGCTTTCGCCCGTCGATCCGAGGCACAATCCCGACCACTGACCGAGCCCGACCGCCGCCCCAGGCTCCGCGCCCATGCCCGCAACCGCCTCGTCCCTGACCCTCGAGTTCTTCAGCGCCACGGACACCGGTCGAGCGCGCAACAACAACGAAGACTCGGTCGCGGTCGACGAGCCGACCGCGTTGCTGGTGCTGGCCGACGGGATGGGCGGCTACAACGCCGGCGAGGTCGCCAGCGGCATGGCCACCTCGTTCGTGAAGACCGAGCTCGGCCGCTGGCTCGCCGAGGCCTCGGACAACGCCACCGACTCCGAAGTGCGTCGCGCGATGGACATCTGCGTCGACAACGCGAACCGCGCGATCTTCAATGCCGCCAACTCGAACCCGCAGTACGCCGGCATGGGCACGACGCTGGTCGTCGGCGTGTTCCGCGACGCGCGGCTGCTGATGGGCCACGTCGGCGACTCGCGCGCCTACCGCATGCGCGCGGCGCGCCTGGTGCAGATCACGCACGACCATTCGCTGCTGCAGGAGCAGATCGATTCGGGGCTGATCACGCCCGAGCAGGCCGCGTTCTCGGCCAACAAGAACCTGGTCACGCGTGCGGTCGGCGTCGAGGACACCGTGCTGCTCGAGACTCACCTGCACGACGTGCTGCCCGGCGACACCTACCTGCTATGCTCCGACGGCCTCTCGGACATGCTCGACGACGAAAGCATCGCGCAGTTGCTGCAAGCAAACGAAACGTTGTCGGAAGCCGGCAACGCGTTGATCGACGCTGCCAACGATGCGGGCGGCAAGGATAATATCTCGGTCATCCTGGCTCGCGTTCGTGGGGCGGCCGGACCGGCGCGGTCGTGGTGGCCGTTCCGCCGGTAACAAAGACCCGAGAGAGAAGACTCAGGACACAAGAGGTCGAGAGCATGGGCAAACTGGTCGTTTCGTTGGATGGCGTGGTGATCAAGGAGGTGCAGATCACCAAGGACAAGACCACGCTAGGCCGGCGCCCGTACAACGACATCGTGATCGACAACCTCGCCGTCAGCGGCGAGCACGCGGTGCTGCAGATGGTCGGTGCCGACGTCTTCATCGAAGACCTGAACAGCACCAACGGCACCTACATCAACGGCAAGGCCGTCAAGAAGCAGCTGCTGGCGCACAACGACACGGTCGAGATCGGCAAGTACAAGATCAAGTTCATCGTCGAGGACGGCACCGACTACGAAAAGACGATGATCATGAAACCCGGTGCGGCCCGGACGACGGGTGCGCCGGCGCAGCAGCCCGGGTATCAGCATTCAGGGTTCGGCGCCTCGGGCTTCGGCTCGCTGGGCGCATCGTCGAACCCGGCGTCGATCCGGGTGCTCAACGGCGCCGCGGCGGGCCGGGAGGTCGCGCTGACCAAGGTCGTCACGACGGTCGGCAAGCCCGGCGTGCAGGTCGCGTCGATCACGAAGCGGCCGGGCGGTTATGTGCTGGCGCATGTCGAGGGTTCCCTGCAGCCCACTGTCAACGGCAACCCGGTGACCGGCGAAACCGTGCATCTGAAGAACGGCGACGTGATCGAGCTGGCCGGCACGCAGATGCAGTTCGTGCAGGCCTGATGCCGCGCGACTGACCCACCGTTCGCCCTGAGCTTGTCGAAGGGCTTGTTCGAGCAAGACCGATCGCCCGGGGCTTCGACAAGCTCAGCCCGAACGGTGATCCATGTTCCGCGTGGCGCGTGGCGCGCGCTGCGCATCGCGCTCGTCGTTGCCGCCGTACTTCTGGCCTGCGCCCATGCCATCGGCCTTGTGCCGCTGCGCTTCGTCACCCAGCTCGACCTCGCGATCGCCGATGCCCGGCTGCGCACGTTCATGCTGCGCACGCTGGACCCGCGCATCGTGATCGTCGACGTCGACGAAAAGAGCCTCGCCGAAGTCGGCCGTTGGCCGTGGGGCCGCGACACGATGGCCGCGCTCGCCGACGACCTGTTCGTGCGCCAGCGCGCCGCGGTGGTCGGCTTCGACCTGCTGTTCGCGGAGGCCGACACCAGCTCCGGTCTGCCGGCGCTCGAGCGCCTCGCCAGCCGCGACCCGGACGCCGCGCGCGCTCTTCAGACGACGCTGGCGACGCTGCGTCCGTCGCTCGACTACGACGCGCGCTTCGCCCGCGCGCTCGCCGGGCGTAACGCGGTGCTCGGCTACTACCTGAGCAGCGAGCGTCTGAACCCGCCGCGAGTTGGTGTGCTGCCCGCGCCGCTGTTCGACCCGTCCGCGCAGACGAAGCTCTCCGGCAGCGTCACGCACTGGACCGGCTATGCCTCGAATCTGCCGGTTTTCTCGCAGGCCGCGCCGGCCGCCGGCTTCTTCAATGCCTTGCCCGACCGCGATGGCCAGGTGCGCAGCGTCCCGCTGATCGCCGAGCTCGAGGGCCGTCACTACGAGCCGCTCGCGCTGGCGATGCTGCGCCGCTATACCGGCGGGCCGCAGGTCGTGCCGGTCGCGCCGGCGCAGGCTTGGCTGCCCGGCGGCTACCGTGGGCTGGACCATGTCGAGCTGCGCCAGGGGCGGGAGCGGCTGATGATCCCGGTCGATGCGCAGGCGCGGGCGCGGGTGCCGTTCCGCGGCCCCGGCGGGCCGAACGGCGGCGCGTTCGAGTACGTATCGGCGGCGGATCTGGTCAAGGGGCGCGTCGCCGCGTCGCACCTGGCCGGCAAGCTGGTGCTGGTCGGCTCGACCGCGCCCGGCGTCTACGACATGCGGGCGACGCCGGTGGCCGAGGTGTTCCCGGGCGTGGAGGTGCATGCGAACCTGCTCTCCGGGCTGCTCGACGAGCGCATCCCGGGCGAGCCGGACTGGGCCGCCGGCTTCGAGCTGCTGCAGTTGCTCGCGATCGCCACGCTGCTGATCGGCCTGCTGCCGCGGCTGCGCGCGATCCACGCGGCGCGGCTGATGGTCGGCCTG
>DATCSE010000134.1:0-17873 GCA_036568605.1 Burkholderiaceae bacterium | reverse complement strand
GTCCAGGTAGCCGCGCACGACGCCGGCACCGCCGATCAGCAACTCGCCCGGCACGCCAATCGGCACCGGTTGCAGTTGCCGGTCCAGCAGGTAGATCTCGGTGTTCGCAATCGGCCGGCCTATCGTGATGCCGTTGGCCGGCTCGGTGCTGCGCGAGACGCGCGAACACGACGACCAGACGGTCGTCTCGGTCGGGCCGTACATGTTCATCAGATCGCCGGCGACCGTGTCGGCCAGTTGCCGCGCCAGTGCCGGCGGCAGCGCCTCGCCGCCGAGCAGCAGCTTGCGCAGCGGGCGCAGCGCGGCCAGCCCGTCGGGCTCCGACGCCACCATGCGCGCCATCGACGGCGTGCTCTGGAAATGCGTGACGCGATGCCGCCGCAGCTGCGCCGCGATCGATTCATCCGTCTCGGCACTGCTCTCCGTCGCGAGACCTGCCTGCGCGTTGCAGCGCTCGCGCAGGTCGTTCAGGTGCACGAGGTTTTCCAGCACCGTCTCGGATGCGACGCCGAAGTCGATCAGGCAGGCGATCTCGTCGACGCCGATACCCTTGAGCTGGTCGACGAACGCGAGACAGCTCTGCGGCGTGCCGAACAGGCCGCTGGTCTTGAAGTAGCGCTCGAAGGCGTGCGCCATCAGCGCCTCGGTTTCCTCGGGCGTCAGATCGTCGGGCGTCATCGGCACCGCACCACCCGCGCCACCCGCGCCGTCCGCGGCGGTCTGGCCGGCCTGGCGGAACGCCGGGAACTCCCAACGGGCCTGCTTGATCAGGTCGGTCGAAGTCTTCAGGTAGTTCGTGAACGGCACGCGTACGGTCTCGCGCACCGCGTCGAGATCGGTGCCGACGAAGGTGTGCAGCATCACGCAGACGCTGCCCTCGCCGGCATGGCCGTGCTCGCGCCGCGCCGCGCGGTAGGTCGCGATCTTCTTCGCGAGATCGTCGAGGTTCTGGCCCAGCATGTTCGTCAGGCAGTTCGCACCGAGCTGGCCTGCCATGCGGAAGGTCTCGGGGCTGCCCGCCGCGGTGACCCACATCGGCGGCTCCGTCTGGATCGGCCGCGGCAGCACCTTCACCTCGATCTCGCTGCCGTTGCCGCTGCGCGCCGGCACCGCCTCGCCGCGCCACAGCTTCTTCACGGTCGCGATGCCGTCGAACATGATCTTCTTGCGGTCGGCGAAGTTGTCCGGCGCGAACGCGAAGTCGTTGGCATGCCAGCCCGACGCGAACGACAGCCCGACGCGGCCGCGCGACAGGTTGTCGACCACCGACCACTCCTCGGCAACACGCAACGGGCTGTGCAGCGGCAGCACGACACTGCCGGCTCGAATCTGCAGCCGCTCCGTCAGCACCGCGATCGCCGCGCTCGTGATCGACGGGTTCGGGTACAGGCCGCCGAACGCATGGAAGTGGCGCTCGGGCGTCCAGACAGCCGAGAAGCCGTGGCGGTCGGCGTACTTCGCGCCCTCGAGCAGCAGGCGGTAACGGTAACCGCCGTCCGCGCCGGCCTCGGCGGCATCGGCCGCGAAGAAGAACAGGCTGAAGTCGATCGGGCGCTTCGCGTGCTGCAGCGCCGGCGCATCGCGAGTCGACTCGGCCGCAGCACGCGGTGCCTCGGGCTGGATCACGACCTTGAAGCCGCGCGCGAGCGTCCACAGCAACTCCAGCACCGAGATGTCGAACGAGATGCTCGTCACCGCGAGCCACACGCCGGGCTGGTCGACGCCGGGGCGGTGACCGAGGCTCGCGTCCATCCCGACGAAGAAGTTCGCAACGTTGCGGTGCTCGATCATCACGCCCTTGGGCCGGCCGGTGGAACCGGACGTGAAGATCACGTACGCGAGATTCTCCGGCGTCACGCCGGAGTCGACCGCGGCCGGCGGCAGGCTCGCCCGCGGCGCGTCCAGCAGCACCAGCTTCGCCGCATGCGGTGGCAGCGTCGCGGCCAGCTTGCGCTGCGTGAGCAGCACCGGCGCGTTCGAATCCTCCAGCATCATCGCGAGCCGTTCGGCCGGGTACTGCGGGTCCATCGGCACATACGCGCCGCCGGCCTTCAGGATCGCGACCATGCCCACGACCATCTCGATCGACCGCTCGGCGCACAGGCCGACCATCACGTCGGGCCCGATCCCGAGGCTGCGCAGCTCGCGCGCGAGCTCGTCGGTGCGCTCGCCAAGCTCGCGATAGGTGATCGCCGCGTCGCGAAACACCAGCGCGGTCGCGTCGGGCGTGCGCTGCATCTGCTCGGCGATCAGCTCGTTCACGCAGCGCAACGGCGCGATCGGCACGGCGGTGTCGTTCCATTCAACCAGCAGGCGCTGGCGCTGCGCGGCCGTGATCAGCGGCAACTGCGCGAGCGGCGTGGCGGGTGCCTGCGCGAAGCCGGCCAGCAGCGCCTCGAACTGCTCGGTCAGCGCGGCCAGGGTGTCCGGCGCGACCTGCGCCGGGTCGACGTCGAAGAAGCCGTCGCCGCTGCCCGCTTCGACACCGAACACCAAGGCGTCGTCGGCGAGCAGGTCGATGGCGGCCAGCGTGTCGGCCACGCCGATGCGCACCGGGAAATGGGCCGTCGCGGAGGCACGCAGTGCCGGTTGGCGCGCCGCGACATCGCGCAGGTACGTGCCGTGCTCGCGCACGATCGCGAGCTCGCGGCCAGCGGCCGCGATCGCGTCGGCCACGGCCAGCCTGGCATCGAACGCAAGCCGCAGCGGCACCTGCGGTGACCACAGCGCCGGCACGCCACCGCTCTGCTCGATCTCGCGCAATGCGGCATCGCGGTAGCCGAGCTCGACAGTCGCGTCCGCATCGCCGAGCCGGCCCAGCAGCACGCCGAACAGCGCGATCACCGCATCGCCCGGCGACACGCCGGCAACATCGCCCGGCAGGCTGGCATGCAGCGCCGCGCGCGCGGCCTCGGGCAGTTCGAAACGCCGGCGCACCCGCGGCCCCGGTAGCGCCACCGCGCCGGGGCGCTGCGCCAGCGCGTACGGCGTGCATGCGATCAGCCGCCGCACCCAGAACGCTTCATGCTTCGCCAGACGATCGACCGTCTGCGCGAAGTGCATCTGCGCATCGTCGGCCAGCCGGGCCAGTTGCACTCCGGGCCGCCAGCCATTGCGCAACGCGAGGTCGTGCGGCGAGACGGCCACACCCGTCAGCGTCTGCAGCGCACGCACGCGCAGCGGCACGGTCGCAGTCGCCACGGTGATGCCGTCAGGCTCGATTGCGACGAGCGTGCCGGGAGCTGCCGTGCCGCCATCGACTGCGGCCGCATCGGCGACGACGAACCACTCGTCACCCAAGCGGCACTTCGGCACGGCGAACGGATTCGCATCGGGTCCGAAGTTCAGCGCGCGCACCAGCGCGGCCATCTCCGCCGCCGGACGATCCCACGCGATCAGCGCACCGCCGGCGGGGCGGCGCTGGCGCGCGAAGTAGCTGCGCTGCGCGCTGTCCTGGGCTCGCGGCGCCGAGGTGCCCTCGGCGAGCTCGCGCAGCAACTCCGCGAACGATCCGGCACCGGCGTCATAGCACTTCGCCGCCAGCGTGAACGCGGTGTCGTCGGCCGCGATCGCAAACTCGCGCTGCTTCAGGATGCGGCCGGCATCGACCCGTTCGCTCATCTCGTGCCACGTCACGCCGTGGCTCGCCTCGCCGGAGAGGATCGCCCACGAGGTCACGTTGAAGCCCGCGTAGCGCGGCAGCAGCGAGTCGTGGAAATTGATCGCCGCGCGCCTCGGCAGCGCGAGCACCTCGGGCGCGCAGACCGCGTGGTTGATGATGCTGAACAGGTAGTCGAACGGCTCGCGGCCGAGGAACGCCACCTGGTCCTGAGACGCCGCGATGTGCGGGATGCCGCGCGCGTCGCACCAGCGCACGACCGCGGGCGCCGACGAGACGACGCCGCGGACCGCATGGCCCTGCGCGATTGCCGCCTCGGCGCATTGCACGAGCAAGGTCCCTTCGCCGATGAAGCAGCAAGCCAGTGTCGTCGGGGTGGTGGTCATGAGGGTCGGCGTTGTTGTGGGTCGGATGTGGGCTACGGCCTGACGCGATAGTTCTCGCGCGAGACCGCGACGAGTGCCGGCACCGGCTTCGCGGCCGGTTGCTCCGGTTTCGCGCGAGCCGTGCGGATTTCGTCGGCGATGTCGGCGATCGTCGGCTTCGCGAACAGGCTGCGCAGCGACACGTCGACATCGGCCATCTTGCGTATCCGCGTGACGGTCTGCGTCAGCAGCAGCGAGTGACCGCCGGCCTCGAAGAAGTCGTCGTGCACGCCGATCTCGGCGATGCCCAGCATCTTGTGCCAGATCGCCGCGATCGCGCGCTCGAGATCGTCGCGCGGTGCGACGTACGGCGTGCTCAGCGCCGGGCGTGCAGCCGATGCGGGGGCGCCGGCCGGCGCCTGCGGCGACGCAGCGTCGGGCGTCGAGCCGCCGGGCACGGCCGACGCCGCGTCGGTCGCCGCCATCCACTCGAGCAAGTCGATCGACGAGGCGACGATCTGCGGCCCGGTGGCCGCGCCCAGGATGCGATCCAGTGCGTCCATGCCTTCGGCAACCTGCATGCCTTCGCGGAACACGGCCAGCGCCGCGGCGGCCGCATGCGCCGCTGCCGCGCTGGGCGGGCCCTCCGCGGCTTGCGTCATCGCCAGCGGCTCGTCGACCCGGCGCATCACGAAGTCGTCGATCGCGACGCACTCGGCGCCGTGCTCGTCGAGCAGGCGGACCCGGAACACCGCGGTGTGGCGGTCGCTGCCGGCCACGTAGCGCACATGGCTGTACAGGCGCGCCGGCAGCGGCCCGCGCATCAGCACGCGGCCGTACGAGAACGGCACGAAGAAGTCGCGCGTCCGGTCGAACCCCGGGATCAGGCCCTGGGCCGCGCCGGTGGCCATGTCGAGCAGGGCCGGGTGCAGCGCATGCACATCGAGATCGGCATGGAACGCCGCCGGCAGATGCAGCGACACCAGCGCCTCGTCGCGCCCGTAGTGGATCGCCTCGAGGTTGGCCCAGCGCGGCCCGAAGTCCATGAAGCGCTGATCCATGAAGCCGTTCAACGTCTCGACCCGCTCGCTGCAGCGCGCTCGCAATGCGGCGACATCGACACGCGGCGGAAGATCGCCGCTCGCATCGACGTGCGCGACCTTGCCGGTCACATGGGTCACGGTGCGAGCCGCGGCCGCATCGCCCGGCGCGATGCTCGTGACCGCGAACTCGCCGCCGGCACGCTGCAGCACGAGCCGCAGTTCGTGCGGCTCGCCCGACCGCACGGCGAACGGCGCGAGAAAGAAGACGTCGCGAATCTCGACCCAGCGCGGGCGCGGCGTGCCGCTCGCGGCCATCGTCGGCGCGGGCTCGGCCTGTTCCTCGAGCGCGGCGCGCGCCAGCTCGAGATAACCGGTGCCCGGGATCAGTGCATCGCCGTCGCGGATCACGTGTTCGCCGACCAGCCAGTGCGTCGCGCGATCGAACGGCGTGATGAACACCGTCTCGTCGGTGGACGCATGGCAGCGCGCGAGCCATGGATGACGCGTCGCCTCGCCATCGCCGTGCACCGCATGCGGGGCGCGCTGCGCCTGCTGGGCGCTGATCGCGGCGGCCATGCCCACGTCCTGCCAGGCGCTCCAGTTGATGGCGACGGTGCGCGCGCGTTCGCGCATTGAGCGCTCGTGCGCGAACGCATCGAGGAACGCGTTCGCCGCCGTGTAGTCGACCTGGCCTTGCAGGCCGAGAATCGCGCTGACCGACGAGAACAGCACCAGGAAGTCGTGCTCGACGCCGCGCAGCACCGCATCGAGCACGAGCGCACCCTGCACCTTCGGTGCGATCACCGACTGCGCCGACTCGCGCGACTTCATCACGATCAGCTCGTCAGCAATCGTGCCGGCGGCATGGAACACGCCGTTCAACGCGCCGAAGCGGGCGATCGCGCGCGCGACCACGCCGCGCATCTGATCGGCGTCCGTGACGTCGGCGCTTTCGAGCGCGAGCTCGGCACCTTGCGCCTCGAGCGCTGCGAGTTGCTGCAGCTTGCCCGCGAGCGCGTCGCCGGCCGCGCGCAATGCCGGCCAACGCTCGCGCGCCGGCAACGTGCTGCGGCCGACGAGGACCAGCTTGACGCGCGCGGCCCGCGCCAGATGCCGGGCCAGCTCGAGGCCGATGCCGCCGAGGCCGCCGGTGATCAGGTAGACGCCGCCCTCGCGCAGCCAGTCGCGGCGCGCCGGCCGCGGCAGCGCGGCGGTCTCGAATCGCTGCACCCAGCGCTCGGCGCCGCGCCACGCAACGCTGCGTTCGACCGGCTCGGCCGCGAGCTCGGTGCCGAGCTGATCGAGCAGGCGTTGCGCCTGCCATGAACCGGCCGGCGGCACGACCACATCGACCACGCGCGTCCTGATCAGCGGGAACTCGCGCGGGATCACGCGGCATGGCCCGAGCAGCAACGCCTTCATCGGCGCCAGCGGCAGCGACTCGCTGGCCAACGCATGCACGCCGCTCGCGACGACCGTCAGCTCGAAGGCGCTGCTGTCCTCGTTCGCCAGCGCCTGCGCGAGAAACAGCAGGCTGTCGAAATAGCGCGCATCGAACGCGGCGCCTGCGCCGTTCGCCGGCGCGTCGCCCAGCGCCCACAGATGCAGGATGCGGCTCGGAAGACGCCCCTGCAGCGCACGCACGAGCTGCTCGTAGTCGGCGCGCTCATGCGGTCGCAAGCTGAAGGCGCGCGGCCCGCTCTGCGCGTAGCTCGTGCCGGCCTGGACGACGATCGCACCGGTGAGCCGCGCGGCGAGCTGCTCGGCAAAACCGCCGGCATCGGCGAACACGAGCCAGCCGCGATCGGCCTCGGCCGCCGGCGATGGCGGCGGCGGCAACGTGCGGCGCCACGCAGGCAGGTGGAACCAGTCGCCGACGTCGGGCTTCTTGCGCAGCGTGGCGTCGCGCAGCGGCGCCGCGGCGGCATGCTGGGTCAGCGGATTGCCGGCGGCGATCCAGTGCCGCTTGCGCTCGAACGGATAGGTCGGCAACGAGACGCGCAGCCGGCGCACGCCGCCATGCAGCGCCGGCCAGTCGGGCTGGATGCCGGCCAGCCAGATCTTGCCGACGGCGTTGAACAGGAACGCGAGGTCCGGGCTCTCTTCCTTCGGATGGCGCAGGGTCGACAGCGCGCTCATCGGCTTGGCCAGCTGTTGGCGCGCCAGGCTGGAGAGCGTGCGCCCCGGTCCGACTTCGAGCAGCACGCGGTTCGGATCGGCCAGCAGTTCGGCCAGCCCCTCGGAAAAGCGCACCGTGTGGCGCAGATGCCGGACCCAATAGCCGGGGTCGGTGGCCTCCGCGGCGGTGATCCAGCGGCCGGTCAGGTTCGACAGATACGGCAACGTCGGCGGCGCGAACGCGATGCTGCGGCAGAACCGCTCGAACTCCGGGAGGATCGCATCGAGCATCTCGGAATGCGCCGCGACCGCGATGTGGATGCGCGTCGCATCGATCTCCTGCGCGGCGAGGCGCTGCTCGGTTGCGGCGATCGCGTCCAGCGGACCCGAGACGACGCACAGCTCGGGCGCGTTGATCGCCGCGAACGACAGCCCGGGCGCCATGAACTCGCGCGCCTGGGCCTCGGGCAAGGTCACGCTGAGCATGCCGCCAGCCGGCACCTGCTCGAACAGCTGACCGCGCAGCGCCACCAGCGCCATACCGGTGCGGTACGAGAACACGCCGGCCAGGCAGGCGGCGACGTACTCGCCCATGCTGTGGCCGATCATCGCGGCCGGCCCGATGCCCCACGACATCAGCAGCTTCGCCAGCGCATATTCGGTCGCGAACAGCGCCGGCAGCGCCAGCGACGGCCGTTCGAGTTGCGCGTTCGCCTCGGCTTGCGCGCCCGTGCTCGGGAACATCAGCGTGCGCAGGTCGAGGTTCAAGGTGCTGCGGACAGCATCGCAGCACTGGTCGATCGCCTCGCGGTAGACCGGCTCGGCCGCGTACAGCTCGGCGCCCATGCCTGCGTACTGCGCGCCGCCACCGGGGAACATGAACACGACCGAAGCCTCGCCCTTCGCGGGGACCTGGCCGCTGAACAGGCGTTTCGGATCGCCTGCGGCCAGCGCCTGCGCGGCATCGGTCACATCGCGGCAGGCCAGCACGCGCCTGTGCGCGAACGCGCGGCGCCCGGTCTGCAGCGTGAACGCGACATCGGCCAGCGCGAGCTGCGGATGCTGCGCGAGGTGCTCGGCCAGCCGCGATGTCGCACGGTCGAGTGCGGCCTCGCTTTTCGCCGACAGCGTCAGCAACTGCCACGCGCGAGCCGGCCCACCGGGTTCGGAGGCCGGCGCCTCCTCGAGCACCGCATGCACGTTGGTCCCGCCGGCACCGAGCGCGGTGACGCCGGCACGCCGCGGCTCGCCGGCCGCACCAACCCAATCGACCAGCCGCGTGTTGACGAAGAACGGGCTGTTCGCGAAATCGATCTGCGGATTCGGCGCGGCGTAGTGCAGGCTGGGCGGGATCTGACGGTGCGCGAGCGCCAGCGCGGTCTTGATGAAACCGGCGACGCCGGCCGCCTCGCCGAGGTGTCCGACGTTGGACTTCAGCGAGCCGATCGCGCAATGACCGTTGCGACCCGACGGCTCGCCGCCTGTGCGATAGGCCTGGGTCAGCGCCGCGATCTCGATCGGATCGCCGATCGCGGTGCCGGTGCCGTGCGCTTCGACGTACGAGATCGTCTCGGGGTCTACCCCGCTGACCGCCAGCGCCTCGGCCACCGCCTGCGCCTGGCCTTCGACGCTGGGCGCCAGGTAGCCGACCTTCTGCGAGCCATCGTTGTTGACCGCCGAGCCCTTGATCACCGCGATCACGCGGTCGCCGTCCGCGAGCGCGGCCGACAGCCGCTTCAGGATCACGGCGCCGGTGCCGCTGCCGAACAGCGTGCCGGCGGACTGCGCGTCGAACGGCCGGCAGTGACCGTCGGGCGACAGGATCTCGCCTTCCTTGTAGAGGTAGCCGCGATCGGCCGGCAGCACCACCGTCGCGCCGCCGGCCAATGCCAGCTCGCATTCGCCGTTCAGCAGGCTCTGGCACGCGAGGTGGATCGCGACCAGCGACGACGAGCAGGCCGTCTGCACGTTCATGCTCGGGCCGGTCAGGTTCAGTTCGTACGAGGTGCGCGTCGCGAGGAAGTTGGGATCGTTGCCGCTGTGCCGCACCAGCCACTCGCCCAGCGTGTCCATCACCTCGCGGTTGGTCACGAGGTGGTACATCATGTAGCTGTTCATGCCGCAGGTCGCGTACACGGCGACCGGGCCGGCGCAGTCGCGCGGGTCGTAGCCGGCGTCCTCGAACGCGGCCCAGGCAGTCTCGAGGAACAGGCGGTGCTGCGGGTCGGTCACCGCCGCGTCACGCGGGCTCCAGCCGAAGAACGCGGCATCGAACTTGTCGATGTCGGCCAGCACCGGCGCGGCCTTCACGTACGCCGGGTCGTTCAGCAGCGCCGGCGATTCACCGGCTGCGAGCAGCGCGGCATCGTCGAGCCGCTCGATCGATTCGATGCCATCGCGCAGGTTGGCCCAGAAAGCCGCCGGATCGGAGGCCCCTGGGAAGCGGCAAGCCATGCCGATGACTGCGATGTCGTTGGCGTACTGAGATTCGTCCATGTCCCTCGTGTGATCCACGGTTGTTCTACGCATACGCACCGGCCGGCTCGATCCGGCCAGCTCGGCACCGTGACCCCCCAATGAGAACGACCGCTACGGCGGCCGCAGGCGCGCGACGGCGCCGACCCACTCGGCACCCGACGGCAGCGTGTGTACCTCGACCCGGGCTTCGCCCTGCGGTGTCGGAATGCGCACGAGCCGCGTGTCGGTCCCGCAGCCGGCCTCGAAGGTTTCGGGCGCAATGCTGAGGCCGCTGCCGATGGCTTTCAAACAGGCCTCCTTGCGCGTCCAGCAGCGCAGGAAGGTCCGGGCCAGCGCCTCGGGCGGTGCGCCGTCGAGCTCGGCGCATTCGCGCGGCGTGAAGTTGCGTGCCGCCAGCTCGAGCGCATCGTTCAGCGCGCGCGGCACTTCGACGTCGATGCCGATCTCGCCGTCCGGCGCGATCGCAACGAGCGCGACGTCGCCGCTGTGGCTGAGGTTGAACGCGCAACGCGACGGAGGCGCCAGACCGGGCTTGCCGAACGGGCCGTCGACGAAGCACAGCCCTTCCGCAGCGCTGTCGCAGCGCCGCGCGAGCAATGCGCGCAGCGCGACATGCGATGCCAGGTAGCGCCGGCGGTGGCGCTCGAACGCAAAGCGGGCCGCGCGTTGCTGCTCGGCGCTCGACAAGGTCGCGAGCTCGAGCGCTTCCGGCAGCGAACCGAGATCGACCTGCCAGACCTCAAACGGCGCCGGCGCATCCGGCACGCGGGTGATCAGCATCCTCAAGCCCCGGATGCAGAGGGGCGTGCGTCAAGAGCCCGATCGATGACCGACTGCATGTGCCGCGCGGTGACTTCGGCGTGCGGCTCCTGCAGCATGCTGAAGTGCCCGCCCGGCACGTCGAAACAATGCACCACGCCGCTGATGCGCCGCTGCCAGCCCAGCAGCGGGTCGGCAAACCGGTCGATGTACGGCTCGTTTTCCGGCGTGCCGTCGGCCATCGACGCGCGGAACAATGCCACATCGCCGCGGAACAGTTCGCGGTCCGTGTCGTCGGTCAACGCGAACTGGTAGATCTGCGCGACGCTGAGGTCGTGTACCGCCGGCGGCGGCACCGCCCCGCGGTCCAGGTGGTCGCGCAGGATCCGCAGCTTGCGATGGAGGCGTCGCTCCTCCAGGCGCGACGACACCGTGTAGATCACCAGGTTCGCGATCTTGCCGGCCGCCTTGCGCAAGGCCTTGGCCCAGCGTTGCCATGCCGGCTCCGATCTGTCGCCCTGGAACGCGCTCGAGAAGCTCTTCAGCCGCTGCCCCGCGCGGTGCCCTGTGCGGACCGCGACACCCACATCGGCCGCATCGATGAGCCCGAGCATCGCGATCGGCTCGCCTTCCTTCTGAAGCTGGCGCGCGATCTCGTAGGCGATCACGCCGCCGGCGCACAACCCGCCCAGCAGGTACGGGCCGTGAGGCTGGATCTGCCGAATCTTCCCGATGTGGTAGCGCGCCATGTCGGCCAGGCGCGTGTGCATCATCGCCGCACCCGGACCGGACAGCGGCTGCAGACCATAGACCGCATGACCGGCGCTCAGGCGTTGTGCAAGATTGCGATACAGGAGGGTCTGGCCATCGCCATCGTGCACCAGGAAGACCGGCGGTTTCGCTCCGCCCGCGCGCAGCAGCGCAGCGGTGTCGCGCGGCGACGCGGGCACGGCCGATGGCGCAGGCGCAACAGCCGCGGTCGTACGCAGTTGGCCGACGAGCTCGCGTATCGTCGGATCGGCGACCAGGTCATTGAGCTTGAGCGCACAGGCGTAGCGCTGCTCGGCCTGAGCGACCAGCTCCATCGCCAGCAGCGAATTGCCGCCCAGCTCGAAGAACCGGCTTTCGACGCCAATCGACTCGACATCGATCTGCAGCAGCGACGCCCAGATCTCGGCCATCGCGAACTCGGCATCGGTCAAGCGCAGCGCGCGGGATTCCGCCTTCGGCGCGGCCGCTTGGGAGGCCGGCGCGGCTCCAGGTGCCGGAGGCACGCCGGCGTCGGGCGCCAGGCGCTGCAGATAGGCAGCCGAGGCCGAGCCGGCGGGCGAGATCAGTTCGCCCAGGGTCAGCCCCGGATGACCCGCGAAGCGATGCACCAGCTCGAGGAAGCGCTCGCGGAATGCCGCGGCGGTGGCCGCCGTGTACAGATCGGCGTTGTAGGTGAACCCGCCTTCGATACCGCTGGGCACTTCCATCAGCCACAGCCCGAGATCCTCGGTCGCGCCCTTCTGGAAGATCAGGATGCCGCGCTGCTCCAGGCCACCCCAGTGGCGCGTGCGCTCGCGCGCATCCTGGAACGAGAACAGCGCCTGGTACAGGCCGACGCGCTGCGTGCGCGCCGCGACTTCCGGTTCGACCGCCAGGCGCTCGAACGGCACCTCCTGATGGCCGAAGACCTCGAGCAGCTCCGCCTTGAGATCGCGAACGAAATCGACCACCTTGCGCTCACGCGGCACCACCAGCTGCACCGGCAGCAGGTTGTTGAAGAAGCCCATCACCGGCTCGAGCTCGGCCTGCGCGCGGCCTCTGACCGGCATGCCGATGACGATCGAGTCGCCGTCGACGACGCTGGCCATCAATGCCGCATACAGCGCCATCGCGAGCATGTTCAGCGTGGCGTCGGCGCCGCGCGCGATCTCGCGCAGCCGCTCGGTGAGCCCGGCATCGATGCGCACCCACTCGGATGCGCCCTCGCCGCTCATGCCGGCACGCCGCGCGTTGTCGGGTCGCGGCGCCTTCGGCAGCGGGGCCTTCGCGAACCGGTCCTTCCAGTAGCGCATCTGCGCGGCGTACTCGTCGCCGCGCATCCAATCGGCATGCCACTGGGCGAAGTCGCCATAGTCCACGGCGAGCGGCTTCAGCGGGACTGAGCGCCCCTCGACCAGCGCACCGTAGATCGCCGACATCTCCGCATACAGCAGGTCGAACGACCAGCCGTCCCAGATGATGTGATGCGGCATGAAGAGGAAGGCGTGGTGATCGGCGGCCAGCCGGTACATCGCAACCCGGAACAGCGGGGCGTTGTAGATGTCGATGGGCGTGTCGACGATCGCCTGCATGCGGCGCATCAACTCGGCCTCGCGCTGCGCCTCGGGGACCGCGCTCAAGTCCTCCAGCGGCAACGTGAAATCGACGCTCTCGGCGATGGCCTGCACATAGCCCTTGCCATTCGGCGCAGCGGCGACGCGGGTTCGCAGCGCCGGCTGGCGCCGGACCATTTCGCGCAGCGCGGCCTCGAACTTGGGCAGGTCCATGGGCCCGGTCAGCCGATGCGCGGAGGGCGTGTTGTAGACCACGCGGCCCGGGTGCAGCTCTTCGACGAAGCGGATGCGCTCCTGCATCGGCGTCAGCGGCGCGCTGCGCCGCAGCGGGTCGTGCACGATGGGATCTCGTTTCGGCGCGCCGCCGCCGCGCGCCTGCACGATCGCGAGCGCGAGCTTCTCGGCTGTCGGCGACTCGAACAACGTCCGCAGCGGCAGCACGATCTCGAAGTCGCGGTTCAGCCGCGAGGTCAGTCGCGCCGCGAGCAGCGAGTGCCCGCCGAGCGCAAAGAAGTCGTCGTGGATGCCGAGCTGGGGCAGGTTCAGCACCGACTCCATCGCGACCAGCACGGCGCGTTCGAGCTCGTTGCGCGGCGCCACGCGGGCGGCCGCGCCATCCTCGCGCGCGACGTCCGGCGCGGGCAGCGCCTTGCGGTCGACCTTGCCGTTGGGCAGGTACGGCATCGCGTCGAGCACGAGCACGTGCTGCGGGATCATGTACTCGGGCAGGCGGCTGCGCAGATGCGCGCGCAGCGCCGTCTCGTCGAACGATGCGCCGGGCGAGAGCGTCAGGTAGGCCACCAGCCGCACGTCGCCCGGGTGGTCCTCGCGCGCCATCACGACGCTGTGCGCAACGCCGTCGACCTCGTTGCAGGCGGCCTCGATCTCGCCGAGCTCGATGCGGTAGCCGCGCACCTTGACCTGGAAGTCGAAACGGCCCAGGTGCTCGAGCAGGCCGTCGTTGCGCCAACGGCCGCGGTCGCCGGTACGGTACAGCCGCGCGTGCGGGACGCCGCTGAACGGATCGGGCTTGAAGCGGTCGGCCGTCAGCTCCTCGCGGTCCAGATAACCGAGCGCAACGCCGGTGCCGCCGATGCAGATTTCGCCCGGTACGCCGACCGGACACGGCTGCAGCGCCTCGTCGAGGATCCACACGCTGGTGTTGGCGATGGGGCGACCGATGGACATGCCGCGTTGCGCAAGCTGGGCCAGATCGACTCGCCACACCGTCGACCACACGGTGGTCTCGGTCGGCCCGTACATGTTCCACAGCTCGCCGACGCGCTCGAGCAAGGCCCGGGCGAGGTCGGGCGGGCAGCTCTCGCCGCCGACCAGCGCCTTGAAGCCGCTCGAGCCGCGCCAATCGGTGTCGAGCAGCATCCGCCACATCCCCGGCGTGGCCTGCATCATCGTCGCGCCGTGCGACTCGAGCAGCACACGCAGCGCATTGCCGTCCATCGCCGTCTCGCGCGGCACCAGCACGACCTCCGCGCCCGAGCCCAGCGGCAGCAGCAGTTCGAGCACCGCGATGTCGAACGACAGCGTCGTGACCGCGGCGAGCTTGTCGTCCGCCGTGATGCCGGGTTCCAGCCGCATGCTCGCGAGGAAATTCGCGACCGCGCGATGCGGGACGCAGACGCCCTTGGGTTTGCCGGTCGAACCCGAGGTGTAGATGATGTAGGCCGCGTCGTCGGGCCGGGCATCGTGCTCGCTGGACGGGAGCGGCTCGGCCGGTTCGTTCAGCCAGGCGAGGTCACGGTCCAGCACCAGGATGCGCTGCGCCGCGTCGTCGCGCCAATCGCGCGGCGCCGTTGTGACGCTGGATTCGGTCAGCAGCATCGCAAGCCGCGCATCTTCGGCGTAGTACGCGAGCCGTGCCTGCGGGAAGCCGGGGTCGAGCGGAACGTAAGTGGCACCGGCCTTCAGCACCGCGAGCAGCGAGACCAGCATGTCCACGCCGCGCCCGACGCACAAGCCGACCCGATCGCCTCGGGCGACGCCACGCGTACGCAACGCACGCGCGAGCCGGTTCGATCGCTGATCGAGTTCCAGATAGCTGAGGGCCTGGTCGCCGCAACGCAGCGCCGTGCGTTGCGGCGTGATCGCGCACCGGCGCTCGAACGCGCCGTGCATCAACGGCTGGGCTTCGAGCGGCGTGGCGGCCGGCTGCAACGCGCGCAGCGCGTCGATTTCCGCGGGGCTGATCCAGCCCAGCTTCCCGACGGGTTGCCGCCCGTCGCGCACCGCCGAGCGCAGCAACGCTTCGTAGGCCCCGAGCCAGCGCTCTATCGTCACGGCATCGAACAGGTCGGTGTTGTACTGACACTCCAGCCGATACCAGCCGGCCACTGGGGCCACGTTGACGAAGAGCTCGAAATTCTCGAAGTGGCGCGGGTTCGCAGACAGGTCGACATTCACGCCCGGGAACTTGCCCGCGCCGGCGGTCACGGCCTGGTCCACGTTGAACATCACGCTGACCAGCGGCAACCGGCTCGGGTCGCGCTGGACCGGCAGTTTTTTCAGCAGCGTGCCGTAGGTGAGCGTCTGGTGCTCGAATGCATCGAGCAGCGCACCGCCCGACCGCGAGGCGAAGTCCACGAACGGCTGCACCGGGTCGACCGCCACGCGGACCGGCAGCAGGTTGACGCAGTGGCCGACGAGCGCCGTCATGCCGCTGGCCGATTGCCCGGCCGCCGGCACACCGATCACCAGATCGTCGTGACCCGTCAAGCGATGCAGCGTCGCGGCAAACGCGCTGAACAGCGCCGCGAAACTGCTGACGCCGGCCTTCGCGCCGAGCTTGCGCACATCGGCCACGAGCTCCGCATCGAGCATGCGGTCGATGCGCCGTGAATGGAAGGTGCGGACCGGCGCGCGCGGCCGATCGGTCGGCAGGTCCAAAACCGGCAGGCTGCTGCCCGCAAAGCGGCGAAGCCAGAAGGCCTCGTGCTCGCGCATTGCCGGGCCGAACGCCTCGCCGAGTTCCCAGGCCACGTAGTCGCCGTAGCGCGCGGGCGCCTCGGGTGCCGGGGCGAGCCCCAGCCGCTCGGCATACAAGGCGCCCAGGTCGTCGGTCAGCACGCCCCACGACCAACCATCGCAGACGATGTGGTGCGCGGTCATCATCAGCACGTGCTCGTCGTCCGCCAGGCTGTAGAGCGCTGCTCTGAACAACGGGCCGGTGCTCACATCGAAGGGCGTTTCCACCGCCTGCTCGGCGGCGCGCTTCAACGTCTCGATCCGGGCGGCTTCATCCTCGGCGCGCAAATCATGCAGCGGCACATCGACCCCCGCGGCCGCGTCGCCGATCAGCAGTTCGGTCCCCTCGGGGCCCACGGTCGAGCGCAGCGCCTCGTGCCGAGCGACCAGTGCCTGCAGCGCGCTGCGCAGCGCCCCGATGTCGAGGCCCCCGCGCAGCCGCAGGTTGACCGACTCGTTGAACGCCAGCGATGCGTCTTGCCCGAGCTTGTCGGCGAGCCAGACTTCGCGTTGCGCCTCACTCGTGGCGACGACCCGTTCGACCGGCGCGCCGGCGAACGGGTCGAACTCGACGGGTTCCAGGTAGGCCGCTTGATTGATGCCCATCAGATGTTGACTTTGAGGAACTTGCCGGGCGCATTCGCATCGGGCACGAACCACGCGGGCCGGCCGTCCTTGTCGCGCCCGAGCTTGGCGTTCGGCACCGGCGGGCGCGCGGCATCGGCCAGGACCATCGCATCGGAGCGCCGCGGCAGGAACTCCGCTTCCTGCAGCTCCGCGATCGATTCCTTGAACGCCGACTTGATCGTCGCGATGTCTTCCGGCGTGTGCGCAGTCGTCATGAAGCACGGGAAGTTGTCGAGGATGTGCACGCCGCGGCTGCGCATCATCGCGAACAGCAGGTCCTGCATCGGGTGGTCTTCGAGCCAGCTCACGCGCCACAGCGACGAGAAGTGGCGGATCTCGAGCGGCGCGCCGACTTCGCGGCAGTATGCGCTGAGTTCGTCCGCCATCGCCGCGGTGCTCGTGTTCAGCTTGGTCTGCAGGCTGTTGCCCTGCTCCTTGAGGTGCAGCAGAGCCGCCTTCGCGGCCGCCAGCGCCAGCGGATGGCGCACGAACGTGCCGGCGAAGTAGGTCACGCCGACGGTCGGAATCGAGTCGTCGCCGAACTGCCACGAGCCGCCGTCCAGCGCGTCCATGAAATCGCGCTTGCCGGCGATCACGCCGACCGGGAAGCCGCCGCCGATGACCTTGCCGTAGCACGCGAGGTCGGCGCGTATGCCGAACAGGGCCTGCGTGCCGCCGAGGTGCGAGCGGAAACCGGTGATGACCTCGTCGAAGATGAAGCAGGTGCCGCTGCGCTCGGTGATCGCGCGCACTTCCTTCAGGAACTCGCGCGGTTGGAAGTCGGGCCGGCGGCTCTGCACCGGCTCGACCAGCACCGCCGCGAGGTCATCGGCGTTCTGGCGGATGAACTCGAGCGATTCGGGCGTGCCGTAGTCCAGCACCCGCACGTCGCCGAACATGCCGCGCATGATGCCGGGCGCGGCCGGGATGCCTTTCGCGTTGCGGCCGGCGCGCACCACCACCTCGTCGAACGTGCCGTGGTACGACCCGGTGAACAGCACGACGGTGTTGCGGCCGGTCACGGTGCGGGCGATGCGTACCGCGGCCATCACCGCTTCCGATCCGGTGTTGCACAGGCCCGCGCGATCGAACCCGGTCAGCTCGCAGATCAGGTCCGCGACCTCGCCGGCCAGCGGATGCTGCGGCCCGATCTCGTAGCCCAGATCGACCTGCTTGTGAACCGCTTCGTTGATGAAATCGGGCTGCCAGCCGAACAGGTTCATGCCGAAGCCGTTCAGCGTGTCGACGTACTCGTTGCCGTCCAGATCCCACAGGCGCGAGCCCTTGCTGCGCTCGATCACGATCTGGTAGGTGATCTCCTTGGTCATCGGGCGGAAGCCGTTGACGACGCGCGGGTCGGCCAGATGCGGACGATGCCGGACCGTGTACTCCTTGCTCTTGCGGGTGCGCTCGACATAGCGGCGCACGAACGCATCGAGCCGGGCCTGCTGGCGCGGCGCCAGCTCGCTGGCCTGGGTGTGGATGCGGGCGATCGCGCCGAATGCTTTCTTGACGTCGTAGCGGTTGGTCGAGCCTTCGTCGGCGGCGGCCGCGGCAGGGC
>DATCSE010000133.1:0-11708 GCA_036568605.1 Burkholderiaceae bacterium | reverse complement strand
TCCGGCTCGCCGCCGAGTCCACGACGACCGCAGCCGAATGCCGTTCCGACGTGAGCCTGGGCCGCGTCGAGCGCCAGCTGTTCGACAAGGCCGCGCAAGGCATCCGACCGCTGGTGCAGTTCATCCAGCGCACGCGCATGATCTATCAGCTCGACGTGATGGAAACGGTCGCCTGGCTGGATCGGCAGCGCGCCTGCGGCCGGGGTCCCGCAAGCCTGGCCGCCAACGACGTCTGAACCCTGTCCGCGATCGGCGCGACCACAGCCGAGCGGGCCGCGCCGATCAACCCTGCGGGTACTTCGCGTTCGCCTTCTTGACGAACTCGTTGGTCCAGATCGCCGGGAGGTCGACCTTCGCGCCGGCCACTTCCGGGTCGATGCTCGCGAGCGCGCGCCGCGCCGTCTCGGCGCCGGCTTCGGGGATGCTGCCGTCGGCCGACAGCGCGCCCTTCGCGGCGAGGAACGCATCGACATACACCGCGCGGTCGCCGAGCAGGTAGCTCTCGGGCACGGCCTTGATGATGTCGCTCGCGCCGGCGGTCTGGATCCACTTGTCGGCGCGCACGATCGCGTTGGTCAAGGCCTGCGCGGTCGCCGGGTTCTTCTCGAGGAAGCTCTGCGGCGCATACAGGCAGCCGGCCGGCATCGGGCCGCCGAACACCTTGTCGGCCTCGGCGACGATGCGCGTGTCGGAAACGACCTTCAGGTCGCCCGAGCGCAGCAGCAGCGTGATCACCGGGTCGAGGTTGCTGATCGCATCGATCTGGCCCGAGCGCATCGCCGCGACCGCGCCGCTGCCCGCGCCCACGCCGATGATCGCGACGTCGCTGGGCTTCAGCCCGGCCTTCGCGAGCACGAAGTTCGCGAGCACGTTGGTCGAGGAGCCCGGCGCGGTGACGCCCAGTTTCTTGCCCTTGAGGTCGGTCACCGACTTGAAGTTGGGCACGGTCTTCGGGTTGATGCCCAGCACGATCTGCGGCGCCCGCCCCTGCAGCACGAAAGCGCGCAGCCGCTGGCCCTTGATCTGCATGTTGATCGTGTGCTCGAACGCGCCCGAGACCACGTCGGCACTGCCGCCAATCATCGCCTGCAGCGCGCGCGAGCCGCCGGCGAAGTCGGCGATGGTCACGTCCAGCCCTTCGGCCTTGAAGTAGCCCAGGCTCTCGGCGATGGTCAGCGGCAGGTAGTACAGCAGGTTCTTGCCGCCCACCGCGATCGTGAGCTTGGGCTTCTCCAGGCCCTGGCTCCAGGCCGATCGGGGCAGGGCCACGACCGCCGCGGCTGCCGCGGCGGCGGTCATGAGGGTACGGCGTTGCATCGTCACGTTCTCCGTTGATAGGAGAACGACTCTATCGAAGCTCCCCCGCGACGCGAACCCTGGTCTCCCCGTAGCCCTCTGTTTCCCGACATTTCGGAAAAGCGATTGCAAGCAACGACGGCGACAGGAAGGAATTGCATCGCGTGGAACACTGTGCGGTTGGACGAGTCCTTCGACGGACCGCCCCTCGTAGAATCGATCGCAATGAAACTTCGCCAGCTGTTGTTGTCGTCTGCGCTGCTGGCACCTGCCCTGCTCGCGTGGGGTGCCACGCCGCCCGAGGCCAGCCCCACCGCGGCGGCGAGCGCGGCCAGCGCCGCCAGTGCGCCGTCCCCTTCGGCCGCGCCGGCCCCGGCCGAGATCGCCTCGGCACCGGTCTCGCTGTCGGCACGCCGCGTCTACGAGCAGGCCCGTTCGCAGCTGGTGCAGATCCGCACGCTGCTGAAGGGCCAGGCCAGCCAGACCTCGGTGGGCTCGGGCTTCTTCGTCTCGCGCGACGGCCACATCATCACGAATTTCCATGTCGTCAGCGAGGCCGCGCTGAAGCCGGACCGGCACGACCTGGTCTACGTGACCGCCGACGGCCGCGAGGCGCCGGTCGCGATCCTGCAGATCGACGTGCTGCACGACCTCGCGCTGCTGAAGGCCGGCGACGCGGCCGGCAAGACCTTCGATGCGCTGCACTTCCGCCCCGAGTCGCGCGCGCTCGCGCAGGGCGAGCGCCTCTACTCGCTGGGCAACCCGCTGGACGTGGGCTTCGCGGTCACCGAGGGCAACTACAACGGGCTGGTGCGGCGCAGCTTCTATCCGCAGATCTTCTTCGGCGGCGCACTGTCCGGCGGCATGAGCGGCGGCCCGGCGCTGGACCAGGAAGGCCAGGTGATCGGCATCAACGTCGCGCGCCGCGTCGACGGGGAGCAGGTCAGCTTCCTGGTGCCGGCCAGCTTCGCGGCGACGCTGCTGGCGCGCGGCCATGACGCCGCGCCGATCAAGACCGCGGCCTACGGCATCGTCACCGATCAGCTGATGCTGCACCAGGCCGCGCTGACCGACCGCTTCATCGCCCAGGGCTGGAAAGCGGCGACGCACCCGCGCTACCACGTCCCGGTGCCGACCGACCAGTTCATGCGCTGCTGGGGCACCAGCGAGCCGTCGCGCACCGGCGGGCTGGACTTCGAGCGCTCCGACTGCGTGATGGACACCCGCATCTTCGTCGGCGACTACACGACCGGCGCGATCAGCGTGCGCCACGAGGCCTACGACGGCGGCAAGCTCGGCACGCTGCGCTTCGCCGCGCGTTATTCGGCGAGCTTCCGCAACGAGTCGTTCATGCGGCTGCGCGCCGAGCACCAGACCAAGCCGCAGTGCCGCGAGGACTATGTGGACCGCGGCGGGCTGCCGCTGCGCGCCGTGGTCTGCCTGCGCGCCTACAAGAAGCTGCCGCAGCTGTACGACGTCTCGGTGCTGGTCGCCACGCTGGACGACAAGATCGCCGGCGTGCAGGGCCGCTTCGACGCGCAGGGGGTGAGCTTCCCGAACGCTCAGCGGCTCGCGCGCCACTACCTCGAGGCCTACGGATGGATCCATTGACCATCGTGCCGAGCAGCGCGCCGGGCGAGTGGCCGGGCACGATGACTTCGGCGCCGCCGGCGCTGGATGCGGCACTGCCGCCGGCGGTCGCCGCCGGGCCGGTCGCGCTGGTCGAGATCCTGGACCGCGACGGCCAGGTCCGGCAGAGCGTCGCCATCGGCGCGTGGCCGCTGCGCATCGGCCGCGCGCTGGACAACGAGATCGTGCTCGGCGACACGCACGTCGCCGCGTCGCACCTGACGCTGACGCGCCGCGAGCAGGTGCTCGAGCTCGAGGTCGGCGCGACGCGCAACGGCGTGCAGCACGGCCGCAAGTACCTGCGCGCCGGCGAGCTCGAGGCTGTGGCGATCGACACCGGGCCGGGCGGCGCGCCGATCGAGCTCACGCTGGGCCGCACGCGCCTGCGCATCCGGCTGCCGGACCAGCCGCTGGCGGCCGAGCAGGCGCTGGCCGCGGCCGTGCCGCTCGCGAAGCGGCTGCGCCTGATCGCGGTGGCCGCTGTCGTGCTGGTGCTCGGGCTGACGTTCAGCACCTACCTGGAAACCGATCCCGACGCCTTCGGCCGCGCGCTCGGCAACATGCTGCTGACCGCGGTGCTGGGCGCGGCGATCTGGTGCAGCGCTTGGGCGATGCTGTCGAAGATCTTCACGCACCAGGCGCATTTCGGCTGGCACTTGCGCGTGTTCCTGCTCTCCAGCATCGCGCTGCTCGCGGTCGGCGCGGTGCCGGCGGTGCTGGCGTTCTCGCTGTCGTGGACGTGGCTCACCGACTTCGCGTTCGTCGGCATGATCGTCGTCATCGCGGCCGCGCTGTATTTCCACCTGCTCGCGGTCGAGCCGGCCAAGCACCGCATGCTGCGCTGGTTCGCCGCGGCCGGCGCGATCGCGGGCATCGCGGTGACGATGTGGTTCAACGAGCAGCGCACCGACCAGCTCGGCGAAGAGCTGTACATGAACCACCTGTTCCCGCCGGCGCTGCGGATCGCGCGCCCGGTGCCGGCCGAGCGCCTCGTCGACAGCCTGACATCGTTGAAGGCGACACTCGACAAGAAAGCCAAGGACGCCGCCGCGTCGGGCGCCGACGACGGCAGCGCCCGCGACGACGATCAATGAGCCGGGCTGCGCGCGGCGCGCCCGCTTCATCGCTGCCCCCTTCATCGCCGCCTGTTTGTGCGCCCCGGCGCACGCCCCTCGGAGTCCACGCACCATGACGTCATCCATTTCCGACGCCCGCGTCAGCGCGCGCACCGTGCTCATCACCGGCGCCAGCCGCGGCATCGGCGCCGCAGCGGCGTTGCTGTGCGCCCGGCGCGGCTGGGCCGTCGCGGTCAACTACGCGCGCCATGCGCAGGCCGCGGATGGGGTGGTCGCGAGCATCCGCGACGCGGGCGGCACGGCGATTGCCGTGCAAGGGGACGTCGCCGACGAATCGCAGGTGCTCGCGATGTACGCCACCGTGGACCGTGAACTGCCGCCGCTGTATGGGCTGGTCAACAACGCCGGCGTGGTCGACCTGGCCGCACGGGTCGATGCGATGGACGCCGCGCGGCTGCAGCGCATGTTTGCGATCAATGTGTTCGGCAGCTTCTACTGCGCGCGCGAGGCGGTGAAGCGGCTGTCGACGCGGCACGGCGGTCGCGGCGGCGCGATCGTCAACCTCTCGTCGGCCGCAGCGCGCATCGGCTCGCCGGGCCAGTATGTCGACTACGCCGCCGCGAAGGGCGCGATCGACGTCTTCACGATGGGCCTCGCGAAGGAGGTCGCGGCCGAGGGCATACGCGTCAACGCGGTGCGCCCCGGCATCATCGAGACCGAGATCCACGCCTCCGGCGGCACGCCGGACCGCGCGAAGCAGATGGCGCCGCTGGTGCCGATGCAGCGCGCCGGCAGCGCCGAGGAGGTCGCCGAGGCGATCGTCTGGCTGCTCTCGGAGGCCTCCAGCTACACGACCGGCTCGGTGGTCGACACCACCGGTGGGCGCTGACGCCATGACCGCCGCGACCACCCTCGCCGACCGGGCCCAGACGCTGGGCGAGGAGATCGCCAACGCGATCAGCCACGGCATCGGCTTCGCGTTCGCGATCGCGTCGCTGCCCATCCTGCTGGCGTTCGCGCCGGCGCACAGCACGACGCTCAACATCGTCGCGGCCTGCGTGTTCTCGAGCTCGATGATGCTGCTCTACGGCGTCTCGACGCTGTACCACGCGTGGCCCAGCGGGCGCTTCAAGACCTGGCTGAACCGGCTCGACCACGCGGCCATCTACGTCTTCATCGCCGGCAGCTACACGCCGTTCGTGCTGGGCGTGCTGCGCGGCAGCTGGGGCTGGTCGCTGTTCGCGACGATCTGGACGATGGCCGCGGTGGGCGTCACCGCGAAGCTGCTGAACCGGCTGCAGCACCTGCTGTGGTCGACCGCGCTGTATGTCGCGATGGGCTGGCTCGCGGTCATCGCGGCAGCGCCGCTGGTCGCACGCATGCCGGGCAGCGGGCTCGCGTGGCTGATCGCCGGCGGCATCGCGTACACGCTGGGCGCGGTCGTGTTCCTGTTCGACTCGAAGCTGCGCTATGCGCATTTCGTCTGGCACCTGTTCGTGCTGGGCGGCAGCGCCTGCCACTTCTTCGCGGTGCTGTGGCACGCGCAGTGACGGCGCCACATCCCCGAAGCCTGGTGCCCCGTGCACGAGCCCTTCGACAAGCTCAGGGCGAACGGGCTGTGGCGGGGGTGATGACGCGCATCCCGACACCATCGTCCCGCTGCGCACACGCACTGACATCCCTACATCCCGGTTCGGGCTGAGCTTGTCGAAGCCTGGTGCCCCATGCACGAGCCCTTCGACAGGCTCCGGGCGAACGGCGTGGTAGGGGCAGCCCCAGCGTCGGCGCGGCGGCCGCAGCAGCGCTCTCCCGACAACCGGGCGAGCCTCGCGCAGCGTCCGCCAGCCCGTCACCTCGCGCAAGCCCGGCTCAACCGCCGCCGGCCATGCCTTTCAACTCCGCGAGCAGGCGGCCGGCGGCGCGATGCTCGGGCGAGCCGGCCTTGAACAGCGTCTCATACGGCTCCAGCGTGAAGCGCGCCTCGGTGTACACCGAGTCCCACATCGAGACCGCCGGCACGCGAGCCTTCAGGTCACACAGCTTCTCGATAGCCGCGGCAGCGTCGGCCGCGAGCGCGCCGGCACACTCGGCCTCGAGCACGCGCAGCTCGATCAGGCCGACCGCGGACCAGAAGTCGGGCTCGGCCTCGGCCGCTTCGCGCAGCGATTCGCGCAACTCGTGGAAGCGCGCCGGCGCGATCGCCGGCAGGCGTTTCGCGAGCAGCGCATCGCGCATCTCGCAGCTGATCGCGTTCTTCGCCGGATAGGCGAACCGATGCGATGCGCCTTGTCGGCGCGCCTCGGCGGCCGCGGCGGTGTAGTGCGCGATCGCGCTCGCCAGCGCCTGGCGGGCCGGCTCGGCGCGACCCGCCTCGAGCTCGATCATCGTCAGCCGCTTGTATGCCGAGCCCAGCAGCGCGCCGCGTTCTATCGTCGGCTGCAGCGCGGCCAGCGACTCGAGCTGGCGGATCCCGGCGGTCACGTCGGCATGCGCCTGCTTGGCATCGACCGCCTTCTCGCCGCGCCGCACGAGCTGGTTGCCCAGCGCTTCGGCGGCCTTGAACGAGGCGCTCGCGTCCTGCGCGCCCAGCGCCCTCGTGTACCACTCGATCGCCTTGTCGGCATCGCCGGTCGCGGTGTAGGCCACGCCGAACGCCTCGGCGACCGCGCCCATCGCTCCCCACAGCGGCGCGTACTCCGATTCGAGGTAGCGCACCTTGTCGAGCTGCGCGGTCGATGGCGTGCCGGGACGCGGCTTCGAGTAGCGCGCCCCGATCGCGATGTTCTCGAGCGCCAGCGTCAGCGTGACCGGCGATGCGATGCCGGCGAACTGCTCACCGGCCGTCACCACGGGACGCTGCGCATCGCCGACCTGCCGCTGCCAGTGCCAATCCGGGTCGCCGTAACACTGGTACGCGGCCCAGGTGTTGCCTTGCGGGCTCGCCTTCCACGCGGCGTTGCGCGCCGCCGCGACCGCTTCGATGAAACGCGCGCCGCCGAGCAGCGCCGCGTAGAACGTCGTCGCGAACTGCTCTGCCGGCCCGTCCTCCACCGCCCAGCCGGCCGCGATCACGCAGCGCACGCCGACGCGGATCAGCTCCTCGGCAATGTTCGCGGCGAACGCGGCGCGGTCGTACGGCAACGGGGACAGCACCTGCTGCGCATCGCGTCCGGCGAGGTGGCAGCAGTTCAGGAACACGAGCTCGGGCACGACGCGCATCGCCCGCACCTCGTTCGCGCCCAGGAAGGTATCGCTGCCCGACAGCACGACGCCGCCGTCGGCACGCGGCGCGCCGTGGCCCGCGATGTGGATCACGCGGTAGGCGCGCGCGAACAGCGCGTTGATGATGCTCTGCGCATCGTCGCCGTTCGCGAGCAGCTTGACGCGGTCGGCCGCGATGCCGACATCGGGCTGCGCGAGCCGCCGAGCGACCGCGATCGCCTCGGCGCGGGCGCCGGGCAGCGGCGGGTAGGTCACCGGGTCGCAGGCCGGCTCGCCGATCACGAGCACGCAGTCGTCGGTGCTCGCATCGCGCGCATGGTCGCGGAAGTTCTCGACCCGCAGCTTGCGCAGCAGCTTGCTGCGGATCGCCCACGGGCGCTGGTCGCCCGATTGCGGATCGGGATTGGTGTCCAGCAGCTCCCACGGGATCGCCGCGGTGCCGGCATCGAGCTCGATCAGCATCTCGCTGGTGCCGCCGAGGAACGGCTCCATCTCGACCGGCACCAGCAGGTTGAACAGCGTGCGGCCGATCAGCGGATCGCGGTTCGCGTCGTTCGACGCCTTCAGCACCAGCTCCTTCAGCAGCGAGCCCTGGGCGCGCTGCGCGCGCACCTCGGTGCGGGCGCGGCGCGTATCCAGCGTGTAGCTGATGCAGCGCTGCGCCGGCGCCGCGCTCAGGTCGACAGTCAACGCGCTGATGAAATCGTAGGCCGCGCCGCGGTAGCTCGAATCGAGCGAACGCCGCAGCGCCCCGGCGCCGTGCTGTACCTTGCCGAGGACGCGCACGCGGTTCGGCGCCGTGGTCTCGAGCAGCTGCAGCGCGCGCCAGGCATCGGCGGCGCGCTCCAGGAACAGCTCGACGAACGTGAGCTGGCCCAGCTGCGGCCAGCGGCTCTCCTGCAGCTTCGCGTTCGCCTCGAGCGCGCCTTGCGCGATCAGCTGCGCCGCGGTGCCGGCGGAGATGCCGGTGCCGCCGCTGCCGAGCAGCGTCGCAGCCATCTCGAACTCGACGATGCCGCCGCCGCTCTGCTCGGCGACGCGCTGGGCGTACGCGAGCACCGCCTGGCGCACCGTGTAGACCAGATCGACGGCGCGCAGCTTGCCCTCCTCGCCGAGCCCGGCGACGATCGCGGCGCTCGGGCGCGCCATGTCGAACACGTTGTCCGGATCTTCGCGCCGGTTGTCGAAGATCTGGTGGGAGCCCGGCAGCTCGGGGTACAGCCCGGTCGCGAGCGAGCGGCTCATCGCCTGGCCGACCAGCCCGTCGACCGCCTCCTCGGTGCCGGTCAGCAGCAGCGCGCGGTAGTGGCCCATCAAGAGCGGCTGGCGGATGAACTTCAGGTCGCCGTTGAGCACCTTCACGCGCAGCGCCGCGCCCTTCACGGGCCGGCCCGCGACATCGGGCAGCGCGGCGCTCAGCACATCGACCTCGGCGGACGGCGGCACGAATGCGGCCACGCTGCGCGACGGCCGGCTGCGCACCGGTGCGGCCCCGGCCGGCGCCGGGCCCGCGGCCCCGACGGCGGCGGCGCGAGTCCCCGGCGCCGCGACCGGGTGCCGCGGCAGCAGCGCGGTGTCGCCGTTCGCGAGCAGTTCCAGGTACGCGGCAAACGCGCTCGTGGTGCTGGGGAGCTTGCCGTGCTCGGCGTCGACCTTCCAGGTCTGCACGCCGGGCAGCAAGGCGCTTTGCAGCGTGACGCGGCCGTCGCCGTCGTCGGGCGTGTTCAGGTATTCGAGACCGTTGTCGCCGAACGTGATGCCGGCCGGCGTGAACGGCGCATGGCCGACCACCAGCAGCATCTTGGCCGCATCGCCGTCCAGCGCCGCGACCTGCGCGTCGAGCTTGCGGCGCAGCGCGACGGCCTGGTCCAGCACGGCCTGCGGCGGCGCGCCCCACTCGTAGATCGTGCGCTGCGGGCCTTCGAGCCGGTGCCAGAGGCTGACGCTCTTCAGCAGCTCGATGTCCTTCGCCGCGAGCTCGGCCCAGGTGCTCGCCTTGTCGAGCCCGAGCTGCGGATCGAGCAGCGCCGCCTGCAGCTGCAGGAAGCCCGGCAGGCCGGACATCATCCGGCGTGCGCCGGCGTTGTCGAACAGCGCGCCGAACGCGACCAGCGCGTTGCCGAAGGTGTCGTCGCCCGACATCACCTGCATCGGCGCCCACGAGCCGCCGTTGGGCGTGCCCAGCATCAGGAAGCGCGCGCCGTCGCGCGCCATCATGCGGGCCCAGGTGTCGGGCTTCTCGAGCCGCATCGTGCGCGCGACCAGCCCGCCCATCGAATGCGCGACGATGCGCACCGGCTGCTGGCTGGCGTTGCGCGCGGTCAGCGCGAGATCGACCGCGGCGGCGAGGCGGCGCGCTTCGTCCTCGATCGGGCGGCGCCAGTCGAACGCGAACGGGATCACCTCGTGCGTGTCCGCGAGCCGTTCGATCAGGTCGTCGTAGACCATGCCGATCGGGCCGTCGGGCTCGACATGCGATGCGGTCGCCGGGTCCCACGCGAGCCGCTTCAGCCCGTTGACGAAACGCACGCCGAGCCAGATGCGCTCGCCGTCGAGCTTGAGATTCGAGCCGAGGATGCCGGGCAGCACGAACACCGCCGGGCGGTCGGCCGCGGCCTTCGCGTCGGCGCCGCGCGAGCGCACGACGGCGCGGGCGGCGCGCGTGCCGCTGGCATCCTCGCCGGCCCACGACAGCGGGCCGATCGCGGCGAAGTCGGACGGCGCATCGTTCGTCGTCAGCGCGGCAACCAGCGCGCGCACGGTGCGCTCGTTCGCGAAGTAGTTGAAGTGCGTGACCTGGCCGCCGCGGTCGAGCACGAAGCTCGCGCCGGCGTTGTTCGCGCCCCCGCCGCCGGCGATCGGCGCGCGCGGCGCCCCGCCGTACATCGAACGCGTCTGCACGACCAGGTCGTTGTCGGTCCAGTAGAACGCGTCGGACAGCAGCGTCTTGACCCACGAGCCGATGGAGTCGCCCTGCAGGTCGCCGGCGATCACGCGCAACTCGCCGGGGATGGCCTGGTCCGCGCTGTTGTTGAGCCACTGGATGAACGGGCTCTCCGGCATCATCGCTTCGATGCCGGGCAGCTCGGTCGGCTCGGCGCGGCGCCGCGCGACCTCGTGCAGGAAGCCGACGAGCTGCGGTGCGACCGGGATGCCGGCGAGCTCCAGTCCCCACTTCAGCACCGAGAGGTACGCGTCGAAGCGTTTCGAGGCGAGCGTGGTGCCGCGCGCCGGGCAGGCGATGCGCACGACGCGCTCGACCCGCAGCCCCTTGCTCTGTGCCAGCCGGGTCAGCTTGCGCAGGTCGGCGAGGTGCTGCGCATAGGCGTCGCCGGCGAAGAACGCCGCGTCCGCATCGCTCACCGGCTGGCCGCTGCAGGCACGCGCGAGCACCTCGGCGACCAGCCCGCCGCGCGAGTGCGTCACGAGGTGCAGCCGGGCGCCGGGCGGGAGTGCATTCGCGAGCGTCAGCGCGTTGGCGATCGGGCTCGCGCCCATCGTCGGGTGGTCGAGCGCGTAGACGCGTTGGCGGTACGCGCCGAACAGCGTGCGCACCGCGTCGGGGTGCTGGTCCCACAGCTTGCGGAACGTGCTCGCGGTGTCGACGAAGGTGCCGTGCACCAGCACCAGCAGCGGCCCGCCGTCGTCGGCCGCCGGCACGTTCGCGAGCGGCTTCGCGCCGCTGGCCTTCAGGCCGTCGAGCATGTCGGGCTTCAGCGCATAGACGCCGGCGATGACCTGGTCGTCGACATGCTTCGTGACCGCTGCGGCGACCAGCTTCTCGGCCGGGTCCTTGAACAGGTTCGTGACGACTTCGAAGCCGGACAGGATGGCCTGGCCGACAGGCCCGCGCGTCGCAGCGCGGGTTGCGTCCAGCCCGACCGTGGGCCAGCCGAGCTGCGGCGTGACGACGATCTCGTCCTCATCCTCGCGCTTCGGCTCCCCCTTCGGCGCGGCGCCGGCGGCCGCGCCGCGCGCGCCGGTCCGTTTCGATGACGGCGCGGTACCGCTCGCGCCGGCCTGGGCCAGCATCAGATCCTGCGCGTCCCGTGGATGCAGCACCAGCGTCGGACCGCCGCTGACGGTCAGCACGACCACGTCCTCGCCGGGCCGCGCGGTGACGCGCACCAGGTTGTGGTCGGCCTCGGCGCCCGCAGCGGCTGGCCCCGCGCCCCCGCGCAGCGCGCCGACGCGCACCGCGGCCCTCACGGTGCCCGGTGCGCCAGCCGCGCGCGGGCCGGCGGCTTGCACCTGGCCCGGCACGATGAAGGTGATGTCGCCGCCGCGGTCGCGGTGGCCGTCGCGCGCGGCCCCATCGGTTGCCATGCCGTCTCCCCAATGACGTTGTTGTCGTAATGCGAGGCCGCCGAACGACCGCGCCGCCGCTCAGACCGTGAACGGCTCCTGCGCGAGAAAGACCCCGGCCTTGCCGAGCGCGAACAGGTTCGGCGACTGGCTCGCCGGCAGCGACGCGCGAATGCGCGC
>DATCSE010000132.1:0-22355 GCA_036568605.1 Burkholderiaceae bacterium | reverse complement strand
CTCAGCGCCTCCTCGACGCTGAAGGACTGCAGCAGCAGGTCTCCCTCGGGCAACGGCGTCTTGATGCGAAACGGATGCGGTTGCATTTGCGGACGACTGTAGGCAGCGGGTCCGGCGCGCTCAAGCGACGAAAGTCATCGGAGCGGCTGCACGTTGGGGACGCGTTCACGGCGCCTTGCGTGCGCTGGCAAGCCAGCCGGCCACGTCGCGCCCGCCTTCGGTGCGCGAGACTGCGGGCTCGATGCGCAGTTCGGCAAAGCCCGCCGCCTCCAGGCTCGCGTGCAGGTGTGCACGCGCATGTGCGTAGCGGCCGGTGGCCTGCAGGCGCAGCGGCTCGAGGTCGGCGTCATCCAGCGCCTCGACGGTGAACATCAGCCGCCCGCCGGGCCGCAGCGCGCGCGCCGAGGCGGCCAGCACCTCGTGCAGATCGCCGAAATAACACAGCGTGTCGGCCGAGACGACGACATCGAACGCGCCCGGCTGGGTCGCGAGGTAGTGGCTCAGCTCGGCCTTGTGCAGCACGTCGTAGCAGCCCCGCGCCTTCGCGCGGCGCAGCATGCCCACCGAGAGGTCGCAGCCGGCGAGCCGCGCGGCCCATGGCCGCAGCAGCGGCCCGCACAGGCCGGTGCCGCAGCCGGCATCGACGATCGCGAGCGCCGCGCTCGGCGCGGCCAGCAGCCGTTGGAGCTCGTGCGCGACCAGCTCCGGCGCGCGGTAGTGCAGCCGCTCGAGGCTCGCATCGAAGCTCTCGGCATACGCGTCGAACACGGTCTCGACATACGCATCGCTGGCCCGCGGCGGTGCCGCGCCGGGCGCGTCGTCGCAGGCCGCGAGCATGTGTTGCACGACCGGGTTGTCGGGCTCCTCGGCCAACCACTCGCGGTAGAGCTGCGCGGCCTGCTCGCGCTCGCCCAGCAGCGTCAGCGCGCGTATCACCTGCGAGCGCCCCAGCGTCTGGCGCGGCCCGAGCGTGATCGCGTGGCTGCTCGCGACCAGCCCCTCGTGCACGCGCTGCTGCCCCATCAGCGCGAGCGACAGGTTGTACCAGGCGTCACCGAAATCGGGCCGCAGTGCGATCGCGCGGCGCGCCGAACCCTCGGACTCGATCCAGCGGCCGTGCCGGCGTTGCAGGATCGCGAGGTTGTTCAGCGCGTCCGCCGCGGCAGAGTCGCCGCCCGGGTTCGAGTCGGCGTGGCGCACGCAGGTGTCGTAGGCGCGCGCGGCCTCGTCGAAGCGCTGCGCATGCACGAGCAGGTTGCCGAGGTTGTTCCACGCGCCGGGCTGCGTCTCGAGGGAGGCAAGCGATGCGCGGATCAGCGCGATGCCGTCGTCGGTGCGGCCCTGCGCATGGCGCAGCACGCCCTGGAAATGCAGCGCATCCGGATCGTCGGGCACGGCCTCGCGAATCTGGGCGAGCAGCGCCTCGGCATCGTCCAGCTGCTCGTTGCGCAGCAGCGCAACCGCCCGCGCCAGAGCCTCGCCCAGCGTGACTTCCTCTCCCTCTCCCCCTGGGAGAGGGCTGGGGTGAGGGTCGTCGCGTGCCATCAACGGACTAATCGAACGCATACGTGAAGTCCCCACCCTCGACCGCCAGCGCCACGCGCCGGATCGCCTGCCCGCCCGACAGCCGCATCAAATACTCGTGGCTGATCTTCGGCAGCACGGTGTTGGTCAGGATCGCGTCGATCACGCGCCCGCCGCTCTCGATCTCGTTGCAGCGGCTCGCCACCAGCTCGACCACCGCATCGTCGTACGTGAACGGAATGCCATGGTTGGCCTGCACCCGCTTCTGGATGCGCCCCAGCTGCAGCCGGATGATCGTGCGCAGCATCTGCGGCGACAGTGGGTAGTACGGGATCGTCACCAGGCGCCCGAGCAGCGCCGCCGGGAACACCTTCAGCAGCGGCTCGCGCAGCGCCGCGGCGATGCCCTCGGGTTCCGGCATCAGTTCCGGGTCCTTGCACAGGTTCATGATCAGCTCGCTGCCGGCGTTGCTGGTCAACAAAATGATCGTGTTCTTGAAGTCGATGTAGCGACCTTCGCCGTCTTCCATCCAGCCCTTGTCGAAGACCTGGAAGAAGAGCTCGTGCACGTCGGGGTGCGCCTTCTCGACCTCGTCGAGCAGCACCACGCTGTACGGCCGGCGGCGCACCGCCTCGGTCAGCACGCCGCCCTCGCCGTAGCCCACGTAGCCGGGCGGCGAGCCCTTCAGCGTCGAGACCGTGTGCGCCTCCTGGTACTCGCTCATGTTGATCGTGATCACGTTCTGCTCGCCGCCGTACAGCGCCTCGGCCAGCGCGAGCGCGGTCTCGGTCTTGCCGACGCCGGAGGTGCCGCACAGCAGGAACACGCCGATCGGCTTGCCCGGGTTGTCGAGCTTCGCGCGCGAGGTCTGGATGCGCCTGGCGATCATGTCGAGCGCGTGCTTCTGGCCGATCACGCGGGCGTTCAGCGTGTCGGCGAGCTTGAGCACCGACTCGACCTCGTTCTTCACCATGCGACCGACGGGAATGCCGGTCCAGTCCTGCACGACGGCGCCGACGGCTTGTTCGTCGACGACCGGGAGGACCAGCGGGGAGTCGCCTTGCAGCGCGTGGAGGCGGGTCTGGAGTTGCTGGAGTTCGGCGAGAAGGGCTTCGCGTTGATTGTCCTGAGCCCCACCCGCCCCATCCCGTTCGCCCTGAGCTTGTCGAAGGGCTGGTGCACCTCGTGACAGGGCTTCGACAGGCTCGGCCCGAACGGGATCGGGCACCGGCTTGAACCCGGCCCGCAACTCCGCCCGTATCGTCAGCACCCGATCGACCAGCCCCTTCTCCTCCTCGTAGCGCTTCTCCAGCACCCCCAGCCGGTCGCGCGCCGTCGCGAGCTCGGCGTCGACCCGCGTCTTGCGCTCGCCGATCGCGATGCCGACGTTCTCCTCGCGCTCGATGATCTCGCGCTCTATCGTCAGCGCGGCGATGCGGTGCTGCGTGTCTTCGAGCTCCGGCGGCGTCGCATGCTGGCTGACCGCGACCCGCGCGCAGGCGGTGTCGAGCAGGCTCACCGCCTTGTCCGGCAACTGGCGCGCCGGAATGTAGCGGTGCGAAAGCTTGACCGCCGCCTCGATTGCCTCGTCGAGCAGCTGCACCCGGTGATGCTTCTCCAGCACCGAGGCCACGCCGCGCAGCATCAGCACCGCCTTCTCCTCGCTGGGCTCGCCGACCTGCACGACCTGGAAGCGCCGCGTCAGCGCCGGGTCCTTCTCGAAGTACTTCTTGTATTCGGCCCAGGTGGTCGCGGCGATCGTGCGCAGCTTGCCGCGGGCGAGCGCCGGCTTCAGCAGGTTCGCCGCGTCGCCGGTGCCGGCCGCGCCGCCGGCACCGATCAGCGTGTGCGCCTCGTCGATGAACAGGATGATGGGCTTGGCGCTGGCCTGCACCTCGTCGATCACCTGGCGCAGCCGATTCTCGAACTCGCCCTTCATGCTCGCGCCGGCCTGCAGGAGGCCGATGTCGAGCACGTACAGCGACACGTCCTTCAGCTGCGGCGGCACGTCGCCGCGGGCCAGGCGCAGCGCGAAACCTTCGACGACCGCGGTCTTGCCGACGCCGGCCTCGCCGGTCAGGATGGGGTTGTTCTGGCGCCGCCGCATCAGGATGTCGACGATCTGGCGGATCTCCTCGTCGCGGCCGGCCACCGGGTCGAGCTCGCCTTTCTTCGCGCGCTCGGTCAGGTCGACCGCGTAACGCTTCAACGCCTCCTGCTTGCCCATCGCGGCCGGCGCGATCGCGCCGCTGGTTTCGCCGGGCGCGGCACTGCCGTCGGTGGCGGTCTGCGCCGCTTCGGGCGACTGCGCGAGCAGCGATGCGAAGTTGTCGGTCAGGTCGTCGACCTTGATGCGCTCGAACTGCCGGCTGATGCCCAGCAGCACGTTGCGCAGATTGGGCGACTTCAGCAGGCCGACCAGCAGATAGCCGGTGCGCACCTCGCGCCCGCCGAACATCAGCGAGCCGTAGACCCAGCCGCGCTCGACCGCGCTCTCGACGAAGCTCGACAGGTCGGTCACCGAGGCCGCGCCGCGCGGCAGCCGGTCCAGCGAGGCCTGCAGGTCGGCCGCGAGCAGCGAGGCATCGAGCCCGTAGTGCTTGACGATGCGGTGCAGGTCGCTGTCGGGCTGCTGCAGGATCTGCGCGAACCAGTGCTGCAGCTCGACATACGGGTTGCCGCGCAGCTTGCAGAACACGGTCGCGCCTTCGATCGCCTTGTAGGCCAGCGGGTTGAGCTTGCCGAACAGGGCGCTACGGCTGATCTCGGACATGGCGGTCCTCCTCCAGGATGCGTTCGGCGCTGAACACGAGGTCGTCGCGCGCGGTCGCCGGCCGTCGTGCGCCGCGCCGGCGCGTGCCGCCCAGCCAGCTCGTGTAGCCGAGGCGGGTCGCGCGGCCCAAGCTTGCGGCCGGCACGTCGGAGCCCGCGAGCGCGAGTCGCACATCCCAGGCGCGAGCGAGCCCCACGTACTGGCGCACCCAGTCGCGCAGCACCGGCAGCGCCGGCGATCCTGGCAGGAACGATTCGTACTGCGCGAGCGTCAGTGGCCCGAGGTGGATGCGGAACTTGCTCTGCCGGTCCCAGACCTTCGAGCCCAGCGTCGCGCCGACGCCCAACTGCGCACTGGCCTCGGGGCGCCGGCCGAGCCGCACGGTCTCGAGCCGCGTGCGGTCGGCCGGGCGCAACCGCATCCAGTGGCCGACGAAACCCTGCACCCGCACCGGCACGCCGAAGTGGTGCTGCAGCAGCATCACCAGTCCCTCGGCGTTCTTGACGCCGCGTGCGAGCAGGCCGGCCTGAAAGCGCTTCGCGTCGTCGCCGACCGCATCGCGCTCGCGCAGCTCGCGCGGTGCGAGCCCGAACAGCGCACCCAGCCACTTCGCGAACTGGTCATCGGCCGGCCGGTCGTGCTGCACGGTGGGCTGGGCCTGCGCCCAGGCGCGGTAGAACAGCGCAAGCAGCCGGTGGTGGAACAGGTCGGCGAAGCGCGCGAAGCCCGGGTCGGCGTGATGGCGCAAGCGCTCGCGTGCGTACTCGGTCAGGTGCAGCGGCAGCGGGCCGTGCGGGCCGAACAGGCCGAAGAAGCGCACGCCGATGCGCGGTGGCGTGGTGGCGGAGGTCTCGAACGACGAGATCGCGGCCGGCGCGAAGTCCAGCTCCGGATCCTGCCCGAGCCGCACCGGCTCGAACGTGGGCCGCAGCGCGCGGCCCAGCCGCGGCGCGTTCGGCGACAGCACGTCGATGCGCCGCATCAGCGCGTAGAAGTCGAACGCGTGGGGAGCGGCGGCGAGCTCGCCGAACAGTTGCGCAAGCATGGCTCCCTCTCCCGCTGGCGGGAGAGGGTTGGGGTGAGGGTGGCCGCGCGTCACCCTCATCCCCCGCCTTCTCCCGCAAGCGGGAGAAGGAGCCATGCGCCAGCGCGGGCCGTCGATGCGGTGCGGTTCATGCCAGTGCTTGATCGCCGAGCCGCGCCGGCCAGCGCATCACCTCGCCGCGCGCGGTGCTGCGCAGCACGGTCTCGCTGAAGGTGTTCAGCGCCACATGGCGTGCGAAGAAGCGCTCCAGCAGGCAGCCCAGCAGGAACGCGCTGCCGCCCTGGAACGCGAGGTCGTCGACCGACGCGGTGATCTCGAGGCCGGTGCCGAAGGTCAGCGGCCCGGCCATCGGCAGGCGGCGCACGACCTGGCGTGCCTGCACGCCGACCAGCCCGTCGAGCTGCTTGGACCAGCCGCTGTCGTCGTGCGCCGGGCCGTACAGCGCGAGCATGCTGCGCAGCGCCGCGGCGGCGCGGGCCGGGTCGTCGCCGGCGATCGTCAGGTAGTTCAGCGAGAGCTGGCTGACCAGCGACCAGCCGAGGTCGCCGTCGCCGAAGCGCATCTGCGGGCGCGTCGGCCCCGTGATGCAGCGCACCTGCGCGGTCGCGCCGGCGGCATCGAGCACCCAGTCGCCGCTCGTCGTGCCGTCCGCGGCACTGTCGCCGCGCCCGCCGGGCAGCAGGTTCGGCAGATCGCGGTTCGTGCACAGCGCGCTGACCGCGAGTTGGCGCAGGTCTTCGCGATACGGCGCCTGGTGTGCATCGACCAGCGCGAGGTACGCCTCCTGCCCGACATACGACGAGCGCGGCCCGTGCGCCTTCTGCGCCGCCGAGAGCACGCGCGGTTCGCGCCGCACCGTGTAGTACGCGCCGTGGCTGCGCGTCTCGGTGTGCAGGTTCGCATACATCGGCAGGAACTGCTGCTCGGCGACGCTGCCGGTGCCGAAGCCGGTGACGGTCTGGATGCTGTGCACCTCGAAGTCCATCGGCCGGGTGCGGTCGGGCACCGCGTGGTGTTCCCAGTTCGCCGGCGTCAGCGCGATGCGGTCGAGCCGCTTCGGGAACAGGTTGACCGCCGGCGTGCAGAACAGCGCGAGGCTCGCGGCATCGACCAGCGATTCGAGCGACGCGTCGCCGCGCCCGAACAACAGCACGATCTCGGCCTCGGTGCCGTTCACGCGCGCGAGCCGCGTGCGCAAGTCGTCGACCGCGAAAGCGAGGAAGCGCTGCGGCAGCGCCGCGTACTCCTGCAGCAGCCGGTAGCCCGAGAAACCGCGCTGCGTGATCGGCAGCAGCGCCTCGTCGTCGCGGTAGCCGAGCGCGGCGAGGCTGCCGGCCGCGTCGCGCCAGCCGTCGCTCGGCGCATCGCTCTTCGGCGGCCGCACCCAGCTGCCCAGGCAGTTGCCGAGCACGAGCTCGTGCAGTCGGTACGCGATCGGGTCGGCGGCGGCGATGTGGATCGCCAGCGTGTCGATCGGCAGATCGCGAAAGCTCGCGCCGCCCAGCGCGCGCAGCCGGATCCGCAATCCGCCGCGCGCCCGCTGGCCGCCGGGCAGCTGCGCGAGCGGCAGGTCCGGCGCATGGGTGAAGTACTGCACCGCGGCGATCTCGATCGGCCACAGTTGCACGTCGTGCGCGGTGCGGAACTCGCACAAGGTGTTCTGGCCGCGCGGCAGCTCGCTGCGCACCGTGCTGCCGCGCTTCACGCGCGCACCGTGCAGCAGGTTCGGATCGGCCGCGTCGGGGACCAGCCGCACGATCATCATCGCCGGCACCGGGGCGAGGAAGTTCGGATACGCCGCCTCGAGCAGGTGCTGCACCAGCCGCGGGTATTCGGCCTCGAGCTTGAGCTGGATGCGCGCGGTCAGGAACGCGAAGCCTTCGAGCAGCCGCTCGACATACGGATCGGCGACCTCGAGGCCCTCCATCGAGAGCCGCGCCGCGATGCGCGGAAATTCGCGCGCGAATTCGGCGCCGCGCTCGCGCAGGTGCGTCAGCTCGTCGGAGTACAGGCGCAGCAGCCGCGGGTCCATGGTGATGCGTACGTCCTCACCGCGCAAAGCCGTCGTGGATCACGACCTGGCCGATCTCCAGATCGAGCTGGGTGCGCAGCAGCAGTTCCAGCGGGACCGGCTGCGCCCAGAGGAAGCCGCGGATCTCGAACTCGATGACGTTGTGGGTCTCGAGCGCGTTGTCGAACTCGAGCGCGCGCACCTGCAGCGTGTCGGCCAGGATGCGCGGCTCGAAGCGCAGCATCGCGTCGCGGATGTGGCGCTCGAGCAGGCCCACGTCGATGCGCGATGCGAGCTGGCCGGAGATCGGCGGCAGCCCGTAGTTCAGCACCGAGTCGACGGCGATCGGGTAGCGCTCGGCCAGCTCGCTCAGCGGCTGCACCGAATTGAACAGCCACGACAGGTCGCGCAACACCGCGGCGCGCAGCTCCTGCTTGGTCATCACGCGCGCGTCGCCGTCGCCTTCGTGCGGGTCGTTGCGGAGCCGGTCCAGCAGGGCCGGCTGCAGGCGGTCGTGCGGTGTTGTGCTCACGCGAAGCAGGCATTCATGTCGACGAAGCCGCGATCGCCAGCTCGCGCAGCTCCAGCAACCCGATGTCCTGCGCACTGGTCGCGAACACGCGCTGGCCGCGGCCGGCATATTGCTCGGGGGCGAGCTCGTCCCACTCGGTGCGGCGCGCCAGCAGCTCGGCCTCGTTCGCGCCGTCGGGCGTGCCGCCGCCGGCGTAGCCGTAACGCGTCGGGATCAGCGCGATCGCGTTGCCGCCGTTCGGGAACTCGAGCTGCGCCGGCGTCCAGACGACATCGCGCAGGTCTTCGGGCGCCTGCAGGTGCACGGCGGCGAGCGCGCCGAACGGGATCCAGCAGTAGCGCCCGTTGACCATCGCCTCGAGCACCGGGCCCAGGCGCGAGTCGGCATCGGCGATCCAGTCGAACGGCTGGCCGTTCGCGCTGCCGGCGCTGGCCGGCGCCATTTCCAGCGCCTCGCGGCGCAGCTTGCCGGCAACCGCGCGCTCGCCGCGGGCATCGGCCTGCAGCGCCTCGACCAGCCACGCGACCCACGGCTGCGGCTCGCCGAACACCATCGGCGTGGTTCGGCCGGCGAACACCGCCTCGCGCACCAGCTCGCACTTCAGCGCCTCGCGGTAGGTGTTGACCATCGCGAGCGTCGCCGCGTCGAGCTCGCCGCAGACCTCGAGCTGGGTCGCCGCGCGCGGCCACTGGCCGAGCACGCACAGCAGCTGGAACAAGAAGACGCGCAGCTTCGCATCGGCCGGCTTTGTGCGCACCGCGGCCTGCAACGCCGCGAGCGCCTCGCGCACGCGGCCGGCCGCGAGATGCTCCTGCGCGAGTGCGGCGGTCATGGTGAGACCAGCTCGTCCTGGAACACCTGCGCCGCGCCGACACCGCCGCCGGCGAGCTGCGCGTGGTACGTCACTTCGATCTTCTGGAATGCGAACTTGACGACCTCGACGACGCCGCCGCCGTCGTCGGATTCGACATGCAGGTCCGAGACGCGGCCGGACTCCAGCGTGATCGTGAAGAAGTCGTCGCCGCCCGCGCCGGCCTTGCGCAGGCTCAGCGTCACCGACTTCAGCTCCTCGTTGGTGGCCAGCGCGTTCATCAGCCGGGTGCTCGCGGCATCGAGGTGCTTGGTCACGACCAGCTCCTCGTGCACGCGGCGGCGCGTCGCGGCGGTCGAGCCGATCGCGCTGGGCGCGCTCATGCCCCAACACCAGGTGCGCGCGGCGATCTCGTCCTCGTGGCCGACCGCGCGGCACTCGCCCTTGATCGGGCCCTGCTTGCGCCCGACGACCGCCAGGAAGACATCGGCAGTGCCGTCCTGGCCGGCAGTCGCAACGGCGGCGGCGGGACGCGGCGACGACGGCATCGCGTCGCCCCGATCAGCGGGTTTCCGTGGACGCGACGTTCCAGCCGAACTTCACCGCGCCGCCGAGTCCGCCCTTGTCGTCCTGCGGCTTGTATTCGAACTCGATGTCCTTGTACGAGCACGAGACGGCCTCGGTGATGTCGCCGCCGGTGCTGCCCGCCGGCTGCACGCTGGTGATCAGCACTTCCTTCAGCGTGAGCTTCAGGAAGTCCTTCTGGCCCTCGCCGGCCTTGCGCGCGGTCAGCGTCGCGGTCGCGAAGTGCTTGCCGGCGACGCAGTGCTTGGCCAGCACCGGCGAGGCCTTGTCGTACAGGTGCACGAAGCTCAGGTGGCCGGGCTCGGCCTTGCCCTTGCCCGAGCCGCCACCGGCCAGGCCGGCGTGCTGGGCGACGCCCCAGTTCCACGACAGGAGCTCGATCTCGCCCTTGTGGTCCTTGTGGGTGGCTTCGCCGTCGACGCCGTCGAATTTGAGGTGGGTGTCGGTGGTCATGTGGGTGCTCCGGATGAAGAGGAAGGATCAAGGAGAAAGCGGTGCGGTCGTTCCAACTGCGACATCACGCGGCTTTCACGGACGGCAGCGTCGAAACCAGCCGCAGCGACACGGTCAGGCCTTCGAGCTGGTAGTGCGGGCGCAGGAAGAACTTGCTGCTGTACCAGCCGGGGTTGCCGGGGATCTCCTCGACGGTCACTTCGGCCGCGGCCAGCGGCTTCTGCGACTTGGTGATCTCCGACGAGTTGGCCGGGTCGCCGTCGACGTAGTTCATGATCCAGCGGTTCAGCCACTTGGACATGTCCTCGCGCTCCTTGAACGAGCCGACCTTGTCGCGCACGATGCACTTCAGGTAGTGCGCGAAGCGGCAGGTCGCGAACAGGTACGGCAGGTTCGCGGCGAGGCGCGCGTTGGCGGTCGCGTCGGGGTCGTCGTACTCGAACGGCTTCTGCAGCGACTGCGCGCCGATGAACGCGGCGAAGTCGGAGTTCTTGCGGTGCACCAGCGGCATGAAGCCGTTCTTCGCGAGTTCGGCCTCGCGCCGGTCGCTGATCGCGATCTCGGTCGGGCACTTCATGTCGACGCCGCCGTCGTCGGTCGGGAAGGTGTGCGTCGGCAGGCCCTCGACCGCGCCGCCCGACTCGATGCCGCGGATGCGCGAGCACCAGCCGTACAGCTTGAACGATCGGTTGATGTTGACCGCCATCGCATAGGCCGAGTTGGCCCAGGCGTACTTGTTGTGGTCGGCGCCGGCCGTGTCTTCCTCGAAGTTGAAGTCCTCGACCGGGTTGGTCTTCGCGCCGTACGGCTGGCGCGCGAGGAAACGCGGCATCGCGAGGCCGACATAACGCGCGTCGTCCGATTCGCGCAGCGAGCGCCAGGCGGCGTACTCGGGCGTCTGGAAGATCTTGGTCAGGTCACGCGGGTTCGCGAGCTCCTGCCACGAGCCCATCTGCATCAGGTTCGGGCTGGCCGCGGCGATGAACGGCGCGTGCGCGGCCGCGGCGATCTTCGACATCTCGCCGAGCAGCTCGACGTCCGGCGGGCTCTGGTCGAAGTAGTAGTCGCCGAGCAGGCAGCCGTACGGCTGGCCGCCGAACTGGCCGTATTCCTCCTCGTACAGCTTCTTGAAGAACGGGCTCTGGTCCCACGCGGTGCCCTTGTAGCGCTTCAGCGTCTTGCCCAGGTCGTTCTTCGAGACGTTCATGACGCGGATCTTCAGCATCTCGTCGGTCTCGGTGTTGTTGACGAGGTAGTGCAGCCCGCGCCACGCGCTCTCGAGCTGCTGGAAGTCCGGGTGGTGCAGGATCCGGTTGATCTGCTCGGTCAGCTTGCGGTCGAGCTCGGCGATCATCGACTCGATCGAGTTGATCACGTCGCTGCTGACCAGCTGGGTCTGCGCGAGCGCCTGCTGCGCGAGCGTCAGCACCGCGTTCTCGACCGCCGACTTGGCTTCGTCGCTCTTCGGCTTGAACTCCTTGTTCAAGAGCGCGGCGAACTCGCCGCCCTGGTATTCGACGCCCTGGAGAGCCGACTCTTGCGAACCTTGTGTTGCCATGGTGTGTGCTCCGTGCCGATCAAGCGGCGTCTGCCGGCTTCTTCGCGGTGGCCAGCGTGTTCAACAGCGCCGGGTCCGCGAGCACCTTCGCGAGCAGCTCCTCGGCGCCGGTCTTGCCGTCCATGTAGGTGATCAGGTTGGAGAGCTGCTGGCGCGCCTCGAGCAGCTTCGCGAGCGCGTCGACCTTGCGTGCGACCGCCGCCGGCGAGAAGTCGTCCATGCTCTCGAACGTGATGTCGACCGCGACGTTGCCCTCGCCGGTCAGCGTGTTGGGCACCTGGAACGCGGCGCGCGGCTTCATCGACTTCATCCGCGAGTCGAAGTTGTCCACGTCGATCTCGAGGAACTTGCGTTCGGCCACCGGCGGCAGCGGCTCGCTGGGCTTGCCCGACAGGTCCGACAGCACGCCCATCACGAACGGCAGCTGAATCTTCTTCTCGGCGCCGTACAGCTCCACGTCGTATTCGATCTGCACGCGCGGCGCGCGGTTGCGGGCAATGAACTTCTGACTGCTGGTGGCCATGGGTCGCTCCTGGTTGAACCTCGGGATGTGACGGCTACTCGTTCTCGACGCCCGCGATGCGCTCGACCTGGCTCAGCCCGTCGGGCGCGAGGTCGCGGATGATGTCCATGAAGTTCTTCGTCATCAGCCGCTTCGCGCGGCGGATCAAGAGCGGCGCCGGGTTGGTCGGCTCGTGGCGTTCGATCCAGTCGCAGACCCGATCCAGCGCCTGCAGCGCGTCGTCGCGGCTGCCGATCGCACCGGACACGCCGCCGCTGCCGTTGTCGCCGCGCCGGGCCGGGCTCGCGGCCGCGCCGTCGGCGCTCCCGCCGTCGCCCGACGCGACGGCCTCGCCGCGTGCGGCCTGCGCCGCCTTCGCGAGCGCCTCCGTGACATGGCGCAGCACCTTCAGGTCCGGTGCACGCGCGGCGCCGACCTTGGCGCCGACCAGCGTCTCGATGGCGCGCACCTGCGCATGCACCGCGAGCATCGCATCGAGCAGGCCGGTCGTTTGCTGCGCCGCGTCGGCAATGCCCTGCAGCGCGCCGGCTTCGCTGACCGCTGACTCGCCGGCGATCGCATCGACCTTGCCGAACGCGAGCTCGACCTGGCGCACCGTGATGCTGCCGCGCGCGCCGGACAGCGGCGCCGCGCGCAGGTCGGCGATCAGCGTGTCGGCATCGGCCAGCGGGTCCAGCGCGTTCAGGCGCATCGTCGGGTCGTCGCGGTCGCTCGCGTCGAGCTGCGGGTGCACCGTGTCCCACTGGCGCTCGAGCAGGCCGTGCACCAGTGCCAGCCCGGTCGCGAAGCCGGCGAACCCGTCCAGCCGCGCCCCGGCGCGCGCGAGCGCGATCGCGACGCGCAGGTCGCGGGTGCGCTGCGCCAGCAGCAGCGCCTGTTCCTTCATCGTGCGCCAGTCGGGCTCGACTGCGGCGATCACCGTGTCGCCGTACTGCTGCTCGGGCTTGCCGCGCGATGCCTCCTCGAGCGCGTGGAACGCCGCGTCGTACCCCAGGTCGGGGCCGCTGGGCGCGGCCTCGCTCACCGGAGCCAGCAGGGCATCGACGTCGATCGCGGTCATGTTCGAGGATCGAATGGGCGCAAGCGTTGCGAACGCGGCGGTTGCATGTGCCGTGCAATGTAGGCAGGCGCGTTCGGCGACGCAGTTGTCTTTGGTCATGTCCGGCCCGTGCCGCGGGGCCGTGGCCGCTTGCACGGCTCGTTCCCCCTAATCTGTTGGCGCCCAAGGGGTTTGTCTTGTCACGATTGCCGCCGCATACTGCCAGCGGCACGGGGCAAGCCATCGTCGACGACGATGACAGGCGCCGCGCACGAGGTGATTCACAACAACAGGCCGCGATGCCGCGCCGAGCCGAACGGCAGGCCCTTCGTCGCAGGCCGAACATTGGGGACGCAGCACGATGGAATCGATACCCTCTACGGCCTTGCTGAGGGGCCACCACGCGTCGCCCGTCGCGGCCGTGCTGCCGCACGGCATGCCGCGCCACAAGGTGCTGCTGGTCGAGGACCACGACCTGGTGCGCCTGGGCGTGAAGGCGCTGTTCAGCGCGCCCGAGTGGGACGGCATCGAGTGGGTCGAGGCGGCGACGCTCGCCGACGCGCTGCAGCTGCACGCCCGGCACGACGACATCGAGCTGGTGCTGCTCGACCTGAACCTCGCAGACTGCAAAGGCCTGAACGGCCTGGCGCAGATGCTGGCCGAGCACCCCGAGGCGCGGGTGCTGATCCTCTCGGGCACGCAGGACGAGTTCGTCGTGCGCCAGGCCAAGGCCATGGGTGCGGCCGGCTACCTGCACAAGAGCGGCTCGCCCGAGACGATGCGCGAGACGCTGTGGTCCATCCTCCAGCACGAGCCGCCGTGCGGCGCCGGCGCGCGCGCGCCGCAGCACTTCCCGAAGTTTCCGTCGGCGTCCAGCTACGACCGCGTGGCCGAGCTCGGCGCGCGTCACCTCGAGATCCTCGAGCTGGTGCTGTCGGGTTGCGCGAACCAGGAGATCAGCAACTCGACCAAGCTGTCGCTCGGTACCGTGAAGAACTACGTGTCGACGATCCTGCTCGCGCTGGACGTCAAGTCTCGCTCGCACCTGATCAGCTTGTTCCGCTGAGCAGGAGGGCCTGCTGCGCACGGTGGCCGAACGCGCTGAGCTCCGGGTCCGGCGGGGCCGCCTCACGATCGAGCAGGTGCGTGCGCCGGCGCATGCGGACGCCGCGATCGGCGACGAGGCGGCGTTCGCGGGGCCGGGCATCGAACAGGAGATGCTGCGCGCCGAAGTCGAGCGCCTCTACGAGAACGCGCTGACTGCGGCGGCCGGCAGCTTCGTGACCGCGATGATCCTGTGGATGCTGTTCTACCAGCACCACCCCGCGGCCATCGTGCTGGCCTGGGCGGTCATGATCCATGTGGCGCAGAGCGTGCGGTTGGGCGTCGTGTTCGCGTTCCGGCACACCCGGGCGCGCCAGCGCGAGCCGGCACTGTGGCTGCGCCGCTACCGGGCGAGCCTGCTCGCGGTCAGCGTGGCCTGGGGGCTGGCGCCGGTGCTGTTCCTGCCGCCGGACGACCTCACGTACGCGGCGCTGATGCTGCTGGTGCTGCTCGGCACCGCGGTGACCGGCATCTCCGGCATCGCGCCGGACCGCGTCTCGGTGTTCCTGTGGCTGCTGCCGCTGACCGTGCCGATCCCGCTCGTGCTGCTGATGCGCGGCGGCGACGATGTCGGCTACCTCGGACTCGTGCTGCTCGCGACGGTGTTCATCGCGGTCAACCTGAAGTTCGTGCTCGCGCAGAACCACACGCTGTCGACCGCGCTGCGCGCGCAGTTCGAGAACGCGGCGCTGGTGCGCCGGCTCAACCACCAGATCGAGCTGACCGAGCAGGCGAGCCTGGACAAGAGCCGCTTCCTCGCCGCCGCCAGCCACGACCTGCGCCAGCCGCTGCATGCGCTGAGCTTCTTCGGCTCGACGCTCGAGAAGCGCCTGGCCAGGACAGTCGACCAGCCAGTGATCTTCAACATGATGCGGTCCATCGAGGCGCTGGACAAATCGTTCAACGCGATCCTCGATGTCTCCAAGCTCGACGCGCAGGCGATCGAGCCGCATCCCCAGGCGTTCCCGCTGCGCGACTTGTTCCGCCGCCTGCAGATGAGCTTCGGCGGGCAGGCCGAGGCGGCCGGGTTGCAGCTGCGCTTCAAGCCGGGCGGCAAGATCGTGCGCAGCGACCCGCAGCTGCTCGAGCGCGCGCTCGCGAACCTGATCCACAACGCGCTGACCTATTGCCGGGACGGCGGCGTGGTCGTGCTCGCGCGCAACTGGCGCGGCGGCATCAACGTCGAGGTGTGGGACAGCGGCATCGGCATCCCCGAGGCCGAGCTGCCGAAGATCTTCGCCGAGTTCTATCAGATCGCGAATCCGGAGCGCGACCGCAACAAGGGGCTGGGCATCGGCCTGGCCATCGTCTCGCGGCTGACGCTGCTGCTCGGGCACAAGCTCACGGTGCAGTCGCGGGTCGGCTGCGGCAGCCTGTTCCGGATCTGGATCAAGGGCTCGGACCTGGAGGCGATGGACGAGTTCACGGTCGGCTCCGAGACCGTGCCGACGCGCATAGACGACACCCGCACGATCCTGTTCCTCGACGACGAGGAGGCGATACGCGCGAGCGTCTCGGAGCAGTTGCGCCACTGGGGCTACACGGTGCTCGCGGTTGCGACCGTAGCCGAAGCGCGCCACGCGGTGCTGAACCACGACAGCACGATAGACATCATCCTCAGCGACCTGCGGCTGCGCGGCGGCGAGGACGGCATCGCCGCGATCGCGCAGATCCGCGCGCTGTGCGGCTACACGGTGCCGGCGGTGCTGGTGACCGGCGACACCGCGCCGGCGCAGGTGCAGCGGATCCACGAAAGCGGGCACATCGTCCTGTTCAAGCCGGTTCCGCCAAAAGAGTTGTTCAACGTGCTGAAGGGCTTGAGCTAAATTCAGCGGACCATGGACGAGGACGATCGCACGCAGGTTCAACGCCGCACCGTGCCGCCTGGCGCCTCGGCCCTCGCCGGCGCGGCGCCGCGGCCGCCGGAGGAAGACTCGCATGCGCTGCCCATCGGCACGCGGCTCGACGAGTTCGAGCTGATCGGGCGCATCGGCGAAGGCGGCTTCAGCATCGTCTACCTCGCGTGGGACCATTCGCTGGACCGCAAGGTCGCGGTCAAGGAGTACATGCCGGGGTCGCTGGCCGCGCGCACCGGGCCCACGCAGATCCGGCCGCGCTCGGACCGCCACCGCGAGACCTTCGAGGCCGGGCTGAAGAGCTTCATCAACGAGGCCAAGCTGCTCGCGCAGTTCGATCACCCGGCGCTGGTCAAGGTCTACCGCTTCTGGGAAGCGAACGGCACCGCGTACCTCGTGATGCCGCTGTACGACGGCGTGACCCTGAAGGACACGGTGCGCGCGATGCCGCAGCGGCCCGACGAGGACTGGCTGATCCGCCTGCTGACGCCGCTGACTGCCGCGCTGAACGTGATCCACGAGGCGCACTGCTACCACCGCGACATCGCGCCCGACAACATCATGCTGCTGGCCGATGGCGGCAAGCCGCTGCTGCTGGACTTCGGCGCCGCACGCCGCGTGATCGGCGACATGACGCAGGCGCTGACCGTGATCCTGAAGCCGGGGTACGCGCCGCTCGAGCAGTACGCCGAGGTGCCGGGCATGAAGCAGGGCCCGTGGACCGACGTCTATGCGCTGGCCGCGACCGTCTATTGGGCGGTGACCGGCAAGATCCCGCCGCCGGCGGTCGGCCGCATGGTGGCCGACGCCTATCTGCCGCTGGCGCAGGCCGCGGCCGGCCGCTACAGCGCCGGCTTCCTGCAGGCGATCGACCGGGCGCTGATCGTGCAACCCGAAGGGCGCACGCAGACGATAGGCGAGCTGCGGCGCGACCTGGGCATAGATAGCGCGCCGCGCACGATGACGCTGCTGACCGAGCCGCCGGTCGACAACGATCTGACCGTGATCCTGCCGCGGACCGATGCACGCATGCCGCTGCGCACCGCGGCACCGCCTCCGCCGACATCGTCCGGCACGAAGCCGCCCGAGCCGGTTGCGAAGACGGGGCCTCGGACGGTGTCGAGCGACACCGGCACGAGCGTCATCACCACCACCCCCACGACCTCACGCCGCGGTCTCGTGCTGGGCCTGGGCGCGACCGTGGCGCTGGTGGCCGCGGCGGCGGCGATCTGGTGGGTGATGCGACCGACGCCGGCGCCGATGCCGACGACAACGCCGCATGCCACGGCGCCCGACGTCGGGGCAACAACCTCCGCCTCCGCGCCGGCGTTCGCGGGCGCTGCCAGCGCGACGCCGGCCGTCGAGGCGAACAAGAGCGCTGTCGTGGCGCCGGCCGACAACGCGGCATCGCCCGTCGTGTTGCCGCCGCCGGCCGAGGCAAAGCCGCCACCGATCCTGGTGACACCGGGCACCGAGGCGGCCGGGACGACCGCCGGCCCGGTGACCACCACCAAACACGATCGCCCGCCGCGAACCCCGGGCAAGCCCGACGCATCGGCCGAGGCCAAGGCCGACGTCGCGGCGCGCAACGCCGAGTGCGCGCAGATCTACCAGCGCCTGTCGCTGGGCGAGACCCGGCCCGAACTGCTGCAACGTGCGAAGGCGCTGAACTGCCGCTGACGCCTAGGCGCCGCGTTCCAAGCGTTGCTCGCGCGCCGCAGATCGGCCGGAACGTCCCTAGGATGAACGACGCCGAGTGACTTCGGTAACTTTGGCCGCGCGCGTCCCGACGCCACACTGCCGCGCAGAACCATGCCGTGCTCCTTCCCGGGGTGCGTGCGCTTGCGTCGAGAGGGGCCTATGGAACGGCGACAACAGTCGCGCCGTACGCACCGGGTCGCCGCGCTGGTGGTTGCCGGCGGGGTGGCCTGGGCGATGGTGTCGTGCGGTGGCGGAGGCAGCACCGGCAACGCGCAGGACAGCGGGCCCAACAAGACCTATCTGAGCGTCGAAGCGAACGACGCCGACGGCGATGCGCTGCACTACCAGTGGCGCGTGACCGCCGGCAGCATCGAGAACCGCGACTCGCCGCAGACCGTGTGGACCATGCCCGACGGACCCGGGCTGCACTTCGCGTACGTCGTGGTGTCCGACGGCAAGGGCGGTTATGTCGAGCAGCAGTACGCGGTCGCGACCGATGCGTTGAATACGACGCCGCCGCCGCGCGCGGCGATCACGCGGGCCGCGCCGGCGATCACGAGCACGGCGTCGAGTGCGGGGCGGCTGCGCTTCGCGTCGGCCGACACGCTGAACTTCGCCGACGCCAACGGCGCGCGCGTCGAGCGCAAGGTCTATCTGCCCGATGTGCAGGTGCAGATCGAGCAGGGCGGCAGTGTCGTGTTCAGCGGCATCACCGACCTGAGCGGCGAGCTCAGCCTGCCCGACCTGCCGGCAGGCACCTACACGATGAAGTGCGCGACAACGGCGGGCGCGCCGGTCGGCGATTGCGCCCCCGGCGGCGCCTACACGTTCGCGGTCGCACCGACCGACCCGCTCAGCGTGCGCAGCGCGTTGCCGCCATTGACCGCCGCGCGCAACCTGCGCCTGTTCGGGCATGTCGCGTTGAACAAAGGCGCGGCCTGCGGCGAGCAGAACGAGTTCTTCGGGCTGCAGAGCGCCGCGACCGTGCAGCTGTTGCAGGCCGACGGCACGGCGCTCGCGGCGCCGACCCGGGTCAACCGCTTCGGCGACTACGCCATCGATGCAGCCGTGCTGGCACACGGCCAGTATCAGCTCAAGGTGAGCTGCGAGGGCTACAGCACGACGCTGACCGTGCCTGCATCGCCTGACCCGCTCGGCTATGTCAGCTCATCGCCGATCGAGCTGTCGCACCAGATCGCCAACGCGCCGCCCACGCTCGTGAAGATGGTCGCGAACGGCCCCGACGGCAACGTGCGCGGGCAGATGATCGTGCCCGAAACCGGCACGTCGACCAGCCTGCCCGGCTGGCGCCAGTTCCTGGTCTACAAGGGGCACGACACCAGGCTCAGCGCCTGCCGGTATTACCAGGCGATCGGCGCGGCCGGCGGCTGCGACACGCAGGGCAACCTGCAGGATCCGATCTCGCTGGACGACTGGAAGCGCGCCCACAAGCTCAAGCCCTACACGAACGGCAACACCGAGGTCGCCGCGGTCTACATCAACCGCATGGACCTGAACCTCGTGCGCCGCATGTATGCGACCCAGGCTGCGGCCGACGACATCGCGTTCTACGTCTGCAACCATCCGGGGCCGGACGGTGCCACCCAGGAGGAGGTCGACAGCAGGATAGACACGGGGCTGTCGGACCAGAAGCAGGTGGCCTGCGTTGCGATGGAGTGGTCGACCTCGCCGGGCGTCAACGGCGGCCGGCCGTTCACGAAGTTCCTGACCTTCGGGCCCGATGGCGCACTGCTCCCGTCGATCAACCTCGATGGCCGCGGCGAGAAGTACATGCCCGGCGCGTGCGTCGCGTGCCACGCCGGCACGCAGTACAACGGCCGCTTCGCGAGCAGCAGCATGCCGTCGCCGTACCTGGGCGCGGGCTTCCTGCCGTTCGACACCGGCAACTACCTGTTCGGCAGCGGCAGCGGGTTGTCGGAAGCCGAGCAGAGCCAGGCGATCCACGACCTGAACATGCTCGTGAAGGCGACCGACCAGTACGCGAGCAACCAGTCGATCTCCAAGCTGATCGACGGCTGGTATGCCAACGGCACGACCACCACGCTGAACAAGCAGTACGTCCCCGATGCCTGGCAGCAAGCCGAGGCCACCCAGCCGGGGGCGTCCAAGCTCTATCGCGAAGTGGTCGGCGGCGTGTGCCGGACCTGCCATGCGGCGATGGGTTCGGACAACGCGCGCTTCGACTGGGACAGCCGCGTCACCAGCGTGATCAACAACCCGACGACGCATGACCACTTCTGCGGCGGCTCGATGGATGTCGCGATCAACGCGTCGATGCCGAACGCGCTGATCTCGCGCGACCGCCTCGCCGACCGCATCCAGGCCGACCCGGCCCTTGCGGCGCTGATGCAGCAGTACCTGGGCTGCGTGACGCCGCTGCCCGATCCGGCTTACGCCAAGAGGTGACCGTATGAATGTTCGAGACCCACGCGCGGCCTGGCGCATGCTGACGGCGCTGGTCGTGCTGGCAGGTTGCGCGAGTCCTGGCGGTGGCCCTGCTCCTACGGCGGCGACCGCGAATGCGCCAGCACCGGCGGCGGCAGCCGCTGCGGCCGTGCCGGCACCGCAGCCCGTGGTCGCCGCCGCCAGCCCTGCGCCACAGCCCGCGGTCAACGCCTTCGTCGCCCCCGCCCCGATCAAGTTCGAGGACGCGATCGCCCGCGCCGGACAGCAGCTCTTCGCGCAGGCCGCGCCGCAGGTCGGCAGCGAAGCGCGCGTGCTGGTCGTCGACCCGCTGATCGATGCGAACACCGGCGCGCAGACCGTCAGCACCGTGAAGATGGGCGAGCAGCTCGAGTCGATCGCGAAAAGCCGCAACGCGAAGTGGTCGGTCAAGCCGCTGACCCGCGAGGCGCTGGCGCAGCGGCCGCTGCTGCTGATCGGCACGCTGACGCCGGTGACCGTCGAGCGCGCGATCGACACGGTGCCCGATGCGTTCCGCGTCTGGCTCACGCTGATCGACCTGCGCACCGGCAAGGTCGTCGCGAAGCAGCTCGACCGCGCGACGGTCGACTCGGTCAACCCCGAGCCGCTGAAGTACTACCAGGACAGCCCGACCTGGCACAAGGACAAGACCGTGCTGGGCTACATCAACTCGTGCCAGATCAACACCAAGATCGGCGACGCGGCCGACCCCGACTACCTCGCGCGGCTGCCGGCCGCGGCGATCCTCAACGAGGCGATCATTGCGTACGACGGCGGCCAGGTTCCGCTCGCGAACAAGCTCTACAAGGAGGCAGAGCCGCTCGCCGACCCCGGCGACCTGCGCGTGCTCAACGGCCTGTACATCACGAGCTGGCAGCTCGGCCAGCGCGACGCGGCGCGCGATGCGTTCGGCAAGCTGGTCGAGTCCGGCCTCGAGCAGAAGCGCCTGCCGGTCAAGCTGCTGTTCCAGCCCGGCAAGACGCAGTTCAACGCGATCGGCGACCTGCCGCAGCAATACAGCATGTGGGTGGCCTCCATCGCGCAGAAGGCCGGCAACACGCCGTCGTGCGTGCGCGTCGTCGGCCACACCAGCCGCACCGGCAGCGCGCGCGGCAACGAGACTCTGTCGCGCCAGCGCGCCGAGGCCGTGCAGCGCATGCTGGAGCGCGACAACCGCGCGCTCGCGGCGAAACTGAGCGCGGCCGGCATGGGCTCGCGCGAGGCGCTGGTGGGGTTGGGGACCGATGACGTGCGGGATGCGCTGGATCGGCGGGTGGAGTTTCGGGTCGTGGATTGCGTGTGACGACTGGCGCGGATCGCCGAGGGAGGGCCATGCGAGTTCTTGCGACGATGAGGCATGCCGCGATCGCATGGGCGCTCATGTCGGCGACGCTGTTCGCGATGCCGGCACATGCCAGCGATACGCCCACCTACTGGAAGAACAACTGCGCGGGCTGCCATGGCAGCCCCGTGGGCCTCACGCCGAGATTCTCGACACCGCTCGATTCGCGCGTGCTGACGCGGCGCATCGATCTGTCGGCATCCGGAAGCTGGCTCAGCAGCCGCACGGATCTGGCCAATCACATCAACGGCGTCAACGGCACGATGTCGGCCCTCGCCACGCTGACCCCAGACCCGGAGGACAACACCGAGCTCGGCAACATCCTGCAGTACCTGGTCGATGCGCGCGACGCCGTGATGCCCACATCGGTGGCGGGCTTCGGCGACACGCTCATCGGCGGCACCGATTCGACGGTGACACTGCAGATCCAGAACAGCCGCTTCCTGGCGCTGTCGTTCTCGGTGTCTCGCAGCGGCACGGACGCCGCGGACTTCAGCGTCTCCGGCTGCGGGCTGTCAGGCGCGGGCACCGGCGGCTCGGTGCCGGCCGCGGTGCTCAGCAGCACCGCGGGCATCTACAACCCGTCGAGTTGCACGCTGACTTTGAACTTCCACCCGTCGGCCGGGGCCACGGTCATCCGCGATGCGACGCTGTCGGTCACCTTCTCGGGCAACGAGAGCGGTGACCCGCCCGCACGTACGGGCATCGCGCTGCAGGGCTTCGCCCGGCCGCCGCTCGAGATCACGGTCCCCGCCAACGGCATCGCGACGTTCACCACGAGCGCACCCAACACGACGGCCAACAGCACGGTGACCATCAAGGACCGCGTCGGCAGCTCGATCCAGATCTGCCGCCGCTCCGTGCTGCCGCTGGACGGCAAGACCCACTACACGCTTGATGCGCCCTACACGCTCAGCGGCGACTGCGCGACCGTGCCGGCGGCCTCGACGCTGCCGACGGCGTCCAGCCCGCGCACGTTGAACGTCGGCGTGACGTTCTCGCCCGGTACCGTGACGACGCCGCTCAATGCAAAGCTCGAGGTGGGTCCTGACC
>DATCSE010000131.1:0-3821 GCA_036568605.1 Burkholderiaceae bacterium | reverse complement strand
CCCGTGTTCGCCGCCTTCCTGAAGTCGCTGTCGCGGGAGTTCGCGGGCCTGCCTGTCGATGCGGCGGAAGAGAACATCCAGGCGCGCATCCGCGGCACGCTGCTGATGGCGCTGTCGAACAAGTTCGGCTCGATCGTGCTGACGACCGGCAACAAGAGCGAGATGGCGGTCGGGTACGCGACGCTGTACGGCGACATGGCCGGCGGCTTCGCGGTGCTGAAGGACATCGCGAAGACGCTGGTCTACCGGTTGGCGCACTACCGCAACTCGCTCGGCCGCGTGATCCCCGAGCGCATCATCACGCGCGCCCCGTCGGCCGAGCTGCGGCCGGACCAGAAGGACCAGGACAGCCTGCCGCCGTACGAGGTGCTCGACGGCATCCTGCAGCGCTACATGGAGCAGGATCAGGGCATCGACGAGATCGTCGCGGCCGGTTTCGCGCCGGCCGATGTCGAGCGCGTCACGCGCCTGATCAAGATCAACGAATACAAGCGGCGCCAGGCGCCGATCGGCATTCGCATCACGCACCGTGCGTTCGGGCGCGACTGGCGTTATCCGATCACGTCCAAGTTCCGCGCGTAGATCGCTCGCGGCGCGCACCGCAAGTTGCGACTGCGTGATAACCTAGTGGCGATCAATTTCCCTGGAGCCGGCCATGAAACAGATCACCGCGATCGTCAAACCCTTCAAGCTCGAAGAGGTGCGCGAAGCCCTGGGGCAGGTCGGCGTGACCGGCCTGACCGTCACCGAGGTCAAGGGCTTCGGCCGTCAGAAGGGCCACACCGAGCTGTACCGCGGCGCCGAATACGTCGTCGACTTCCTGCCGAAGGTGAAGCTGGAAGTGGCCGTGAAGGACGGCGATGTCGAGCGCTGCATCGAGGCGATCGTCAAGGCCGCGAAAACCGGCAAGATCGGCGACGGCAAGATCTTCGTGACGCCGGTCGAGCAGGTGGTGCGCATCCGCACCGGCGAGCTCAACGACGACGCGATCTGATCGCTTCGGACACCGTCCGTTCGCGCCGCGGCATCGGGGGCGCACGCGGACTTCGATACCCCAGTCCGAACGGAAAGCCGGTTCAGATCCGCCGGTAGTCGTCAGGCGCCATCGCGAGCGGCGCGAGCCGGCCCACCTCGGCCAGCAGTGCCAGCGGATCGTCGCTGACCTGCAGCAGCGCGAGCTGCTCGTTCGTCATCAGCCCCAGGCGCTCGCTGTCGCGCAGGAACGCGAGCAGCGTGTCGTAGTAGCCGGCGACGTTGAGCAGCGCCAGCGGCTTGTCGTGGTAGCCGAGCTGACGCCACGACCACACCTCGAACAGTTCCTCGAACGTGCCGATCCCGCCCGGCAGCGCGACGAACGCGTCGCTGCGCTCGGCCATCATCAGCTTGCGCTCGTGCATGGTCTGCACGACATGCAGCTCGGTCAGGCCGCGATGTCCCAGCTCCCGGCCCATCAGCGATTCGGGGATCACGCCGACCACCGGCGCGCCGGCCGCGAGCGCGGCATCGGCGACGATGCCCATCAGCCCGGCGCGCCCGCCGCCGTAGACCAACTGCCAGCCGCGTTGACCGATCGCGGTGCCGATCGCACGAGCCGCCTCAGCGTATTCCGGCCGTGCGCCCGGGCGCGAGCCGCAGTAGACGCAGATCGACACTGTTGTCTTCATCGAACCATCACTCCCGTGTCATCTCAGAGTCGCAACCCGAAGCGCTCCCACAGCGCCGCGAACCACACGCCCGCGCACAGCAGCAGCGACAGGAACACCGCGGCGCTGGCGAGGTCCTTCGCACGCTTGGACAGGTCGTGCCACTCGAACGAAACGCGATCGATTGCCGCCTCGATGCCCGAGTTCAGCAACTCGACGATCAGCACCAGCAGCACAGACCCCACCAGGATCGCGACCTCGACCCAGCCGCGCCCCACCCAGAACGCGAGCGGCACCAGGATCACCGCCAGCCAGAACTCCTGCCTGAACGCGCTTTCGCCGCGGTAGGCCGTGCGCAATCCGGAGATCGAATAGCCGGTCGCGCGTATCACGCGGTCCAGCCCGGTGCGCCCTTTGTGCGGATTCATCATGCGCAGCGATTGTGCCTGCGCGATCAAGACGGATTCGTGTTGCGCTACGCCGTTTTAGGCTTCGCTCGTGGACTGTCGTCGACGATGAGGCGGGTGCCGCACAGCGCGTCGTGCCAAAACTGGCGCTGCGGATGCAGCAGCGCGAGCATCAGGTACGCGACGACGCCGACGCCGACCGCGCCGAGCGCCGGCCAACCGCTCCAGCCGTTCAGATGCGCCAGCACGGCTGCGGGCGCGAACCAGGCGCAGGCCGCGATGAAACGCAACAGCGCGTGGCCCTGGCTCAACGGCCGGCCGTCGGCCGTGACGACTCGGATGTGCCAGGTCTGCATCGCAAGCGTCTGCCCGCGAGCCGACCAGAACCACGTGAAGTACAGCGCGTAGATCGCGAGCGTGATGATGCGCAGCGACGTTTCGCTCTGCAGCGGATGGCGCTGCCCGGTCAGCGCGAAGAACAGCGCGCCGATCGCGCCGGGGATCAGTCCGATGCCGAACAGCAGGAGGCCTTCGTAGATGAACGCGGCCATGCGGCGCCGCAGGCTGGGCGTCCGGGGCAGGGGGGTGACGCCGTCACGGACGCCGGCCGTGGTCGCCGGGCTCGCGGCTGCCGGCTTGGTCATCGACGCTTGGCGGCCGCGTCGGCGCCCGGAGCTGAAGCCGGCGCGGCGGCCGAGCGCGGCACCGCTGCTGCGGCTTGCGGGCCGCGTCGCGGCAGCAGCGTCGACTTGTCGACAAATTCAGGTGTCGCCGCGATCTTGGGCAGCCCGGTCTGTTGGTGCGACGGCGGCGCCGGGCGCTTCGAGATCAGCGTGGTCGTTGCGCCAGGGCCGGCGCGCAGCACGGTCGGCGCGACCGGCCGCGGTGGCTCGGCGTACGCCGGGTTCGGCACGATGTTGGACTTGGGGCTGGGCAGGTCACGGGCGGCGGTCTTCGCGTCGCCATTGCGGCCGGGCGCCGCGGACTTGCGTGCGGCCTCGTGCGGGGTTGCGGCGCGTTCGCTGAGTTCGCGGCGCTTCTCCGGCGGCAGCGCCTGGTAGGCGTCCCAGCGTTCCTTGCGCTCCTGCGGCGCCAGCTGCTTGGCTTCCTCGAAATGCAACCGTGCCGTGCCGCGTTCCTGCGGCGAGAGCTTGGCCCATTCGCCCATGCGGGCCTGCAGCCGCTGCTGCTGATCGGGCGACATCTTCGAGTAGCGGCTCGAGATCTCGATCCACTTCTGCTTGCGCGCCTTGTCGATGCCGCCCCACTCGCGCTCGAGCGGCTTCAGGGCCTCGCGCTGCGCGGGTTTCAGGTCCTGCCAGCGCACCCCTTCCTCGACACCAGGCTTGGCCGGCGGCGGTCCGCCGGGCTGGGCGTGTGAATTGCCGGCGGCGATCAGCCCGAGCGGCGCACCGAGGGCGCAAGCCAGCACGATCGCACGCAGCGGGATACGGCGCAGCGGGGTCGTTGAGCGGGGCGCTTCAGGCTTCATCGCCGAACCGCTCACTCTCGCGGCGTCTTCAGGTATTCGGCGAAGCCGGCGTCACTGTAGGCGGCAGGCGGAAGATCGTCGGTCAGCAGCGCCGCGTCGATGTCGGCAGCGGTCGAAATCTGGGCTTCGTTCTGGAGTTGCTGGATCAGGATCAGCCCCCCGATCAGCGCGAGCGCCGGCAGCACGGCGCCAACCACCTTCCACCACCAGCGGGGCCCGCTGCCGAGTACGGCCACACCGCCGCTTGAACCCACGCGCGCCGGAGCGGCCTCGGCTCGC
>DATCSE010000130.1:0-31826 GCA_036568605.1 Burkholderiaceae bacterium | reverse complement strand
GGAGTACCATCGCGGCCATGCAAGTTGCCACCGGAACCGTCGTCGACGGCAAGATCGTGCTGGAAGGCGTCGCTCTCGCCGAGGGCGCCGTGGTGGCCGTGATTGCGCGTGGCGCCGACGAGAGCTTCTCGCTGACCGATGCGCAAGAGGATGAATTGCTCGCGGCGATGGCCGAGATCGAACGCGGCGAATACGCTTCTCTCGAAGAACTCATGCAGTCGTTGCCCCAACACGGGTGAGCATGACGCTTCGGGTCGTGATTGCCGCCCGGGCAGCGCACCAGGTCCGCAGAGCCATCAACCGATGCTGTGAAGAGGATTGACGATGGACTTCGGACTGACCGGCAAATGGGCGCTCGTGTGCGCCGCGAGCAAGGGCCTGGGCAAGGGCTGCGCGAAGGCGCTCGTGGGCGAGGGCGTGAATGTCGTCATCACGGCGCGCGGCGCCGAGGCGCTGGAGGCGACCGCGAACGAACTGCGGGCGCTCGCGGGCCCGCGAGGTGCCGAGGTGCGCAAGGTCGCCGGCGACATCACGACGCCCGAAGGCCGCGCCGCGGCGCTTTCCGCGTGCCCGCAGGTCGACATCCTGGTCAACAACGCCGGCGGGCCGCCGCCCGGCGACTTCCGCGAGTGGGGCCGCGACGCCTGGATCAAGGCGCTGGACGCGAACATGCTGACCCCGATCGAGCTGATCAAGGCGACGGTCGATGCGATGGCCGCGCGCGGGTTCGGCCGCATCGTCAACATCACGTCGGGTGCGGTGAAGTCGCCGATCGGCACGCTGGGCCTGAGCAACGGCGCACGTTCGGGGCTGACCGGCTTCGTCGCCGGGCTCGCGCGCAGCGAGCTCGCGGCGCGCGGCGTCACGATCAACGGCCTGTTGCCCGGTGCGTTCGACACCGACCGGCTGCGCGGCACGATGCAGGGCGCGGCCGCGAAGAGCGGCCAGCCGCTGGACGCGGTGATGGCCCAGCGCGCCAGGGCGATCCCGGCGCAGCGCTTCGGCACCGCCGACGAGTTCGGTGCGGTCTGCGCGTTCCTCTGCAGCGTGCAGGCCGGCTACCTGACCGGCCAGAACATCCTGCTCGACGGCGGGGCGTACCCCGGGACGTTCTGACGGCCTGAAACGTCAGCGCGCGGTCGTCGTGTAGACGATGGGCTGCTCGAGCGCCTGCTGCAGCCACGCCGGCTGGATGATCACCGGCCCGGGCCCGCCGCCCGGCGGCAGCAGCGGTGCGACCTCCTGCGCGAAGCGGAACGCATGCGTCGGGTCGTACTTGCACTTGACCGCGTACAGCCCCGACTGCGCGCTGCCCCAGTAGCACGGGCCGTAGTCGGGCTGGTCCACCTGCGGGTAGTTCTGATAGATCTCGCCGTTCCACATCGGCGCCATCAGGTTGATCCAGCCGGCGAGGAAGCTCTGCGCGGCGGGCTTCTCGGCGTCGTTGAACCAGAACACGTCGAGCACCGCGTTGTAGGCCGAGGTGCGATGCACGAACGCATTGCCCGGCTCCGGGAACGCGGGGTAGGCGTTGATCGCGCCGCCGTAGAACTCCATGTAGAAGTAGGTCAGCGTGTTGGGCGCGGTCACGTAGAAGTCGAGCAGCGCGCGCCAGTCGGCCGCGGCCAGCGGACGCGTGACATAGCGCGAAGCCTTGTCCTCGCACGGCATCGGACTGTCCGGCGGCAGGCAGGGCATGCCATAGGGCTTGTTCAGCAGATCGGTGTTCAGGGTGTTGAAGCTGGCCACCTCGGTCCACTGCAGGATCGCCCCGGGCAGGTCGCACAGCGGCTGGATCACGGCCTGGCCGTCGCTCTGCGAGCCGACATACAGGCCGCGCACCATCAGGTAGGGGTACAGCGGTCCGGTCACCGGCAGCCCGCCTTGCGTGCCGGGCTGGTAGCACAGCGAGACCTGCAGGTTCAGCGCCTGCGGCAGGTTCGCGAGCATGTAGTTCGACTGCAGCAGCATCAACGCGCCGGTCGCGTTCTCGAAGTCGGTCTCGGTCTGCAGCGCCCAGATCAGCGCGAAGCCGAACGCATCGGAGAGCGGCCGCAACTGGTAGCGCACCGACAGCAGAACGCCGAAGTTGCCGCCGGTGCCGCCGCGCATCGCCCACCACAGGTCGCTGTTGGTGGTCGCACTTGCGGTGACGATGCTGCCGTCGGCCAGCATCACGCTCATGTCGATCACGTTGTCGCAGTTCATGCCGTAGGTGACCGACGTGAACCCGTAGCCGCCGCCCTGCACATAGCCGCCGATGCACACATCGGGGCACTCGCCGCCGGGCACGTGCAGGTTGTAGGTGTTCAGCGTCGAGTCCAGCGTGCCGAACGTGCAGCCGGTGCCGACGGTGGCGATGTTGTGGGTTGTGTCTATCGCCACGCTGTCCAGGCCGCTGACGTCGATCAGCGCGCCGTAGCCGGCCGAGAAGCCGGCTGTGCAGTGCCCGCCCGAGCGTACCGTGAACGGCAGGATCAAATCCTGCGCAAGCTGCAGCGCGATCGCGACGTCGTTGACGACTTCGCAGTAGATGATGACGATCGGGTAGGTGTCGAACACCGGGTTGAAGAGCTTGCGGTCGGTGTCGTAGTCGGGGCTCCACGGCAGCACGATGTGTCCCTGCAGCCCGGCCTGTGCTTCCTTCAGCCGCTCGCGCGGCGCGCGCTCGAAGAGCTTGTCGTCCAGACGGTCCCATTGTTCGAACAGCGCCCGGTCGCGCCTGTGCTTGCGCGTGAATTGATGGAGCATGGGGACGAGCCTCCGGTGGCTGCAAAGCGCGCAAGGGTAGGTGACGCGCTGGATCGTGTAAAGCTTGCAACAAGTTCACGGTCGCTTGTCAGGCAAATCCGATAGCATGCGCAGCTTGCGTTGGAGGAATCGGTCTCCCGGGCGAACCGGCTCGTCGAGGCCATCGGCAAGTCAGGTGTGATGAGCGGGCTACGCGAGGAATTCATCCACACCGCGGATGCAGCGATCGCCGCGGCCCACGCCGCACTCGATCAGGGTGACGTCGAGCAGGCGCGCGACCTCGCGCAATCGGTCCTGAACGCGACCAAGGGCACCGACCTGCGCCTGGAAGCGAGCGCACTGTCGTGCCTCGCGCACATCGACCGGGTCGGCTCGCGGCTGCGCCGTGCCGCGGAGGCAAGCCGGCGTGCCGCGCAGCTGTACGAGCAGCTCGGCGACATCGAAGGCGAGGCCCGCGCGCTGACGACGCTGACCCATGTCAGCATGCTGCTGGGCCGCAACGACGAGGCGGTCGAAGCCGCGCTGCTCGCGGTGCGCCTGTGCGACAAGCTGCCGCTGCAGCCGCAGACCGTGCTCGCGTACAACTCCCTGGGCCTGGCCTATTCGTGGAGCGGCGATCACGAGCGCGGCGATGCGATGCTCGAGCAGGCGGTCGAGCTCGCACAACGCTGCGTCCCGCCGCTCAGCATCTACAACCCGCGCTTGAACCAGGCCTGGGTGGAAGCGTCACGGCTGCTCGACGAGCGCTACCAGACCGGTGCCATGCCCAGCCTCGCGCGGCTGCAGCAACTGCTGGCCGAGTGCCAGCAGCTCGAGCGCGCCGGCAGCGGCCTTCCGATCCTGCCGGGGCTGCGTGCGATGGCGCGCACGATCTCGCTGTCGACCACCGCGCTGGTGGCCGTCTGGCAGGGCGATCTGGTCGCGGGCGAGGCGGGCGTAGCGGCCGCGTCGCAATCGCTGCAGCCCGGCGTGACGAGCTGGCTCGATTCGTTCGTGCACTGGTGCGCGGCCGAGCTGGCGTGGGCGCGTGGGGATTGGGCGCTCGCCGAGCGCGAGCTGATCGAGATGAAGAAGAACGCGCTGTCGGTCGAGCACGAGCAGCTCGCCAGCCGCGCGCACCTGCTGCTCGCGCAGGTCTACGAGCTGCAGGGCAAGAACGACGACGCGCGCGCCGAGCACCGTGCGCTGTGGCGGCGGCAGCGCCGGGTTCTGTCCGAGAGCCTGAGCAGCCGCGAGTCGCTGGTGTCGTGGCAGCTCGGTGCGCGCCAGAGCGAACGGCATCTGCAGCAGGCGCTGGTGGTCTCGAAGCAGTTCGAGCGCTGGTCGCTGGAAGACGCGCTGACCGGCATCGCGAACCGGCGGCACTTCGAGAAGTCGCTGGACGAGCGGCTGCAGGCGTTGGCCAATGGCACGAACGCGCGCCCGGTGACGGTCGCGATGGTCGACGTCGACAAGTTCAAGCTGGTCAACGACCGCTATTCGCACCGCGTCGGCGACCGCGTGCTGAAGACCATCGCGGCGATCATCGTGTCGCAGGTGCGCGAGAACGACCTGGTCGCGCGCTGGGCCGGCGACGAGTTCGTCGTGCTGTTCGACAGCGCCGGCGAGCTCGCCGCGGAGCCGGTCTGCGAGCGCATCCGCATCGCGGTCGGGGCGTTCGATTGGGAGTCGGTCGCGCCGGGATTGCGGATGTCGGTGAGCCTGGGGTTCAGCGAGGCGTGCGCCGGCGACACCGCCGAGGCGGTGCTCCATCGCAGCGACAGGTCGATGTACCAGCAGAAGCTTCCGGAAGCGCGGCCGGTCTGACGCGCGGCCGACTCCGCCGTTTCACTAGGGCCGCGGCATCGCGGCGCCGCAGTTCCAGCACTGCTCGAACGGGCCGTCGATCAGCTCATCGCATTGCGGGCAGCGCCAGCGCCGCGTCGGCGGGTGGCGCAACTCATGCAGCAGGCGCACCGCATGCGCGAACTGGGTCTCGTCGTCTATCCACAGTTCGGGCAGCGTCTGGTCCACCGGCACCTCGCCGGCGATGCTGCTCGCGTACTGGCGCTGCACCGTCGTCGGCACGCCGGCGTGGCTGAGCAGGTCGGCCCACAGGGTCGCGAGCGCGAGGTTCGGGGCCGAGGTCAGACGTTTCACGGCATCGCCTTCAGGGAATCGGCACACGGCGCTGCAAGCCGAATGCCATGCTGGCACGATAGCGCACCTTGTCCCTGCCGCACGGAGCTTTGCATGACGACGACCCTGACCAGCCCCACGATCTGCATCGACGGCCCCGGCGGCCCCGAGGTCATGAAACTGGTCGACCGGCCGGTGGGCGAGCCAGGCCCCGGCGAGATCCTCATCCGTCACCATGCCTGCGGACTCAACTTCATCGACGTGTACCACCGCAGCGGCGCGTATCCGACGCCGAACCCGCCGACGCTGGGCATGGAGGCGGCCGGCGTGGTCGAGGCGGTCGGCCCCGGCGTCACGCACCTGAAGGCGGGCGACCGCGCGGCGTACGCGAGCAACCCGCCCGGTGCCTACAGCGTGCTGCGCGTGATGCCCGCGAAGAACGTCGTCAAGCTGCCCGATGCGATTCCGTTCGAGACCGCCGCCGCGATGATGCTGAAGGGCCTGACCGTGCAGTACCTGCTGCGCAAGACGCTGCCGGCCGAAGGCCTGGTCGCCGGCGATCACGTGCTGTGGCATGCCGCGGCCGGTGGTGTCGGGCTGATCGCCTGCCAGTGGGCCAAGGCACTGGGGCTGCAGCTGATCGGCACGGCCGGCAGCGACGAGAAGTGCGCGCTTGCCAAGGCGAACGGCGCGGCGCACGTGATCAACTACCGCACCGACGACTTCCAGGCGCGCGTCAAGGAGATCACCGGTGGGCGCGGCGTCAAGGTCGTGTACGACTCGGTCGGCAAGGACACCTGGGACAAGTCGCTCGACTGTCTGCGCCCGTTCGGGCTGATGGCGTCGTTCGGCGCGTCGTCGGGCGCGGTGGCGCCGTTCAGCCCGGCGCTGCTCGCGAGCAAGGGCTCGCTGTACGTGACCCGCGCGACGCTGTTCACCCACATCGCGACGCGCGAGGCGACGCAGGCGATGGCCGACGAGCTGTTCGACGTGGTCGGCAGCGGCAAGGTCAAGATCCACATCGAGCAGCGCTATGCGCTGGCCGACGTCGCGCAAGCGCACCGCGACCTCGAGGCGCGCAAGACGAGCGGCAGCAGCGTGCTGATCCCGTGACGCGGCGTTGCTGCTGACGGCCGCAGAAGCAAAACGCCCCGCTGGCGCGGGGCGTTTGTCCGGAAGCGTGCTGGTCCATCATTCATCGTCGGGCCGACGGCGGCGCGTCACGACCGCGATGCCGGCCAGACCCAGCGCCAGCAGCGCGTAGACCGACGGTTCGGGGATGGCCGAGACCAGCGAGACGCCATAGCCGCGTATCCCGCCGAACGTCATCGCGCCTATCGTGCCGCTGTACTGGCCCTTCGATGTGCTTGCGGTCACCAGCGTGCCGACCAGCTCGTGGCCCAGCGCACCGTAGTTCGCGTTGGCCTGCGAGTCCGGATCCCAGCCGAACAGCGAGAAGTCGCCGGTGCCGAAGCTGGTGTAGTTGAACCCGAACGTCGTGCTGCCGTTGACCAGCGAGGCACTTCCGCCGAACGGCGACGTGACGTACGACAGGCCGCCGAAGACCAGGTGCCCGCCGTCTGTGGTCGACGTGCCCGAGAGATCGAAGCTCAGGCTGTTCACGGTCAAGCCGGCGATCGCGTTGCTGATCAGCGTGTTGAACGAGACGTCGTTGCCGGCCTCGAACACCACCAGCTGCGCCTGCGCGCTGGTGGAGGCGGCCAGCGCCAGCGCGCTGCCAAGCAATGTCTTGGTCAGTCTTCGATTCATGTTCCGGTCTCCCTGAGCCGCGCTCCGATGCGTGCGCGATGTCACGCAATGTAGGCAACGTCTGGGACTTTCGTTCCCCCGCACTCGCGGGGCGGCCCTGACGACCTAGGGATGCGGGTCAGTGGGCGCGCCGCACCCGGCGCAGCTCGTCCAGGATCAGCAGCACCGCGCCCACCGTGATCGCGCTGTCGGCGACGTTGAACGCCGGGAAGTACGCGCTGCGCCAGTGCACCTGGATGAAATCGACGACATGGCCGTGCAGCAGCCGGTCGATCACGTTGCCCAGCGCGCCGCCGAGGATCAAGGCCAGCGCCCAGGCGAACAGGCGCTGGCCGGCATGGCTGCGCAGCATCCAGACGATGAACGCCGCCGCGGCGACGCCCAGCCCGACGAACAGCCAGCGCTGCCAGCCCGCGGCGTCGTGCAGGAACGAGAACGCAGCCCCGCTGTTGTGCCAGCGCACGATGTTGAACCACGGGGTGAGCGTGAGGCTCTCGTTGAGCTGGAAGCTTCGCACGATCAGCGCCTTCGTCAGCTGATCGAGCACGATCACCAGGGTGGCGATGCCCAGCCACGGCAGCAGCGAGCCGCCCGATTTGTTGGATGCCATGGGTTCTTGTTCTTGTGATTCGGATGCGGCTCAGGCGGCCCGGCGTGTCTCGCCGCTGCCATAGAGGTTGCTGGTGCAGCGGCCGCAGATCGTCGGGTGCGCGGCATCGGCGCCCACGTCGTCGCGGTAGTGCCAGCAGCGCTCGCACTTGGTCGCGGACGACGGCGTCACGACGACGCCCAGCGCATCGGCTCGTTCGAGTGCGGCCTTGGACGTGATCGTCACGAACTTCAGGTCCTCGCCCAGCGAGGCGAGCAGCGCATGGTCGGCGATGTCGACGCGCAGCGTCAGATCGGCCTGCAGCGACGAGCCGACCTGGCCCGCGGCGCGCAGCGCCTCGATCTCCTTGTTGACGACGTCGCGGATCGCGCGGATGCGCGCCCACTTCGCGAGCAGCGTGTCGTCGTGCCAGGCGCCGGTGTCGCTGTAGGTCTCGGTGAAGATCGAGGCCGACGCGCCCGGCGCGAAGATCTTCCACGCCTCCTCGGCGGTGAAGCTCAGGAAGGGCGCCATCCAGCGCAGCATCGCATGCGTCAGGTGCCACAGCGCGGTCTGCGCCGAGCGGCGCGCGAGGCTCTTCGCGCCGGTCGTGTACAGGCGGTCCTTCAGCACGTCGAGGTAGAACGCGCCCAGGTCCTCGCTGCAGAACACCTGCAGCTTCGCGACGACCGGGTGGAACTCGTAGACCCGGTAGTGCGCGAGCACCTCGTCCTGGAACTGCGCGGCACGCGCCAGCGCCCAGCGGTCGATCTCGAGCATCTGCGCGAGGGGCACCGCATCGGCCTTCGCATCGAAGTCGCTCGTGTTCGCGAGCAGGAAGCGCAAGGTGTTGCGGATGCGGCGGTACTGGTCGACGACGCGATCGAGGATCTTCTCGTCGATCGCGAGGTCGCCCGAGTAGTCGGTCGCGGCGCACCACAGCCGGATGATCTCGGCGCCGCGCTTCTGCACCACGTCCTGCAGCGAGATGAAGTTGCCCAGGCTCTTGCTCATCTTGCGGCCCGAGCCGTCGACCGTGAAGCCGTGGGTCAGCAGGCCGCGGTACGGCGCATGGCCCTCGGTCGCGCAGGCGATCAAGAGGGACGAATGGAACCAGCCGCGGTGCTGGTCGTGGCCCTCGAGGTAGAGGTCGGCCTCGGGGCCGTCGGTACCGGTCGCGCCGGGATGGCTGCCGGTCTCTTCGTTGAGCACGTGCGAGAACGTGGAGCCCGAGTCGAACCAGACGTCGAGGATGTCGTTGCTCTTCGTGTAGTGCTTCGCGTCCTCGGCGCCGAGCACATCCTCGGCTGTCAGGCGCGACCAGGCCTCGACGCCGCCTTGCTCGACGATGGCCGCGGCCTTGTCGATCAGCGCCAGCGTGTCGGGGTGCAGCTCGCCGCTGTCCTTGTGCAGGAAGAACGGCAGCGGCACGCCCCAGTTGCGCTGCCGGCTGATGCACCAGTCGGGCCGGTTCGAGATCATGTCGTGCAGCCGCGCCTTGCCGTTGACCGGGTAGAAGCTGGTCTCCTCGATCGCATCGAGCGCGAGCTGGCGCAGCGTCTTCGCCGGCTTGTCTTTCGTGAAGACGCCTTCGCCCTCGTCCATGCGCACGAACCATTGCGCCGCCGCGCGGTAGATCACCGGGGTCTTGTGGCGCCAGCAGTGCGGGTAGCTGTGCACGAGGTGGTCGGTCGCGAACAGGCGGCCGACGTTGCCCAGCGTCTCGGCGATCACCGGGCCGGCCTTCCAGATGTTCATGCCGCCGAACAGCGGCAGCTTGGTCTCGTACGAGCCGTCGCCTTGCACCGGGTTCAGGATCTGGTCGACCGTCATGCCGTTCGCGCGGCACGAGTTGAAGTCCTCGAGGCCGTAGGCCGGTGACGAGTGCACGATGCCGGTGCCGTCCTCGGCGGTCGCGTAGTCGGCGAGGTAGACCGGCGAGCGCCGGTCGTAGCCCGGGTGCACGTGCGCGAGGGGATGATGGAACTCGAGGCCGCCCAGCTTCTCGCCCAGCGTTGTTGCGACGACCGTGCCTTCGAGGTCGTAGCGCTGCAGGCACTTCTCGACCAGCGCGCTCGCGACGATCAAGAGCCCGCGGTCGGTGTCGACCAGCGCGTACTCGAGCGCCGGGTTCAGGTTCAGCGCCTGGTTCGCGGGAAGGGTCCACGCGGTCGTGGTCCAGATCAGCGCATAAGCCGGCTTGTCCAGCTTGGGCAGGCCGAACGCGGCGGCGAGCTTGTCCGGCTCGGCGGCGAGGAAACCGACGTCCACCGTCTGCGATTTCTTGTCGGCGTATTCGATCTCGAACTCAGCCAGCGACGAGCCGCAATCGAAGCACCAGTACACCGGCTTCAGCCCGCGGTAGACGAAGCCGCGCTCGATCACGCGCTTGAGCACGCGGATCTCGCCGGCCTCGTTGCCGAAGTCCATCGTGCGGTACGGCCGGTCCCACTCGCCCAGCACGCCGACGCGCTTGAAGTCGGCCATCTGCTGCGCGATCTGCTCGGTCGCGTAGGCGCGGCTCTTGGCCTGCACCTCGGCGCGCGGCAGGTTGCGGCCGTAGGTCTTCTCGATCTGGTTCTCGATCGGCAGGCCGTGGCAGTCCCAGCCCGGCGTGTAGCGCGCATCGAAGCCGGCGAGCTGGCGCGCCTTGACGATCATGTCCTTCAGGATCTTGTTCGCCGCGTGGCCCACGTGCAGCGTGCCGTTCGCATACGGCGGACCGTCGTGCAGCACGAAGCGCGGCTTCGCATGGCGCGCGTCGCGCAGCTTCTTGTAGACGCCTTGTTCGTCCCACTCCTTGATCCAGCCGGGCTCGCGCTTGGGCAGGTCGCCGCGCATCGGGAACGGCGTGTCCGGCAGGTTCAGCGTGGATCGGTAGTCGACGGCTGCGGCAACAACAGGGGTCTTGGCGTTGGACATGGATCGCTCACGAAATCGAAGAATGCGCCTCGAAAGATGCGCCGCGGCGCGTTGCCGCGAAGGGTCGTTCGCTCGGCCGCGCGACGGCCGATGGGCGGACGCGAGGCCAGGCTCGCGCGAGTGGGTCAGCGCTGAATTCGATCGCGCGTCGTCTGCCGACGAGTGCGGTGGTGCCCGGGGACCGGGCCTTCACGGGGGCTGCCTTCGGGGCTGCGTACGGGCGTGCTCACGGGCCAATTCTAGCCGGGCAGGGCCGGCGCGCTGCGCGTGCGCCACCAAGCCCGCGCGAGCGCCGTGTCGTTCGCGATGCCGGCCTGCAGCGCCTCGACGCTGGTGTAGCGCAGCTCGTCGTGCAGCTTGTGCAGCAGCTCGACCCGCACGACCTGGCCGTACCCGCCTTCGCCGCCCAGTGCGGCGGGCCATTCGAGGCAATGGGTCTCGAGCAGCACGCGGCCGCCGTTCACGTCGGTCGGGTCCAGCGAGGGCCGCACGCCCAGGTTCGCGACGCCCGGCAGCGGCGTCTCCGCGAGGCCGTGCACCTGCACGACGAAGATGCCGCTGGCGGCCGGCTTCCAGTGCTTGAAGCGCAGGTTGAGCGTGCGGAAGCCGTCGTTGCGCCCCGGCGCCGACGCGCCCAGCGCGCGGCCCAGCTTGCGGCCGTGCACCACGTGGCCGCTGATCGAATACGGCCGGCCGAGCAGCGCCGCGGTGCGCGCCATGTCGCCGGCCGACAGCGCCTCGCGCACCGCCGAGCTCGAGACGCGGATGCCGTGCACCTCGTAGCTGTTCATGCGCGCGACGTCGAAGCCGGCGCGCGCGCCGGCCGCGTCCAGCATCGCGTAGTCGCCGGCGCGCTTCGCGCCGAAGCGGAAGTCGTCGCCGACCAGCACGTATTTCGTGCCCAGGCCGTGCACGAGCACGTCGTCGATGAACGCCTGCGGCGACTGCGCGGCGAAGCGCTGGTCGAAGCGCAGCACGACCACCTGGTCGACGCCGCAGCGCTCGAGCTCGACCAGCTTGTCGCGCAGCGGGGCGATGCGCGCCGGCGCGAGCTCGGGCTTCTTCGCGACCGCGGCGAAGTAGTCGCGCGGGTGCGGCTCGAAGGTCATCACGCACGACGGCAGGCCACGGTGCGCGGCTTCGCTGCGCAGCAGCGCGAGCATCGCCTGGTGGCCGCGGTGCACGCCGTCGAAGTTGCCTATCGTCAGTGCGCACGCGGGCGCAATGCCAGGATGATGGAAGCCGCGGAACACCTGCATGCGCGGCATTATCGTGGCGCGTCCCGCTCTTCTCCCTCTCCTTCCGGGAGAGGGTTGGGGTGAGGGTCTCGCGAGGGGCTCTTCGTTGCGTTGTGCTTCCTCGCCCTCACCCCGGCCCTCTCCCAGAGGGAGAGGGAGGAAGAGGAGAGGGCGTGTTGCGCAGATGCCGGTAGATCAGCCCACGTGACACACCCAGCGTGCGCGCTGCCTTCGAGACGTTGCCGCCGCAGGCTCGAACGGTCTGCTCGACCAGCTGCCGGTCGTTGTCGCGCAGCGTGGAGGCGGCCGGCTTCGCGGCGATGGGGTCCGGCGCCGGCGTTGCGTGGCCGTTCAGCGTCGGGCTCGCTGCGGCCGGGTCCGCGAATCCGCTGCCGCAGCCGGCCAGTGGCCCGGCGCCGTCGTTCGCCTGCATGCGCGCGACCAGCCAGACCGTCAGCCCGTTCGGCAGCCGGTGCGCGCTTGCGCCGTCGTGCCGCGTCAGGCGGGCGAGTGCGGCAGGCTCGAGACCGAGCACGTTCTCGGCCGGCGCGCCGCTCGTCGGCCACGCGAGGCCCAGCAGGCGCGCCGCCGCGGTGTTGGCCCAGGCGATGCGGCCGTGCCCGTCGAGCCCGACCAGGCCCTCCATCGGCGTGCCGATCAGGCCCGGCGCGGTCTGCAGGTGCACGACGATGTGCTCGGTCGACTGCGCACGCAGCAGCCGGTTCTCGATCATCGTCGCGGCCAGGTTCACGACCGCGGCCGCGTCGAAGCCGAACGGGCGCGACTCGCTCGAGACGTCCAGCACGCCGGCCACCTGGCCATGGATGTCGCGGATCGGCGCGGCCGCGCAGTACATCACCTGCAGGCAGCCGAAGAAGTGCTCGCCGCCGAGCACGACGCTGGCTTGCCCGGTGCGCAGCGACATCCCCGGCGCGGTGGTGCCGACCTCTTCCTCGGCCAGGTCCACGCCGACCCGGCTCGCGATCGGCAGCAGCACCGCGTCCTGCTCGCCGGCCGAGCGGATCGCATGCACGACCACGCCTTGCGCATCGGTCAGGATCGCGCTGCAGCCGGTGCCGGCCAGCGTCGCCTCGAGCTGACTCAGCTCGCCGGCGGCCGAGGTGACGAGCAGCCGGCTGCGCTGCAGCGCCGAGTGCGCGCGGCCGGCCGACACCGGCTGGAACGCGATGCGCTCGCCCGGATCGCGGCGCGCCTGCACGCAGCGCGACCACGACTGGATCAGGCTCTCGTGCAGCAGTCCCGACGGCCGCACGCCCTCGTCGAAGTAGCGCTGGCGCGCAAGCGCGAGGCGCTGCTGCGGCGTCGAGAAGAACGGCTGCGACGGCAGCCCGTCGGCGGTCTCGGTTCGTTGCGTCACGGGTCGGTCTCCGCTGGGTCGTGGCGATGATGCGCGACTTTCGAGCGCCGCGCCCGGATCGGGTTGCGTCAGAACGTGTAGCTGGCCGTGGTCCCGGCCAGCCAGGTGCGGCCGGGCGCGGGCTCGAAGTAGCGGCCGTTCGCCTCGTTGACGATCACCGAGCCGGCATGACGCCGATCGGCGAGGTTGTCGCCGCGCACGAACGCCGAGAGCTCCCATGCACCGGCGCGCAGGCCGTAGCCGAGGCTCGCGTTGACGACCGCATACGCCGGCGCCGCATCGCTGTTCGCATCGTTGACCGCGACGCGGCCCAGCGCGCGCAGCTCGACGCCGCCGCGCCAGCCGTACGCCGGCAGCCAGCCCAGCGACGCGAACAGCGACGTGCGGGCGATGCCCGGCAGCCGGTTGCCGTCGGGGATCGTGAGATTGGGCGTGGTGCACGGGGTCGCGCTGCAGGTCGTGAAGCCGTCGCGGTAGCGCGCGTCCAGCCAGGTCGCCGCGGCCTGCGCGCGCAGGTTGCTGTCGAACCAGCTCGCCGACCAGCCGAGCTCGAGGCCGCTGCGCCGCGTCGATCCGGCGTTCTGAAAGGTCGCGCGACCGCCGACGTTCGACAGCGTGACCAGCTCGTCGCGGGTGCGGATCTCGAACACCGCGGCGTTCAGGTCGCCGATGGCCGTGTTGCGCAGCTTCACGCCGAGCTCGAAGTTGCTGCTGCGCGATGGGTTCAGCGCGAGGTTCAGCCCGGTCGCACCGCTGGGCCGGTATGCGAGCTCGTTCAAGGTCGGCGTCTCGAAGCCGCGGCCGGCGGTCGCGTAGACGCGCAGGTCCTCGTTGGGCGCGAACATCAGCGCGACCACCGGCAGCGTGGCAGAGTAACGCGCGCTGCCGCTGTCGTCGGGGTTGGCGCCCACGATGTAGGCGTCGCGCGAATCGAAGCGCACCGTGCTGCGGCGCACGCCGGCCTCCAGCGTCCAGCGCGGCATGAACTGCCACGACGCCTGTGCGTACGGGTCGACCGAGATCACGGTGTTCTCCTCGTTGCGCCGCAACGCGCCGCGCACGCCCAGCACTTGGCCCGCGCCGGTGCCGATGAAGTTCTGATAGCCCTGGCGCTGCTCGATCAGCGAGTCGTAGGCAAGGCCGCCGACCAGCGTCAGCGGCGCGTCCGCGAGTCGCCCTTTGAAGGTCCAGCGTGCGTCGATGCCCTGGTATCGGCGCGACAGCGCGATCACGCCGCCCGGGTGCAGCGGACTGTTCTGCGGCGCGACCGGGATCGCCTGGTACTGGTCGGTGCCGCGGTGGCCGTAGTAGGCGAGCAGGCGCAGCGCATTCGCGTCGTCGATGCGGCGTTCGTAGATCGCGCCGGCCTGCGTCTGCTCGACCGTCTTGCGCGTGTCGAACGCGAGCGCGGCCGGGTCGACGCTGCGCGGATCGGCCTCGAACTGCGCGCGCGTCAGGCCCAGCGGGTCTTGCGCCTGCGGCAGCGCGACGCTGTTCGCGATCAAGGTCAGCTTGCCGTCGCCTTCGGGTGCGATCGTCAGCTTCACGTTGCCGAGCCGGCGATCGGTCTCGCTGTGGTCGCGATAGCCGTCGGTCGTGAAGCGCGACGCGCCCACCACGTAGCCGAGCACGCCATTCGAGCCGCTGGCGCGCACGCCGATGCGCCGCAGCGCATCGCTGCCGGCCGCGACGCTCGCGCTCAGCGTCGTCGGGCCGCGGCCTTCCTCGGTGTAGGCGTTGATCACGCCGCCCGACGAGTTGCCATACAGCGCCGAGAACGGCCCGCGCAGCACCTCGATGCGGTCGGTCGAGCCGAGCTCGACGTTGCTGATCTGGCCCTGGCCGTCGGGCAGGGTCGCGGGGATGCCGTCCACATACAGGCGCACGCCGCGGATGCCGAAGCTCGCGCGCGCGCCGAAGCCGCGCACCGAGAGCTGCACGTCCTGCGCGTAGTTCTGGCGATCGCGGGCGAGCAGGCCCGGCACGCCGCCGAGACTCTCGCTGAGGTTGACCTGTGCGCGCTGGTCGCGGATGGTCTCCGCGCCGATGCGGTCTATCGAGGCCGGCACGTCGAACGCTGGCGCTTCGATGCGCGAGCTGGTGACCGTGACGGTGGGCAGCGTGGCGGTGGCGGTCTGCGCGATCGCGGCCGGGCTCTCCAACAGCAGCGCGAGTGCCGCGGCAAGCGGCGATGCGAATGACACACGGCCGTTGGAGGTCGACATCAGTATCGGCATGGCTGCGAATCTGTCATGAATCGGAACAGATTTCGCCCCCGGGAAACTACCTTGTTGAGAGCGAGGCCTCGCCGCCCGATCCTGCGCGCCACACGCCGATCCGAGGCGGGATCCCTGGCGACTCGAGGAGACGACGATGGAACAGGGCTGGAAGACGACGGCATGCCGCCGCGTGATGGGCGTGCTGGGGTTGCCGCTGGCGCTTGTGCTGAATTGGAACGAGCGTGCCGGTGCCGCCGAGGTCGCGAAGGCGACGCCGCAGCACATCCGCGCGGTCACCGGCAAGGTCGACGGCGCGAGCATCCGCGCGAACGCGGCGACGACCACGAAGGACTGGCCCAGCTACGGGCTGGACTACGCGGAGACGCGCTTCAGCCGGCTCACGCAGATCAGCGATGCCAACGTCAAGGACCTGGGCCTCGCGTGGACCTACAACCTCGAGTCCACGCGCGGCGTCGAGGCGACGCCGCTGGTGGTCGACGGGATCATGTACGTGAGCGCGTCCTGGAGCATCGTGCACGCGATCGACGTGCGCACCGGCAAGAAGCTCTGGACCTACGACCCGAAGGTGCCGCGCGCGCTGGGCTACAAGGGCTGCTGCGATGTGGTCAACCGCGGCGTCGCGCTGTACAAGGGCCGCGTGTACGTCGGCGCCTACGACGGCCGCCTGATCGCGCTCGATGCGGCGACCGGTGCCAAGGTCTGGGAGCAGGACACCGTCATCGACCGACAGCGTGCCTACACGATCACCGGCGCGCCGCGCATCGTGAAGGGCAACGTGATCATCGGCCAGGCCGGCTCCGAGTACGGCGTGCGCGGCCATGTCTCGGCCTACGACGCGATGACCGGCAAGCTCAAGTGGCGCTGGTTCACGGTCCCTGGCGATCCGGCAAAGCCCTACGAGAACCCGGCGATGAAGATGGCCGCGGCGACCTGGGACCCGAGCGGCAAATATTGGAAGGTCGGCGGCGGCGGCACGGTGTGGGATTCGGTGGCCTACGACCCCGAACTCAATCTGCTCTACATCGGCACCGACAACGGCACGCCGTGGAGCCGCAACCTGCGCAGCCCCAAGGGCGGGGACAACCTGTTCCTGGCTTCCATCGTCGCGCTGGATGCCGACACCGGACGCTACGTCTGGCACTACCAGGAAGTGCCCGGCGAGAACTGGGATTACTCGTCGACCCAGTCCATCGTCCTGGCCAACCTGACGCTGGACGGCCGGAAGCGCAAGGTGCTGCTGCATGCACCGAAGAACGGCTTCTTCTTCGTGATCGACCGGACCAACGGCAAGTTCATCTCGGCGAACAACTTCGTCGACGTCAACTGGGCCACCGGCTACGACGCCAAGGGGCGGCCGATCGAGGTCCCCGAGGCACGCGGCGACAAGCTTCGCGATGCGATCCCCGGGCCGTTCGGCGCGCACAACTGGCAGCCGATGTCGTTCAACCCGGCCACCGGGCTGGTCTACCTGCCGGCGCAGAACGTGCCGCTGAACATGGCCGACGACAAGAACTGGGCCTTCGACTCCAACAAGCCCGGCCAGCCGCACGGCGGCATGGGCTGGAACCTGGCGATCAACATCGGCCAGCCCGCGCCGGCCAACAAGCCGTTCGGGCGATTGATCGCGTGGGACCCGATCGCGAAGAAGGAGGCGTGGCATGTCGAGCAGATCTCGCCATGGAACGGCGGCACGCTGACGACGGCCGGCAACCTCGTGTTCCAGGGGACGGCCGACGGCCGCCTCGTCGCCTACAGCGCCAAGAGCGGCGAGAAGCTGTGGGAGGCCACGGTGGGCACCGGCGCGGTCGCGGCGCCCAGCACCTACGAGGTCGACGGTACGCAGTACGTGTCCATCGCGGTGGGTTGGGGCGGCGTCTACGGGCTCGCGCAGCGCGCGACCGATCGGGAGGGACCCGGCACCGTCTACACCTACAAGATCGGCGGCAAGGCGCCGCTGCCCGAGTTCGCGGCGTATCGCATGGGCACGCTGATCTCGGGCGTCCCATACGACCCGGCGCATGTGGCCGAGGGCGGTGCGCTGTACGTCAGCAACTGCATCTTCTGCCACGGCGTGCCGGGCGTGGACCGCGGCGGCAACATCAAGAACCTCGGTTATGTGAACGCCGAGGAGATCGCGAATTTGTCGAAGTTCGTGTTCAACGGGCCGTTCGTCTCGCAGGGCATGCCTGACTTCACCGGCAAGCTGACGGCCGAGCAGGTCACCAAGATCCAGGCGTTCATCCAGGGCACGGCGGATTCGATACGGCCCAAGCCGGCGGAGGCCGCACCGTCGAGCGCGAAGACCGGGCAGTAGCGCTCAGGGAGCGGAACCGAGCACGTCGGCGGGGCCGGCGAGCCAGCGCCACTGGCCGGGCGCGAGGTCGTCGGGCAGCGTGAGCGCGCCGTAGCGGCTGCGGTGCAGCGACGCGACCGCGTTGCCGGTCGCCGCGACCATGCGCTTGACCTGGTGGTACTTGCCTTCGAGCAAGGTCAGCCGCAGCGAGCGCTCGCCGGTGCGCTCGCAGGCCGCGGCGCGCACCGGCTGAGGGTCGTCGCGCAGCACCACGCCCGCGATCAGCGCGGCGCATGCGGCATCGGCGACCGGATCGTCGCAGCCGACCTCGTAGACCTTCGCGACATGCTTCTTCGGCGACGTGAGCCGGTGGATCAGTGCACCGTCGTCGGTCAGCAGCAGCAGGCCGGTCGTGTCCTCGTCGAGCCGGCCCACCGGCTGCACGCCGCGCACGCGCAACGGCGGCGGCAGCAGGCTCAGCACGCTCGGATGGTGCTTGGGTTTCTGCGAGCACTCGTAGCCGGCCGGCTTGTGCAGCAGCACCAGGGCCTTCGCGTGATACGGCCAGGCTTCGCCGCGCACCGTGAACACGAGGCCATCGGGCTCGACCTCTTGCCAGGGATCGTCGCAGACCTGGCCGGCCAGTGCGACATGCCCGCCGAGGATCAGCCCCTCGCATTCGCGGCGCGTGCCGAAGCCTTGGGAATACAGCACTTGGGAGAGTTTCACGGGGGCGATTGTCGCTGGGCGGTGCGCGGCCCTTCGACAGGCTCAGGGCGAACGGTGGGGGTGCGCGGCGCTTCGACAGGCTCAGCGCGAACGGTGGCGGTGCGTGGCGCTTCGACAGGCTCAGGGCGAGCGGTGGCGGTGCGTGGCGCTTCGACAGGCTCAGCGCGAACGGTGGCGGTGCGCGGCCCTTCGACAGGCTCAGCGCGAACGGTGGGGGTCGCCCCCACCATCCCGTTCGGGCTGAGCTTGTCGAAGCCCTGGTGCACGGGGCACCAGCCCTTCGACAAGCCTGCCCTGAGCTTGCGGGCCGTGGCCCGCAGGGGAACCTGGAATGGCTCCTCTGGCGCATGCGCTCCCGCCCGCCGATTCGCAGAATTTCGTTCATCCCAGAACCCTCAGCTTCACCCGAGTCCCGCGATGAACACCTCCCGAATCCTGCGGTCGCTGTGCACGGCCGCCTACCCGCTGGTCTGCCTGGGCGCGGTCGCCGCGGCAGCACTGAGCCTGAGCGCATCGCCGGCGCATGCCCGCATGATGTGGGCGGACAACACGCCCGCAACGCGCTCTTCAGGTCATGACGCCGTGATCACCCCACAGGCGATCCGCGCGCCCGAGTTGCCGGTCGGCTGCGTGGTGTAGTCGTCCGGCTTGGCGTGCACGATCACGCCTTTGCCGAGCAGGCCGTCGATGCCGGTGCCGATGGTGACGCCGCTGAGCTGGAAGCTCGCCTGCGCGTTGCCGGCGGCATCGGCCTTCAACGAGGGCATGTCGCCGCCGTGGTGCGGCGCGCTTTGCGGGCCGTGCGGCTGGCCGCCCGGGTTGAAGTGGCCGCCGGCGCTCATCGCGTCGGGCGCCGAGCAGTCGCCTTTTTCGTGCACGTGGAAGCCGTGCTCCTGGTTCGGCACCAGGCCGCTGACCTGGACGCGCACGTTGACACGCAGGCCATCCTGCGTGAACCAGACGGTCCCCTTGGCCTGATTGCCTTGCGTCGGGCTGAGCTGCGCGACGGCGCCGGGCATGGTCATGGCCCGAGCGGACGGCCCGCCCTGGCTCATGCAGCCGGCCAGCGTTGCTGCCGCCGCGAGCAGCGGCAACAGGGAGATCGATCGTGTCTTCGTCTTCGTCTTCGTCATGGGCATCGTGGTTCTCCTTAATGGTGCAGCTCGAGCAGAACGAGGTGATTCTCCGCGACCGGCCAGGCGCGGCCGACGATGCGCTCGCCGTTGAACTCCCCGGTCACCGGACGCTGTGCATCGTCGACGACTTTCAGCTTGGCGGTCGAGACCCCGGCCACGCCGCTCGGGATGCCGGCCGGCGGGCTGTTGCCGTCCAGCGCGATGCGGTCGCGCGGCACGCCGAAGTAGCCGCGCGGGCGGGTCAGCACGACGATCGCCTTGGCATCCTTGTCCGATTCGAGCAGGCGTTCGGCACGCAGGTTGACGATGCTCGACGAGCGCGGGAAGGGCGAGCGGTACAGATGCGTCGTCGCGTACGGCGCGGTGTAGCCGGGCGCGCTGATCACGAACTCGAGCGGCGTGTTCGCATCGGTCGTGAACGGACCCCAGCGGCCGTCGGCCCCCAGCGTCTTGCGATGCCGCGCGGGGCCGAGCCGCTCGCCCGTGGCCGGGTGGGTCGCATACACCTCGACGGTCGCGCCGGCCAGCGCGAGGTTGCTGGCCGCGCTGCCCTGCTGGTTGTCGACGCCGTAGCCGCTGACTTTGCCGTCGAGCACGACGCTGGGCTCGGCCGTGATGCCCAGCGTCGCCGGCGACTGGCCGGTGATGAAGCGATACGCCTGCTCGAACGCCTTCGGACTGAACGAAGTTTCGCGGTGGTCGACGCCGACGATCACGATGTTCTCGGCGCCCTTGAGGGCCGGGCCGTCGTAGGTGACGCCGGTGGGCACGCCTTTGGCGCCCAGCCACACGCCGTCGGGCTGCGCGTACTTGTCGTTGTTGTCCGAGCGTATCGTCATCCACTTCGGCCCCGGCGTGACCTCGTCGCCGTTCGGCCCCTTGGGCGCGTTCAGCCCGCTCAGGAACGGCCCGGCGCCGTTGAACTCGTTGCCCAGGCCGCTGCTGGTGCTGATGCGCACGCCGTGGTTCGGCGTGCCGCCGAGGATCGCATGCGAGACCTTGGCGGCCCCGCCGCCGTTCGCGATGTAGTGGCGGATCGCATAACCGCCGCGCGAGTTGCCGATCAGCACGACCTTCGCGGCGCCGGTCGCGGCCAGCACCTTGTCGACCTCGGCGGCGAGATAGCGCATGTGCTCGTCGGTCGACGTGCGGCCCGGCTGCGGCTTGGTGTCGTCGTCGCGCGCCAGCGGGTAGGGCAGGTCGATGGCGTACAGCCGCTCGCGCGGCCAGCCGTTCGATTCGAAGCGCCAGATCGTCGTCAGCCACAAGCCGGCGGTGTCGCCGTTGCCGTGCACGAAGACGACGGGCGGCAGCTCGCTGCGGCCCGGGCCGGTGGCGCAGGCGGCCAGCAGGGTGCCGGTGGCGGCACCGACCACGACGGTTCGACGGTTCATCCGGGCAGGGCTCATGCAGTGGGGTTGCTGTTCTTCGTCGCGGCGGCGAGGTCGCGCGCCGCCGGCAGCACCGATCCGTCGGGCAACTGCAGCGCGCGGGCCGCGCGCACCGCGCGTTGCACCGCGAGCGCCATCACGTCGGCGCCCAGCGCGCCCAGCACGGTCAGGTTGGCATCGGCGCGTGCCGACGCGCCGGTCGCGAGCGCGAAGATCGTATCGCCGTCGCCCATCGTGTGCACCGGGTTGATGCTGCGCGCGAAACCGTCGTGCGCCATCTGGGCGAGCTTGTTGGCCTGCGATTTGGTCAGCACCGCATCGGTCGCGACGATGCCCAGCGTGGTGGCCGCGCCGGGCTGCACGAGCGCCGGCAGCTCGCCGCGGCGCATCGCCTGCAGCGTGCCCAGCAGCGTGCGCCCGTCGGCGCTGCGCGCGCCGGCGATGGCCTCGCCGCTCGCCGGGTCGATCACGTCGCCGAGCGCGTTGACCGCGGCCAGTGCCGCGATCGTGATGCCGCCGACCACGAGCGATGCAGTGCCGAGCCCGCCGCGCATCGCGCGCGCAATGCCGAACAGCTTGCCGACCGAGGCGCCGGTGCCGGCGCCGACATTGCCTTCGACGACCGGCCGCGTGCTCGCCGCCTCGCAGGCCGCGTAGCCCGCCGCCGCATCGGGCGCGATCGGCGGCACGACGTTCGGGTCGCCGACCCACAGGTCGAACAGGATCGCCGCCGGCACGATGGGCACGCGCGCCGGCCCCACCGGCACGCCGATGCCGCGCTCGGCCAGCCAGCGCATCACGCCGTCGGCCGCGGCCAGCCCGAACGCGCTGCCGCCGCCCAGCATCAGCGCGTGCACGTTCTCGACCGCATTCAGCGGCGAAAGCAGCTCGGTCTCGCGCGTGCCGGGCGCGGCGCCGCGCACGTCGACGCCCGCCACCGCGCCCGCACGCGTCAGCACGACGGTGCAGCCCGTCGGGCGACGCGTCTCGGTCCAGTGACCGACCTCGATGCCCGCGACGTCGGTCAGGCTGCCGTGAGTCGAGCGGGGTCTGGATGCTTCGGGTGGACGGCTCATGACGCTCGGTCGGATGGGGCCACGATCGTAGTGGATGCGCCGGGCCCCCGCTCGCCCCCTGTAGGAAGAAGACGATCCCGTCGATCGCGATCGGCTGACATCAAACGCGGCGTCGCGCCCACAAGCAGCGCCGCGCGCCCCGCGTAAGGTCGGCTGGCCTACCACCGCATCGGGAGAAATCCATGAACCGAGCCTTGATCTCGTCGAGCCTGATCGCCGCCTTCGCGCTGGTCGCGTGCGACAACCGGCCGCCGGCGGTCGTCAACGTTCCGCCTGCGCCGGCGCCCGCACCGGCGACGGTCCCCGTCCCAGCACCGGGCCCGGCAGGGCCCGCGGGGCCGCAGGGCGAGCCGGGCAAGCCCGGCAAGTCGGGCGACACGAACGTCATCGTCGCGCCGCCGGCGCCCGCGTCCGCCGCGTCGAACTGATCTTCGGTGCGGTCGCCGCTGCCGCGGCGCTGCGGACCTGCGCGAGGCAGCTGCGGATCTCCTCGGCCAGCAGCTCGCCGACCAGCTTGACGATAGACCCGAACGGCTTGCTCGCGTCGATCGCGATGCTGACCGTCTGGGGCTCGGCGCCCTTGTCGCGCACGGGCACGAAACGCAGCGTGCCGGCGATCAGCTCGGGCGCCGCATCGAGCTCGGACGTCACGGCCACATGGCGTCCGCTGCGGGCCAGCATCTTGACCAGCTGCAGCGAATTCGTTTCGACCCGCGTGCGGCTCTCGTTGAACAACCACGTGTAGTGCGCCTCGAGGTAGCGCCGGATCAGCAGCGCCTTGCTCTGCAGCGCGATCGGGTAGGCGCTGATCTCCTGCAGGCTCACGCTGGGCGCACCGGCGAGCGGATGTTCGGGCGCGACCACGCAGCCCAGCGGCAGCTCGGCGCGCCACAGCGCGTGCAGGTCGCGCCGCGGCGATAGGTTGAAGACGGCGGCCAGATCGGCCTTGCCGGCCAGCAGCGCGCCGACGGCGTCGTCGCTGCTGCCGAGCTCGATCGACAGCGCGATCCGCGGGTGTTCGTTCATCAGCCGCTCGACCAGGCGGGGCAGCACGCTGGTGCTGTGGCTGTCCATCGCGAACACGCGCACCTGGCCCTGGTGGATGCCTTGCATCTGCCGGATGTCGGACGCGACGCGGCGCTCGTCCTGGCGCCAGCGGCGCGCGAGCGTGACGATCAGGTCGCCTGACGGGGTCAGCCGCATGCCGCGCGGCAGCCGCTCGAACAGCGGCACGCCCAGCTCGCGCTCGAGCGCCAGCACCTGCCGATTGACCGCCGACGCGGCGACGTGCAGCTCCTTGGCGGCACCCTGGATCGAGCCCGAACGCGCGACCTGGTCGACGTAGCGCAGCACGATGGGCAGCAGCGAGATGCGCCGTCCGGTCGGCGATTCGGGTGCGGATTGCATGCTCATTTTGAGCATGCAGTATTGCCCAATCGGTGATGGACGGCAACGCACGCGGCTCCTACGATGCGTGCCATCGAAGCCCCCAGCCGTCATTGCGAGACCCACCATGAAGCTGCCGCGTCCCTCGTCGACCTTGCCCGCAACCGGTGCGGCGCTGCTCATGCTGAGCGCTTCGCTCGCGCATGCCGCGTGGCCTGAAAAGCCGATCCGCATCGTCGTGACGTTCGCGCCGGGCGGCGCGAGCGACATCGTCGCGCGCGAGATCTCCGCGCCGCTCGCGAAGGCGCTGGGCCAGCCGGTGATCGTCGACAACAAGCCCGGCGCCGGCGGCACGATAGGCGGCACCGAGGTGATGCGCTCGGCGCCCGACGGCTACACGCTGATGCTGTCGAACTCGACGCCGCTGTCGATCGGCCCGTACACACTGCCCAAGCCGCCCTACGACCCGGTCAAGCAGTTCACGCATGTCGCGATGCTGGGCACTGCGCCGGTCGCCATCATGGCCAATCCCAAGGCCGGGCTGAACACGCTGAAGGACCTGCCGAAGGCGGTGGCCGCCGCGAACGGCAACCTCAGCTTCGGCAGCGGTGGTCCAGGCTCGATCGGCCAGATCGTCGGCGAGATGGTCAAGATCGACATGAAGCTGAACATGACGCACGTGCCCTACCGCGGCGGCGCGCCGATGACGACCGACCTGATCGCCGGGACGATCCCGATCGGCATCGACGTGATCACCGCGTACGTGCCGATGATGAAGAGCGGGCAGATCAAGGGCATCGCGATCACGTCGCGCACGCGTTCGCCGCTGGCGCCCGATGTCCCCACCGTTGTCGAGCTCGGCTATCCCGACCTCGTCGTCGACAACTACTTCGGCGTGTCGGGCCCGGCCGGGCTGCCCAAGGACGTGAGCGACAAGCTGGCCGCCGCGCTGGCCGACATCGTCGCGCAGCCGGCGATCGTCAAGCGCTTCGAGGAGCTGGGCATCACGACGATGAAGATGGGCCCGGCGCAGTTCGCGGGCTTCGTCGAGAAGCAGGTCCGGGACTGGGCCCCGGCGATCAAGGCCGCGGACCTCGTGAAGCCTTGACGATGACGCTGACGCTGGCGCGGCTGAACGGCTGCAGCGTGGCCGAGTTCGTCGGGCATCTCGGCGGCGTGTTCGAGCATGCGCCGTGGGTCGCGGCGGCGGTGGCGCGCATGCGGCCGTACGCGAGCGCCGCGGCGCTGCATACCGCGATGCTGGCCGAGCTCGAGGCGCTGAGCGAGCCCGCACTCGTCGAGCTGCTGAACGGGCATCCCGAGCTGGCCGGCGCGCAGGCGCGTGCCGGCACGATGACGCGCGACTCGCAGGCCGAGCAGGGCTCGCTCGCGCTGGGTGAGATCGACGACGACAGCGCGGCCGTGTGGGACCGGCTGAACGCGGCCTACCGTGCGCGCTTCGGCTTCCCGTTCATGCTGTGCATCCGGCGTCACACGCGCGGCTCGGCGCTGCGCGAGTTCGAGCGGCGCCTGGCGAACGAGCGTGGCGTCGAGCTGCGCAACGCGCTGGCCGAGATCGCCCGCATCTCGCGGCTGCGGCTCGCCGCGCGTATCGCCGACCACGGCCTGCGCGACATCGCCGGGCGGCTGACGACGCACGTGCTCGACTTGAGCCGCGGCAAGCCGGCGCAGGGCATGCGCATCGATCTGCACGAGACCGGCGCCCCTGGCGGACGCCGCCTGTTGCGCACGGCCGAGACCGATGGCGACGGCGCGACCGGGATCGCGCTGCTCGCTGGCGAGCCGCTGCGCATCGGCCGCTACGAACTCAGCTTCCATGTCGGCGACTACTTCCGCCGCCACGGCGTCGACACCGCGGACGAGCCGTTCCTCGATGTCGTGCCGATCGCGTTCGGCATCGCCGAACCCGAGGGCGAGTACCACATCCCGATCACCGTGACGCCTTGGGCGTACGCAACGTACCGCGGTCAGTGAAACAGCGCACCTCTCCCTCTGGGAGAGGGCCGGGGTGAGGGCCAATGAGAAGCGCCAACCTCGCGAAGCTCACGCGGCTCGTTGGCCCTCACCCTAACCCTCTCCCAGAGGGAGAGGGAAGAAGAGGTCATCAGGCGAAGACGCCGGCCGTGTCCTGCATCCGCGCCGACACCTCGCCGAGCTGGTGCAGCGTGTCGCCGTAGGTCATCTCCATCACGGTCAGGCGCTTGAAGTAGTGACCGGCGATGTACTCGTCGGTCACGCCGATGCCGCCGTGCAGCTGGATGCACTGCTGGCCGACGAAGCGCATCGATTGACCGAGCTGGACCTTCGCCTGCGCGATCGCGCGGCGCCGCGTCGCCGCCGGCTCGCCGAGCTTCAGCGTCGCGTAGTAGCTCATCGAGCGCGCCAGCTCGAGCTGCATCTTCACGTCGGCGATGCGGTGCCGCAGCGCCTGGAAGCTCGCGATCGCCACGCCGAACTGCTTGCGCGTGTTCATGTACTCGATCGTCGCCGCGACCAGCGTGTCCATCGCGCCGACCGCCTCGGCGCACAGCGCGGCGATGCCGATGTCGATCGCCTCCTCGAGCGCGGTGTACGCAGTGCCGGCCGGCAGCAGCTCGATCGCATCGGCGTCCTTCAGCGTCAGCGTGGCGGCACAGGCGCCGTCCTGCGTCGGATGGCCTTCGATCTTCGCGCCCTTTTCGCCCTTGGACAGCAGGAACAGCGCGATGCCTTGCGGATCGTCGACCGCACCGCTGACGCGCGCCGGCACGATGAACGCGCCCGCATGCGCGCCGGCCGGCACCATGATCTTGGTGCCGCTGAGCTGCCAGGTGCCGCCGACGTTCTTCGCGGTGGTCTCGACATGCGCGAGCCGGTAGCGCGCGCTGCGCTCCTGGTGCGCGAGCACGACCCGCTCCTGGCCGCTGGCGATGCCCTGCAGCCAGAGTTCGGCCGACGGCGCGTGGCCCGCCTTCAGCAGGTGCGTCGCGACCAGCGCGACCGCGGCATACGGTTCGAGCACGATGCCGCGCCCCAGCTCTTCCATCACGACCATCGCATCGACCGGGCCGAAGCCCATGCCGCCTTGCGCCTCGGGCACCTGCAGCGCCGTCAGGCCGAGGTCGGCCAGCTCGCCCCAGGCCTGCGCCGAATAGCCGCCGGCCTTGACGATCGCGCGGCGCTGCTCGAAGCCGTAGGCCTTGGCGACCCACTTGCGCACCGAGTCGCGCAGCATTTCCTGGTCGTCGCTGAAATCGAAGTCCATGATTCGTTTCCTTGTGCGTGCGTTCGTTCAGCCGAGCACCGTTTGCGCGACGATGTTCCGTTGAACCTCGTTCGAGCCGCCGTAGATCGTGGTCTTGCGCATGTTGAAGTAGGTGCCGGCCAGCGGCGCGACGAAGGTCGCGCCGGCCGCCTGGTCGCCCTGCCAGCCGGCTTCCATCGCCTCGTGGATGAACGGCACCGCGGCCGGGCCGGCGGCCAGCATCATCAGCTCCGAGTAGCGCTGCTGGATCTCGCTGCCGCGGATCTTCAAGAGGCCGGCGACCTCGAGCGACTGCTTGCCGCTCTTCTCGGCGCTGAGCACGCGCAGCACCATCATCTCGAGCGCGACGACGTCGACCTCCAGCTTCGCGATCTCGTCGCGGAAGCGCGTGTCGTCGTAGAGCCCTTCGGCCTTCGCGATGCGCTTGAGCCGCTCGAGCTCGCGCTTCGCACGGTTCACGTCGGCGATGTTGGTGCGCTCGTGCGCGAGCAGGTACTTCGCGTAGGTCCAGCCCTTGTTCTCTTCGCCGATCAACTGGTCGGCCGGCACCTCGACGTTGTCGAACCAGACTTCGTTGACCTCGTGCTCGCCATCCATCGTGATGATGGGCCGCACCGTGATGCCGGGGCTCTTCATGTCGATCAGGAGGAAGCTGATGCCGGTCTGCGGCTTGCCGTCGCTGCTGGTGCGCACCAGGCAGAAGATCCAGTCGCCGTACTGGCCCAGCGTGGTCCAGGTCTTCTGGCCGTTGACGACGTAGTAGTCGCCGCGCCGCTCGGCCTTGGTCTTCAGCGATGCCAGGTCGGAGCCCGAGCCCGGCTCGCTGTAGCCCTGGCTCCACCAGACCTCGCCGCTCATGATGCCGGGCAGGAAGCGCTTGTGCTGCTCGGGCGTTCCGAACGCCATGATCACCGGCGCGACCATCACCGGCCCGAACGGCACGATGCGCGGCGCGCCGGCCAGCGCGCACTCTTCCTCGAACAGATGCTTCTGCACCGCCGTCCAGCCCGGGCCGCCGAACTCCTTGGGCCAGGCGTAGCCGTGCCAGCCCTTCTTGCCGAGGATCTTGGCCCAGCGCTGCATATCGTCCTTGCTCAGGCGCAGCGCGTTGTGGACCTTGTGGCTGATGTCCTTCGGCAGGTTCTCGGCCACCCAGGCGCGAATCTCGTCGCGGAACGCTTGCTCTTCGGGGGTGAAATTGAGGTCCATCGCGCTTGTCTCCGGGCTGAAATGCCCAACCGTTCGGGCTGATGCTTCGATACCTCAGCACAGGGTCCCGCCTAGGGCGGGATCGAAGCCTCGCGCGCCCTTCGATACCTCGGGGCGAACGGTGGACTTCGCTGGGCTTTGTAGTCGCCCTCCGTTTTAGCACGACCGTGCGCTTTTTTCCTGTCCCAGGCGCGACAACAACGCGGCTTCAATCGGCCGGCGCCGGCAGCGAGCGTTCGCGCAGCATGCGCTTGAGCCAGCGGCAGAAGTCGCGCGCCACCGTCGCATGCGGGCTGGCCGGGTGCACGTACGCGATGTAGCGTGCGCCCGAGGCGAGCTGCATCGGGTCTGCCAACACCAGCGTGCCGTCGCGCAACGCGTCGGCCACCAGCACCCGCGGCACGACCAGCACCCCGGCACCGCCGATCGCCGCGGCCATGGCAAGGAAGAGATGGTCGTACGAGGCGACGACATGCAGCCGCTGCGGCGCCAGGTCCTGCGCGACGGCCCAGCTCGTGAGCAGGTCCGGCCGCGAGCGCGCCGCGATCATCGGCCAGCGCGCCGGCGCGCGCTTGCGTTGCGCGCTCACCAGCGCCGGAGCGCCGACGCAGATCAGCTCCTCGCGCAGCAATTCCCAGCTCTCCGTGCCGGGCAGCTTCAGGTCGCGGCTGATCAGCACGTCGAACTCGTCCTGCGGCTGCGGCGGCGCGAGCGTCGTGATCAGGTCGACCTGCACCGGGCAGGTCTTCGCGAATGCGCCCAGCGCCGGCACGACGACCGTCATCGCGAAGCTCGGCATCGACGTGCGGACGCGCAGCTTGTCCGGCGCGCGGCGACGCTCTGCGAGCTGGCGCGCGGCGAGCTCGATCGTCGACACCGCGTCCTTCACGGTGTCGTAGAAGTGCGAGCCCGCGGGCGTGAACGCGATCGTCGAGCCCTTGCGCTCGAACAAGCGCGTGTCGGCCAGCGACTCGAGCGTCGCGACATGGCGGCTCACCGCGCTCTGGGTGACCGACAGCGCGGCCGCGGCGCGCGTGAAGCTGCCGTAGCGGCCGATCGCCACGAAGGCGCGAATGGCGGTCAAGGGGATGTCGGAAGCGCTCGCCATGAGTTCTCCTCATGCTGGGTCGGCACGGACTGCATCCTGGAGCGGCCCGAGCTCTTCCGATAAGAAGGCGCGACTCCTAGGATGACGCCCATCGATTGCCACATGCATAGCACTCATTGTGTACCCGACCCTGTCCCGCTCCCAAATCCGCGCCACTTCCTCGCACCTTGCGCCGCCCGGCTATGCGGCAAACCGTCTCGGTCCTCGCGATCGGGCAGCTCGTGGCCTGGGCGGCGCTGTACTACGGCTTCTCGTCGTTCGTACTGCCGATGCGCCAGCACTTCGGCTGGACCGAGCCGCAGACCATGGGCGCGTTCACGCTGGGGCTGGCGCTGTGGGGCTTGGCAACCTGCGTCGTGGGCGCCGCGATCGACCGCGGCCTCGAGCGCACGGTGCTGAGCGGCGGCGCGCTGCTGGCCGGCATCGGCTTCCTGCTGTGGGCGCAGGTGCGCAGCCTTCCGATGCTCTATGCCGTTTGGGCGCTGCTCGGCTTGTCGATGGCGATGCTGCTGTACGAGCCTGCGTTCATGGTGCTGACCAAGCGCTACCCGACGCGCTTTCGCCGCGGCATCACGACGCTGACGCTGGTGGGCGGGTTCGCGAGCACGCTGTCGTTTCCGGCCGCGGCCTGGCTGATCGCGGCGCTGGACTGGCGCACGGCGCTGCAAGTCATCGGCCTGGTGCTGGTCGCGGTCGCACCGCTGCACGCCTGGGTGCTGCGCGGGCCGGCGTGCGCCGCGGCGCCGGTGGGGCGCGATCCTCTGGCATCGGGCGAAGCCGAGTCGGCGCAGGTTTCATGGACGCTGCGCGCTGCGCTGCGCACGTCGTCGTTCTGGCTGCTCGCGCTGGCCTTCGCGCTGAACGCGTTCGTCGCGGCGGCGATGTGGGCGCATCTGATGTCGGCGTTCGCCGCCAAGGGGTTGAGCAGCACGCAGGCGCTCGCGGTCGTGGTCTGGCTGGGGCCGGCACAGGTGGCGGGGCGCTTTGCATTCCTGTTGTTCGGGCGCCGGCTGTCGCCGCGCGCGCTGGGCCTGATCGTGCTGGGCTGCCTGCCGCTGGCGCTCGCGGTCTTCGCGTTGGCGGACAGCCTCGCGGCGCTGCTCGTGTTCGCGGTGCTGTTCGGCCTCGCGAACGGCCTGGTCACGATCGTGCGCGGGAGCCTGCTGCCCGAGCGCTTCGGCCGCGCGCACATCGGCAAGATCAGCGGTGCGATGACGGCGATCGCGCTGCTGTCGCGGGCCGCCGCGCCACTGGCGGGCGCGGCACTGCTGGTGCTGCTGCACGCAAGCTATCCGGAGATGCTGCTGGTGCTGGTGGCGATCGGTGCCTCGGCGCTGCTCGCGTTCGCGCTCGCGGGCCGACCGATCTCGCCGCGTCCTCGGGCCTCGGCTCAATAGCGCTTGACGAGGGTCAGCGTGTCGTTCTCGCGCTTCATCTGGAAGCGGGTCTGGAAGCTGTTGCCGAGCTGCACGTAGTCCATGGGCACCGGCACGATGCTCGCCGCGACGTTGTAGACGGTGACGTCGCCGACCTGCAGTGCCTCGTCGCCCAGGCTGCCGCTCATCGAGACGGTATGCGCCTGCGCGGCCGCGGCGGCCAGCAGCAGCGCCAGCGTGACCGGGAGCGCGCGGTGCATCAGTCGCGGAAGTTCGTGAAGCTCAGCGGCGCGTCGGCGATTTCCTTGCGCACCAGCGCGATCGCCGCCTGCAGGTCGTCGCGCTTCGCGCCGGTCACCCGCACCGTGTCGCCCTGGATCGCGGCCTGCACCTTCAGCTTGCTCTGCTTGATCGTGGTCTGGATCTTCTTCGCGGTGTCGCTGTCGATGCCGTTCTTCACGACCAGCAGCTGCTTGACCTTGTCGCCGCCGATCTTCTCGATCTTGGCGCTGCGGTCGAGAAAGCGGATGTCGACGCTGCGCTTGGTCAGCTTCGCCACCAGGATGTCCATCACCTGGCCGATCTGGAAGTCGCTGTCGGCGTACAGCGTCAGCTCCTTGTCCTTCAGCTCGACGCGGGCCGACGATCCCTTGAAATCGAAGCGCGTGCCGATTTCCTTGGCGGCCTGGTCGACGGCATTGCGCACCTCGACCAGGTTGGGTTCTAACACGGTGTCGAAGCTGGGCATGGTGGAAAGGAGACTCGGTTCGAGGCGAAAATTGTGGCATGCAAATCGAGACGGGCGTCAGCCTCAAGCCGCATAACACCTTCGGCCTGCCGGCGGTGGCGCGCACGCTCGTGCGCGTGGCCTCGGACGCCGATGTGCGGCAGGTCGTCGACCATCCCGAGTTCGGGCGCGCGCCCAAGTTCATCCTCGGCGGCGGCAGCAACATCATTCTGACGCGCGACATGCCGCAGCTCGTGCTGAAGATCGAGGTGCGCGGCATGCGGCTGGTGGAGGAACGCGCGGACGCCTGGATCGTCGAGGCCGGCGCCGGCGAGACCTGGCACGACCTCGTCGCATGGACGCTCGCGCAGGGCTGGCCCGGGCTCGAAAACCTCGCGCTGATCCCCGGTACGGTCGGTGCCGCGCCGGTGCAGAACATCGGTGCCTATGGCGTCGAGCTGAAGGACCGCTTCGAATCGCTGGACGCCGTCGATCTCGTCACCGGCCGCAGCGTCACGCTGCGCGAATCGATCTGCGCGTTCGGCTACCGCGACAGCGTGTTCAAGCACTCGCTCGCGAACCGCAGCGTGATCACGCGGGTGCGGCTGCGGCTGCCGCGGCCGTGGCAGCCGGTGATCGGCTACCTCGACCTCGAACGCAAGATCGCCGAGACCGGCATCGCCGCGCCGAGCGCGCAACAGGTGTTCGACTGGATCTGCGCGATCCGCCGCGCCAAGCTGCCCGACCCGGCGCTGGTCGGCAACGCCGGCAGCTTCTTCAAGAACCCGGTGGTCACGCCCGAGCAGTGCCGCGACATCATCGGCCGCGACCCGGCGGTCGTGCACTACCCGATGCCCGACGGCAGCGTCAAGCTCGCCGCCGGCTGGCTGATCGACGCCTGCGGCTGGAAGGGCAAGAGCGTCGGCCGTGCCGGCGTCTACGAGAAGCAGGCGCTGGTGCTCGTCAACCGCGGCGGTGCGATCGGCTCGGAAGTGATGACGCTCGCGCGGGCGATCCAGGAGAGCGTCTACGGGCGCTTCGGGATACGGCTGGAGCCTGAGCCAGTCGTGGTCTAGGCGCCCACGGCATAGGGCCTGCTATCCTGCGGCATGAAGGTCAGCGAG
>DATCSE010000129.1:0-3020 GCA_036568605.1 Burkholderiaceae bacterium | reverse complement strand
GGCTTCCGGGTGGCCCTGGAAGCAGAACGCGGGCTTGTCGGTGCGGGCCAGGCCCTGCAGCGTGCCGTCGAACAGGCTGACGTGCGTGGGGCGCAGGTTCGCGGGCAGCGTCTTCTCGTCGACCGCGAAGCCGTGGTTCTGGCTGGTGATGCTGACGCGGCCGGTGTCCAGGTCCTTCACCGGGTGGTTCGCGCCGTGGTGGCCGAATTTCATCTTGAAGGTCTTCGCACCCGACGCGAGCGCGAGGATCTGGTGACCCAGGCAGATGCCGAAAGTCGGAATGCCGCGGTCGATCAGCTCGCGGGTTGCGGCAATCGCGTAGTCGCACGGCTCGGGGTCGCCCGGGCCGTTGCTCAGGAAGATGCCGTCGGGCGCGTATTTCAGCGCCTCAGCGGCGCTGGTCTGCGCCGGCACGACGGTGACCTCGCAGCCGCGGCTCGTCAGCATGCGCAGGATGTTGCGCTTGACGCCGTAGTCGAACGCGAGCACGCGGAACTTCGCGCGCTCCGGCGCGAGCGTCGCGTAGCCGCGGCCCAGCGCCCATTCGGTATCGGTCCAGGGGTACGGCTCGGTCACGCTGACGACCTTCGCCAGATCCAGGCCCGACATGCTGGGCGCGGCCTTCGCCTTCGCGACCGCATCGGCGATGTGGTCCTGCGTGACCGCGACGCCTTCGGCCAGCGTCAGGATGCAGCCGTTCTGCGCGCCCTTCGTGCGCAGAACGCGCGTCAAGCGACGCGTGTCGATCTCGGCGATCGCGACGGTGTTCTCGCGCTTCAGGTACTGCGCCAGCGTCAGTCCGCTGCGGAAATTCGACTCCCGCAGCGCCAGGTCCTTGACGATCAGGCCCGCGGCGTGCACCTTCGTCGCCTCGGTGTCTTCATCGTTGACGCCGTAGTTGCCGATGTGCGGATAGGTCAGCGTGACGATCTGTCGGCAGTAGCTCGGGTCGGTCAGGATTTCCTGATAGCCGGTCAACGCGGTGTTGAAGACGACCTCGCCGACCGTGTGGCCGGTTGCACCGATCGAGATACCGCGAAACACCGTGCCGTCTGCGAGAGCCAGGATCGCCTGGGCTTGGGGGAACAGCAGTTGCGGCGGCACCGGGAACTCCGTGTCATGCGGCCCAGGGCACTCGATACGCGGCGCGACCCGTCGCGAACCGTTTCGATTCGCGACCGGGTTCGTGGCGGAGCGGAAACAGCGGGCGGTTCGCTGCGCAATGCCGCTGGGAACGCGGGTTGAAGGTAAACCTTGTGATTATAAGGGAGTGACCTTCCCCGCCCGCCTGCAACCGGGCCGCCTCGCAGGGTATCAGCCACCGAGCGCGGCGATGCCGGCCTTCGCGATCTGCGCGTCCTCGCTGGACTTGACGCCGCTCACGCCCACCGCGCCGATGCAATGCCCGTCGACGATCACCGGCACGCCGCCTTCGAGCAGCGCGGCGACGCCCGGCACGCTCATGAACGAATGGCGCCCCTGGTTGATCATGTCTTCGTAGAACTTGGTCTCGCGGCGCGCCAGCGCCGCGGTGTGCGCCTTGGCCGGCGCGATCTGCGCCGACATCGCGCCGGCGCCGTCCAGGCGCTGCAGCCACAGCAGGTGGCCGCCGTCGTCGACGATCGCGATCGTGACGGCCCACTGGTTCTGCAGCGCCTCGGCTTCGGCGGCGGCGGCGATACGCTTCACGTCGGCGAGCGAGAGCACGGGTTTGTTGTTCATTCGATGGCTTTCTGGTTTCTCGATGGAGGATGGAGGGGTGAATGCCGATTGAAAATCCGGCGATCGGACGCCACTTTACGGGAGCTTCGGCCTGTTCCGACATTCGTCACGCGGGCGAGACCGCGATGGACCCACGGGATATGCGGAAGCACGGAGGGCGGGAACTAGAATCCGCCGCATGGGTCTGAGAACCCGCTATGTCTTTGACACCCAAGGAGATTTCATGAACCAACCCCTGCAAGCGGCTTATACCGGTTACGCCGGTCAAGTCACGTCGGTTGAGCAGCGCAACCGCGTGCTGCGCAACACGTACTGGCTGCTCGCGCTGTCGATGGTTCCGACCGTGCTCGGCGCATGGATCGGCGTGGCCACCGGCATCACCCGCGCGATGGGGCCGGGCATGTCCGCGATCGTGTTCCTGGCCGGCGCGTTCGGCTTCATCTTCGCGATCGAGAAGCTGAAGAACTCGGCGGCCGGCGTGCCAGTGCTGCTGGGCTTCACGTTCTTCATGGGCCTGATGCTGTCGCGCCTGATCGGCGTCGTGCTGGGCATGGCCAACGGCGCCGGGCTGATCATGATGGCGTTCTCGGGCACCGGGCTGATCTTCCTCGGCATGGCGACGCTGTCGACGGTGATCAAGCGCGACCTGTCGTCGCTCGGCAAGTTCCTGTTCGTCGGCGTGATCATGCTGCTCGTCGCCGGCATCGCGAACATCTTCCTGCAGTCCAGCGCACTGATGATCACGCTGTCGGTGCTGGCGATCGGCATCTTCTCGGCGTTCATCATCTACGATTTGAAGCGCGTGCGCGATGGCGAAGAGACCAACTACATCAGCGCGACGCTGGCGATCTACCTGGACCTGTACAACATCTTCCAGTCGCTGCTGGCGATCCTGGGCATTGCGGGCGGTAGCCGCGACTAACGCGTGACGCCTATCGGCGGGACGGATGGCGGGGGCCCTTTGGGCCCCCTTCTCTTTTATTATTCGAAGACGGCGATGCTTTCGACGTGCGCCGTGTGCGGGAACATGTTGACCGCACCGGCCGCGCTGAGGCGGTAGCCCGCCTGGTGCACCAGCAAGCCTGCGTCGCGCGCCAGCGTCGCCGGGTTGCAGCTGACGTAGACGATGCGCCCCGGCGCGCGATAGCCGGGCGCGAGCGCCGGGTCGGCATGCAGATCGGCCAATGCCTTCGCGAGTGCGAACGCCCCTTCGCGCGGCGGATCGACCAGCCATTTGTCGGCCGCTCCATACGCAGCGAGGTCTGACGGCGTCAGTTCGAACAGATTGCGCGCCGCGA
>DATCSE010000128.1:0-3081 GCA_036568605.1 Burkholderiaceae bacterium | reverse complement strand
GGGCTGAACCTCGCGCTGGACTACCTACCCGGCGCGATCACCTTCGATCCGCTCGCCTGGCAGACGCCCGATGCCGAGCTCGCCGCGCGCATCGTCTGGTTCGACGCCTATGTCAACAACCTCGACCGTACGCCGCGCAACAGCAACCTGCTGCTGTGGCACCGACAGCTCTGGTTGATCGACCACGGCGCGGCGCTGTACGTCCAGCACGACTGGCGCGACTACCTGGAGCGGGCGACCAGCCCGTTCCCGCTGATCAAGGACCACGTGCTGCTGCGCTTCGCGAGCCGGATCGCCGAAGCCGACGCATACGCGCTGCGGCGCCTGGACGCCGCGACGATCGACGCCATCGTTGCGCTGATCCCCGACACCTGGCTGGGCCCCGACACCAGCCCGTTCGCGACGCAGGCCGAGCAGCGCGCCGCCTACATCCAATACCTGACGCGCCGGCTGCAGGCGCCGCGCGTCTTCGCAGAGGAGGCCGAACGTGCCCGCACCGCGCACCTATGACTACGCGATCGTGCGTGTCGTGCCGCGGGTCGAGCGCGGCGAGTTCGTCAATGCCGGCGTGATCCTGTCGTGCGCCACGCTGGGCTACCTTGCGGCGCGCATCGAGCTCGACGAAACCCGGCTGCTCGCCCTCGCCCCGGACGCCGACCTCGCCGGCATCCGATCGACGCTCGCGGCGATTCCGCTGATCTGCGCCGGCGGAGAGGCCGCCGGCGCGCTCGGCCGGCTCTCGCTGCGCGAACGCTTCGACTGGCTGGTCGCCCCGCGCAGCACGACGATCCAGACCTCGCCGGTGCACACCGGACGTTGCGATCACGACGACCCCGGCGCCACGCTGATCAAGCTGGTCGAGACGATGGTGCGCACGCGACCGAGCGCGAAGCCGCGCGAGCGGCGCTGAGCCATCCCTTCACGAGTCGAACGCTGCCCATGCCGAAGACCGCTCCACCTGCCGCGCCGCACCTCGCGCACTGGCCCGGCGCGCTGCCCTGGCACCTGACGCAGCCCGAGACCAACGTCTACGTGAACGCGGAGGTCTCGGCGCTGCGCTACCCGGACAAGCCGTTCATCGTCTTCTACGACTCGACGATCACCTTCGCGCGCTTTCGCGACGAGTGCGAACGCCTCGCCGGCTTCCTGCAGCAGCGCTGCGGCGTGCTTTCCGGCGACCGGGTCCTGCTGTACATGCAGAACAGCCCGCAGTGGGCGATCGCGTTCTACGCAATCCTGCGCGCCAACGCCGTCGTCGTGCCGGTCAACCCGATGAACCGCACCGACGAGCTGCGCCACTACGTGCGCGACAGCGGCGCGCGGGTCGCGTTCGTGCCGCAGGACCTCGCGGCGCAGATGCTGCCGCTGGTCGCCGAGACGCCGGACGATGCGAACGAGGACCATGCAAGCCCCGGCCTGCGGCACCTGGTCGTCGCGACCTACCGCGACTACCTCACCGAGCCGACCGAGCTGCGCGTGCCCGAATTCGTCGCTGCACCACGCGCTGCAATCGAAAGCCCCGCGGCGATCGCCTGGCACGACGCGCTGGCCGCGGATCTGCACGCCGGCCCGCTGACCCAAGGCCCCGACGACCTGTGCGTGATGCCGTACACCTCCGGCACGACCGGCCACCCGAAAGGCTGCATGCACACGCACCGCAGCCTGATGAGCACGCTGGTCGGCGGCGTGCACTGGTTCCAGCGCACGCAGGACTCGGTGTTCCTCTCGGTGCTGCCGTTCTTCCACGTGACCGGCCTGGTCGGCAGCTTCCACGGGCCGCTGTATGCCGGCGCGACCATCGTCGTGCTGCCGCGCTGGGACCGCGACACCGCCGCGCAGTGCATGCAGCGCTATCGCGTCAACACCTGGCAGGCGATCACGACGATGGTCGTCGACTTCCTGTCGAACCCGCGGCTGGCCGACTACGATCTCTCGAGCCTGCGCGTCGTGCGCGGCGGCGGCGCCGCGATGCCCGAGGCGGTCGCGCACCAGCTGCACGCGCTGACCGGCCAGCACTACGTCGAAGGCTACGGCATGAGCGAAACGATGGGGGCGACCCACATCAACCCGATGCACAGACCCAAGCCGCAGTGTTTGGGCATCCCGGTGTTCGACGTCGACGCGCGGGTGGTCGATCCCGAGACGCTGCGCGAGGTCGCGCCCGGCGAGACCGGCGAGGTCATCGTGCACGGCCCGCAGGTGATGCAGGGCTACTGGAACGAGCCCGAAGCGACCCGGGACGCGTTCATCGAGCTCGACGGCAAACGCTTCCTGCGCACCGGCGATCTGGCGCAGGTCGACGAGGACGGCTACTTCTTCATGGTCGACCGCCTCAAGCGCATGATCAATGCATCGGGCTTCAAGGTCTGGCCGGCCGAGGTCGAGGCGCTGATGTACCGGCACCCGGCCATCCTCGAAGCCTGCGTGATCGGCACGCACGACCCGAAGCGCGGCGAGACCGTCAAGGCGTACGTCGTGCTGCGCGACGGCTGGCGCGGCAAGGTCCGCGAGGCCGAGATCGTCGACTGGGCGCACGCCCACATGGCCGCCTACAAGAGCCCGCGCATCGTCGAGTTCGTCGATGCGCTGCCGAAGTCGGGCTCGGGCAAGGTGATGTGGCGCGAGCTGCAGGAACGCGAGAACACGAAGGCACGCTGATCCCGATGAACACCACCACGACGCCCCCTTCCTCGCTCTCTTCTTCTTCGAACGCCGATGCCGGCCTCGCGCCGTTCCACACGGTCGACGCGCTGGTTCGCGAGCACGCCCGCGCGCGCCCCACGCAGGCCGCGCTGGTGCTGGGCGACGAGGTGCTGAGCTACGCTGCGCTCGATGCGCTGATGGACCGCATCGCCGCGTCGCTGCAGCGTGACGGCGTCAAGCCAGGCGACACGATCGCGATCTGCGCGAACGCATCGCCGCGGTATGCGGCCGTGTTCCTGGGCGCACTGCGCGCCGGTATTGCGGTGGCACCACTCGCGCCTTCGGTCACGCCGCAGAGCTTCGCCTCGATGCGCGACGACGCGCAGGCACGCTGGCTGTTCGCCGATGCGGCAGCACTGGACGCCCTGGACGGCCACG
>DATCSE010000127.1:0-5371 GCA_036568605.1 Burkholderiaceae bacterium | reverse complement strand
TTCCGCCGCGAGGCCGCGCGCTTCTCGGACGATCGCGTCCACGAGCGCCTGATCGTCGACCCCGGCGCGGGCGGCATCGGCCGGCTGGCCGGCGAATTGCTCCACCACAGCATGCCGACGCTGGACAGCGCCCTCGACAAGATGAACCGCTACAGCAGCGGCCGCGCGCTCGACAAGGTCGCCGCCGGCTCGCGCGGCGGGCTCGCGGCGGCGCTGGGCCATGCGGCGTGGGCGTTCGTCCGCTGCTACCTTCTGCGCCGCGGCTTCCTCGACGGCCGGCTCGGTTTCGTGCTCGCGGTCTACGTCGCCGAGGGCACGTACTACCGATACCTGAAAATGGGGCTGCTCGCGGGTTCGGCGACCCGGCTCGCGGCCTGAGATTGAAGCCTGATTGAACCAACACGCCGATTCAGAATCTCGTTCACCCATGCTCAACCGACGACAGTTCGCCGCTACGGCCACGATCGCTGCCGCCCTGGCTGCCTCCATCCTCCCGCTGCCCGCCTGGGCCCAGTTCCGCGTCGAGATCTCCGGCGTCGGGGCGACCCAGCTGCCGATCGCGATCACGAAGTTCCGAGACGAGGACCGCGCGACGCCGTCGGTCTCGATCTCGGCCATCGTGCTCGCCGACCTCGAGCGCAGCGGCGCGTTCAAGGGCGTCGACGCACCCGGCGCGCTCGACGAGAACAGCAACCCGACGATGAGCGATTGGCGCAGCCGCGCGGCCGATGCGCTCGTGGCCGGCTCGGTCTCGCGCCTCGCCGACGGCCGCTTCGACGTCCGCTTCAAGCTGTGGGACGTGGTCAAGGGCACGCCGCTCGGCGGCCAGAGCACCGCGGTCGACGCCGGCGACCTGCGCCTCGCGGCGCATCGCATCGCCGACTTCATCTACGAGAAGCTGACCGGCGAGAAGGGCGTGTTCTCGACCCGCATCGCGTACGTCACGAAGGGCGGCGGGCGCTACACGCTGCGCGTGGCCGATGCCGACGGCGAGGGCGGGCAGGTTGCGCTGAACAGCGCCGAGCCCATCATCTCGCCGGCCTGGTCGCCCGACGGCAAGTCGCTCGCGTACGTGTCGTTCGAGAGCCAGAAGGCGGTGGTCTACACGCAGGACACCGCGACCGGCGCGCGCCGCGCGATCGCGAACTTCCGCGGTTCGAACAGCGCGCCGGCCTGGTCGCCCGATGGACAGACGCTCGCGGTCACGCTCTCGCGCGACGGCGGTTCGCAGCTCTACCTGATCGGCCGCGAAGGCGGAAGCCCGCGCCGCTTGACGAGCAGCAACGCGATCGATACCGAGCCGGCGTTCTCGCCCGACGGCAAATCGATCTACTTCGTCAGCGACCGCGGCGGCGGCCCGCAGATCTACCGCATCGCGACCGGCGGCGGCAACAACGTCGAGCGCGTGACGTTCGGCGGCAGCTACAACATCAGCCCGGCGATCAGCCCGGACGGCCGCACGCTCGCGTACATCTCGCGCCAGGGCGGCGCATTCAAGCTCTACACGCTGGACCTCGCCAGCCCGGGCGCGCAGCCGCAAGCGCTGACAGACAGCAGCGACGACGAGAGCCCGAGCTTCGCGCCGAACGGCAAGCTGATCATCTACGCGTCGCGTGCGCAGGGCCGCGACGTGTTGATGACCACCACCCTGGATGGCAAGATCAAGGCGCGCCTGGTGTCGACCACCGCCGACGTGCGCGAGCCGGTCTGGGGCCCGTACGGGCGTTGAGCGACGCGGTCGTTGGGATCACAACATGATTTGTTCGAGGAGCCAGTGAGATGAAGATGAAGACGACGATGCAACACCCGGGTTGGACGGCATTGCTGGTGGCAGCGAGCGCGCTGATGATGGCCGGCTGCTCGAGCGTCAAGCTCGACAGCGACGTGCCGGTCGAGACCCGCACGCCGACCACCATCGGCTCGACCGGCGGTGCCGGCACATCGGGCGCCGGGCAGAGCGCCGTGACGCCGGTCGATCTGACCAAGAACGCAGGCGCGAACGTCGGCAAGGTCGTGTACTTCGACTTCGACAGCTATGTCGTGAAGGACGAGTACCGGCCGGTGATCGACAGCTACGCGAAGATGCTGGCCTCCGATCGCAAGAAGCACGTGGTCGTCGAAGGTCACACCGACGAGCGCGGCGGCCGCGAGTACAACCTCGCGCTCGGCCAGAAGCGCGCCGAGGCGGTGACCAAGGCGCTGGCGCTGCTCGGCGCGAGCGATTCGCAGCTCGAGGCCGTGAGCTACGGCAAGGAACGGCCGGCGGTGCAGGGCAGCGACGAAGCCGCCTGGGCGAAGAACCGCCGTGCCGAGCTGGTCAACCGTTGAAGGGCAGCCCACCATGATCCGCAGCTTCCGGCTGGCCCGACTCGCCGCGACGGCGGGCCTCGCACTGGCCGCGCTGGCCGGCCCCAGCGCGCACGCCGGCCTGTTCGACGACGACGAGGCGCGCCGCGCGATCCTCGACATCCGCCAGCGCATCGACCAGAACAACAAGGCGCAGACCGACGCGAACGCGCGGCTCTCCGAGCAGGTCGAGCAGCTCCGGCGCAGCGTGCTGGACCTGAACAACCAGCTCGAGCAGCTGCGCGCCGAGAACGCGCGGCTGCGCGGCACCGACGAGCAGCTCGCGCGCGACATCTCCGAGCTGCAGCGCAAGCAGAAGGACATCCAGTCGGGCGTCGACGATCGCATCCGCCGCTTCGAGCCGCAAAAGGTCTCGGTGGACGGCAAGGAGTTCAGCGCCGAGCCCGAGGAGAAGAAGCAGTACGACGATGCGATGGAAGCGCTGCGCCGCAGCGACTTCCAGGCGACCGCGAACGGCCTGAGCGCGCTGCGCAAGCGCTGGCCTTCGAGCGGCTACACCGAGTCGGCGCTGTTCTGGCTGGGCAATGCGCAGTACGGCCTGCGCCAGTACCGCGATGCGATCACGACGTTCCGCTCGCTGGTCTCGAGCAATCCGGAGAACCCGAAGGCGCCCGAGGCCTTGCTCGCGATCGCGAACTGCCAGGCCGAGCTGAAGGACACGAAGTCGGCGCGGCGCACGATCGACGAACTGCTGAAGACCTACCCGAAATCGGAAGCCGCCGCAGCCGGACGCGAGCGCCTGGCATCGCTGAAGTAGTGCGCGATCCGAAGGCCGCACGCCGGCGCGGCGTGGCGGCTGCCGCATAAAATCGCGCCATGCAAGAGATCGACCCGAAGATGCTGGCCACGCAGGTGCTGTGGGCGGCCTTCGGGCTCTCCGCGGTGTTCGGCGCGATCGCGCAGCGCACGCACTTCTGCACGATGGGCGCAGTGGCCGACATCGTCAACATCGGCGACTGGGCGCGCATGCGCATGTGGGTGCTGGCGATGGCCGTGGCGATGCTGGCGTTCAACGCGATGGTCGCGCTCGGCTGGCTGGATGCCGGCAAGAGCCTCTATGCCGGCCCGAAATTCATCTGGCTCTCGGCGCTCGTCGGCGGCGCGATGTTCGGCTTCGGCATGGTCCTCGCGTCGGGCTGCGGCAGCAAGACGCTGGTGCGCATCGGCGGTGGCAACCTCAAGTCGCTGATCGTGTTCGTCGTGCTCGGCGTCGCGGCGTTCGCGACGCTGAAAGGCATCACCGCGGTGGCGCGCGTCGCGACGGTCGATCGCGTCGCGCTGACGCTTCCTGCGGGGCAGGACCTGCCCAGCCTTCTCGCGCAGAGTACCGGCCTCGCCAAGGCGCACCTTGCGCTGCTGCTCGGCGGCGCGATCGGCGCGGCGCTGCTGGGCTGGTCGCTCGCGCACGCCGAAGGGCGCAGCGCCGACAACCTGCTGGGCGGCTTCGGCATCGGCGCGGTCGTCGCCGCGGTGTGGTGGCTCTCGGGCGTGCTCGGTCACGTCGCCGAAGACCCGAACACCTTGCAGGAGGCCTTCGTCGCGACCAACTCGCAGCGCATGGAGTCGCTGAGCTTCGTCGCGCCGATCGCGTATGCGCTGGATTGGCTGATGTTCTACAGCGACGTGAACAAGAAGCTGACGATCGGCATCGTCGCGACCGTCGGCGTCGTCGTCGGTTCGGCCGCGGTCGCGATCGCGACCCGGCGTTTTCGCTGGGAGGGCTTTCGCGATGCCGGGGACACGGCCCAGCATCTGATCGGCGCGGTGCTGATGGGCGTCGGCGGCGTCTGCGCGCTCGGCTGCACGATCGGGCAGGGCGTGTCGGGCGTCTCGACCTTGAGCCTGACGAGCTTCGTCGCGGTCGCCGCGATCGTCGCCGGTGCGGTCGCGGCACTGCGCTGGCAGGCGTGGCGCATCGAGCGCTCGCTCTGAGCCGACATCGACCGAGGGCAGCAGCCGATGGAGCGCGATGTCATCGTCGAACCTGCGGGTGAGGGCAGCGTACTGCTGCAGCCCCGTGCCGCGGACGAAGCGGACCTGGAGCGGCGCTTCGGCGGTCTGCGCCGCTTGTACGGCGATGCGGCCTATGGGCGCATACGTGCGGCACGGATCGCGATCGTCGGCGTCGGCGGCGTCGGCTCGTGGGCGGCCGAAGCGCTCGCGCGCAGCGGCGTCGCGGCGCTGACCTTGATCGACCTCGATCACGTCGCCGAATCCAACATCAATCGCCAGGTGCAGGCGATTGGGGCGACGCTGGGCCAGGCCAAGGTGCAGGCGCTGCAGGAGCGCATCGCCGACATCCACCCGGGCTGTGTCGTGACCGCGGTCGAGGAGTTCGTCGACACGGACAACTGGCCGGCGCTGTTGCCGCAGCCGGTCGACATCGTGATCGACGCATGCGACCAGGTGCGCGCGAAGGCGGCGATCGCCGCGTGGGCGCTGCAGACGCGTACGCCGCTCGTGTTGGCCGGTGCGGCCGGCGGCAAGCGCAAACCGCAGGCGATCGAGGTCGACGACCTCGCGGCCACCACGCACGATCCGTTGCTGGCTTCGCTGCGCCAGCGCCTGCGCAAACAGCACGGCGCGGCACGCAGCGGGGCGATCGGCCTGCGCTGCGTGTTCTCGCGCGAGAGCGTCGCGATGCCGCTCGGCGGCGCCGAATGCGACGTGGTCGACAGCAACCTCAATTGTCACGGCTACGGTTCGAGCGTGACGGTCACCGCGGCGTTCGGGATGACCTGCGCCGCAGTTGCGCTAGAATTCGCGTCAACGCTGAAGTGACCCGGCGCCAGCCAGTTATAATCGTGGGCTTGCCGGGTTGTTAGCTCAGTTGGTAGAGCAGTAGACTTTTAATCTATTGGTCGTGGGTTCGAGTCCCGCACAACCCACCAGCAAACAGAGCGGCAGCGCAGTACAGAACAGAATGTGGGGCTCTTAGCTCAGTTGGTAGAGCAGCGGACTCTTAATCCGTAGGTCGAGTGTTCGAGTCACTCAGGGCCCACCA
>DATCSE010000126.1:0-10726 GCA_036568605.1 Burkholderiaceae bacterium | reverse complement strand
CTCGTGGTGATGGGCACGTACGGATCGGCAGCCAGCACCTCGCCGCTCGCGCGGTCCAGCACATAGAGGTAGCCGTTGCGGTCCGGATGCAGCAGCAGCTTGCGCGCATGGCCGTTCCACGGCAGGTCGACCAGCACGTTCTCGTTGACGCCGTCGTAGTCGTGCAGGTCGTGCGGTGACCACTGGTAGAACCAGGCGGCCTCGCCGGTTTCGGGCCGGCGCGCGAAGATGCCTGCCGTCCACTTGTTGTCGCCAGGGCGCTGCTTCGGGTTCCACGGTCCCGGATTCGCGGTGCCGTAGTACAGCAGGTCCAGCTCGGGGTCGTACGAGACGAAGCCCCACACGGTGCCGCCGCCGATGTTCCAGGCGTCGCCGGGCCAGCTGCGCGTGCCCAGGTCAGTCCCCCGGTCGCTCGCGTAAAAAGGTTTGAAGCCAGGGCCGATCAGCACGTCGGCATCGGGGCCGGTGCTGTAGGCGCGCCAGACGATGCGGCCGCTGGCGGCGTCCAGCGCGGTGAGCCAGCCACGCACGCCCAGTTCGCCGCCGCTGTTGCCCACCAGCACCCGGCCCTTGACCACCAGCGGCGCCATCGTGACGGTCTCGCCGCGCTCGATGTCGCCGAGCTTGGTGCGCCACAGCTCGCGGCCAGTGGCCGCATCGACCGCGATCGTGTGGTCGTCCAGCGTGTTGATGAACACGCGGCCGTCCGCGTAGGCGGCGCCGCGGTTCACGACGTCGCAGCAGGCCTTGCCCTGCGAACCCTCGTGCGCATGCGGGTCGAAGCGCCATTTCTGAGGGCGCTCCGGCCGGCGCAGGTCCAGCGCGTACAGGTAGTTCGGAAACGGCGTGACGAGGTACATCGTGTCGCCCACGACCAGCGGCGCGGCCTCGTGCCCGCGCACGACGCCGGTCGAGAAGCTGAACACGAGCTGCAGGCGCGCGGCGTTGCGCGCGTCGATGTCGGCCAGCGGCGCGTAGCGCGTGTTCGCGTAGTCGCGCGCGGCCATCGTCCACTCGCGGTCGTCCTGCGCGACGGCAGGCCCTGCGCATGCCCATGCCGCCAGCGTCGCGGCGCATATCCATCGTCCGGCCATGCCACCTCGATGCGGGATGTCATCGATCCCGCGCCCGAACGGCCGGCAAACGATGTGCCGGGCACGCCGCCTGCCCATGCCGCGGTAACCTCGCCTCACCATTGCATCGATGCGTGTCCTCTCGGGTTGGCTGGTCTGCCTCTCAGCGTTGGCAAGCGCATGCGCCCCCGCGGGTGTGCGCGCGGGCGGCGTGCTGGACGACGAAACAGGCGAGCTGCGCATCGCGGTCGCGCTGCTGCGCTCGCAGGCCGCGGAGCTGTCGCTGCTGCAGCAGCTGGCGCAGCGCGGCGATCTGCCGCCGCGCTATGTGCGCGCGCATGCCTCGCAGCTCGAAAAAGCCGTGCAGCGTGCGCGCGAGCAGCTGTCCGACGCACCCACGCCACCATCGGCACGGCCGCAGGCCGAGATCGCGTCGGCCGCGGCAGGCGAACTGAACCAGGAGGTCTCGCGCTTGCGCAGCGGCGCCTGGCCCCCTGAGCGCGACAGCGGTGCGCCGTTGCAGGCCCGCCTGCAGCAGGCCGAACGCGCTCTTCCGCCGGCGCCGTGACGCACGAGGCATCGCATGGGCCAGGCAGCGGAAATCTTTCTCGGCATCCTCACCGCGATGGGCGGCTTCGTCGAGATCGGCGAGCTCGTCTTCACGCTCACCGCCGGCACGCGCTTCGGGTACCAGCTGCTGTGGGTCAGCGTGCTGGGCACGATCGGGATCATGGCGTACTGCGAGATGGCCGGCCGCGTGGCCGCGGTGCGTGGGCGCCCGGTGTTCAGCCTGGTGCGCGAGCGCGCGGGCTTCGCGTGGGGCGGGCTCACGCTGGTGGCCTCGCTGGTGGTCAGCCTGCTCACCTGTGCCGCCGAAATCGGCGGCGTCGCGCTGCTGTGGCAGCTCGCCTCCGACGGACCCTATCGATGGTTCGTGCTGCTGGCCTTCGTGGCGTTCACCGTGGTCGTGTGGGTGCTGCCGTTCCAGTGGATCGAGCGCGTCTACGGCCTGGGCGGGCTGATGATGATCGTCTTCGCCGTCGCGCTGGTCGCCGCGCGGCCCGACTGGCACGAGATGGCGAGCGGCCTGGTGCCGCGCGCGACGCCGGGCGGCTCGACGCGCGACACCCTGCTCTACGCGTACGTCGCGGTGGCGCTGTTGAGTTCCATCATGCTGCCCTACGAGACCTACTTCTACGCCTCCGGCGGCATCGAGGATGATTGGAAGCCCAAGGACGTGACGCTGAACCGCGTGGTCGTCCTGCTCGGCTTCGGACTGGGCGCGCTGCTGTCGATGGCACTGATCGGGCTGGGCGCGGATTTCTTCGCACCGCGCGGCATCGACCCGCAGTCGCCCGGCGCCGCGGCACTGGCCGCCGGCGAGACGCTGGGCCGCGCCGGCCTGGCTTTCGCGCTGGCCGGCATGTTCTTCGCGTTCGGCGGAGCGGCGATCGAGACCTGCCTGTCCGGCGCGTACAACCTCGCGCAGTTCGCCGGCTGGCCCTGGGGCAAGCACCTGCGGCAGCGCGAGACGCCGCGCTTCACGCTGGCCTGGATCGCGCTGCTGCTGCTGGCCGCGCTGCTGGTGGTCACCGGCATCGACCCGGTGCAGGTGGTCGAGTACTCGATCGTCGCGTCGGTCGTCGTGCTGCCGCTGAGCTACTTCCCGCTGCTGATGGTCGCGAAGGACCGCCACATCATGGGCTCGCATGCCAACGGCTGGCTGGCCAATGCGCTGGGCTGGTTCTATCTGGTGCTGGTCACGCTGGCCGCGATCGCGGCGCTGCCGCTGTTCTTCCTGACGCACGGAGGCCAGGGATGAGCCGGCCGCTGCATGTGCTGCGCGAGGTGCTGGACCATGAAGTGGTCGACGTCGCCGGCATCTCGTGCGGCATGGTCGACGACCTCGAGATCGCGTGGACGCCGCAGGGACCCGCGATCGCGGCGCTGCTGCTGGGCCCCGGCGCGTGGAGCCGGCGGCTGCCGCGCTGGCTGCGCGGCCTCGCACGCCGCATCTTCGGCGACGCGATCGTGCGCATCCCGTGGCGCGAGGTCGCGCAGGTCTCCGAGACCGTGGGGCTGCGCTCGCAGGCCGACGCCTGGGGCGCCGGCGCGCTGGATCGGAGCTTGTCCAAATGGATCGCCCGTCTGCCCATGTCCTAGCCTTGGCCAGCGCGCTGGCGCGGCTGCACGTGCGCGACGCGCAGGGCCGCGATCGCGGCCGTGTGTTCGACCTGCGCGTGGATTGGGTGCCCGGCGACGAACGGTCCGTCGTCACCGAGGTGATCTACGGCAGTACCGGCTGGATGGAACGTGTGGGCCTGAGCGAGAAGCGACCGGACTCGGCCGCGTGGTCGCGCGTGCGCGGCATCGACGGTCGGGTCGTGCAACTGACGGACTGAAGCACTCGGAGGTGACCCAGCATGAACGTCCAGGACATCGTCGACTTCCTGCGCGAGCGCGAACTGACGCTCGTCACGGCCGAGTCTTGCACGGCCGGCCTCATCGCGTCCACGATCGCCGACGTCAAAGGCGCTGGCGATTTGCTGGACTGCGCCTTCGTGACCTACTCGCCCTCCGCGAAGCAGAAGTGTCTGGGCGTGAAGCCCGAGACGATCTCCCGCTTCAACCTCACCAGCGAACAAGTGGCGCGTGAAATGGCACTGGGCGCGCTGCGTTGCAGCAGCGCCAATCTGGCCGTGGCCAATACCGGCGTGACCGACGGCGTCGACCCCCGGGTTGCGCCCGGCACGCAGTGTTATGCCTGGGCCTTTGCCGCGCGTACGGGCGAGCCCACGGTCTTCTCGGAGACACGGCGCTTCGAGGGCGACCGCAACCACGTGCGGCAGCAAAGCGCGCTGTACGCGCTCGAGCGCATACCGGATCTGTTTCGGCAATCGACTATCGGCCGTTGAAGGTCAGCAGGCGAGCCGGCCATCGACGCGGAAGTTGACGAACTGCCACGGGTCCGAGCGGTCCACCGTCTCGTCGAACAGCCACTCGCGCTCGTGCAACGGCGTCCAGTCGCCATGCACGCCGACGACCTCGCCCAGATACGGCCGGATCATCCGCAGCATCTCGTCGTGCGGAAGGTCGTCGGGCTCGAGGATGCCGCATTCCGGGTGACGCATCGCCCACGCCATGCCGGCCACGATCGGTGCGTTGACCTGCAACGTCGTCGCGCTGTTGCAAGGCGCGAGCGCGCGGGCCTCGTCTATCGTCAATCGCGAGCCGTACCAGAACACGCGATCGCCATGACCCATCAGCAGCGCGCCCAGCTCGTCGCGGCCCGAGACGATGTCGTCGCGCAGCAGTCGCTTGCGCTTCTGCTCGCGCCATTGGCGTCCGGCGAGTTCCTGCAGCGACAGCACCGCATCGTCGCTCGGGTGATAGGCGTAGTGCACCGTCGGCCGGTATTCGGGCCGCGCCGGATCGCCCACCGTCAGGTGATCGGCGATCGAGATGGACTCGGCGTGCGTGATCAGGTAGCCCAGCTGCGGACCGGACAGCGGCGTCCATGTGCGCACCCGCGTGCCGGCGCCTGGCCGGTTCAGGTAGATCGCGGCGCGGCAACCCTGCTCGTGCTTCGCGCCGTCATGCGGCAGTTCGCGCTCGTGGCTGCCCCAGCCGAGCTCGGCTGGCTGCAGGCCTTCGGAGATGAAGCCGGAGCTCGACCAGGTGTTGACGAACTCGTCGGGCTCCTTGTGGCGACTGCCGACCTGGGTGTCGCGCTCCGCCACGTGGATCACGCGCACGCCCAGCCGTTGCGCGAGGCGCGCCCAGCCATCGCGGTCGCCGGGCGCAGCGGAGCCGTCGCCGTCGAGCTCGAGCAAGGCCTGCTTGACCAGGAAGGAGATCAGGCCGGGGTTGGCACCCAGCGTGATGAGGGCGGTCGTCTGCTTGCGGTCGGGTCGTCGCAGCGACAGCGCATCCTCGCGCAGCGCATAGTTCGTGCGCTGCGCCGGCGGCAGCGAGCGATCGGTATAACCGCCGGGCCAGGGCTCGGTGCAGGCATCGACGTACAGCACATGGCGCTGCTGGCACAACGTCATCAAGGCCTTGCTGCTGACATCGACCGAGAGGTTCAGCAGGAAGTCGCCTTCACCCAGCCGCGCCGAGAGCTCGCGTTCGTAGTTGTCGCGCTCGATGCGCAGGCCCGAGCGGCGCACGCCGTACTGGCGCACCGCGTCGAGGCTGCGGTCCGACGGCGCGACGATCTCGATCCGCGCCGGGTCGATCTTGATGTGGCGCAGCAGCAGCGGCAACACGCCCTGCCCCACGCTGCCGAAGCCCACCATCACGATGCGGCCGTCGAAAGCGATGTAAGTGGCCGAGGTATCCATGCGCGCTGCAAGGCAAAGCCGGTGCCCGGGAGCGGCGATTGCATGCGCGGCCTGCATGAGAAGCATCCTGAACGCCGGGTGAGGACAGTGGCGTGACCACGACCTACTACCAGGAGACCGGCGACCCCGGATTGCGCTTCGCACCGCTGACCGCACCGGCCGATGCCGAGACCGTGATCGTCGGCGGCGGCTTCGCCGGGCTCGCGACCGCGCTGAGCCTGCACGAGCACGGCGTCGGCGGCTGCATGGTGCTGGAGGCCGAGACGCTGGGGCATGGTGCCTCGGGCCGCAACGGCGGCTTCGTCTCGGGCGGCTTCAGCATGGACGCCAGGCGGCTGCAGCGTCGCCTGAGCCACGATGCCGCACGCCGCCTGTACCTGATGACCGAGGACGCCGTGCGGCAGATCCGATCGCGCATCGAGCGTTATTCGATCGCCTGCGATGCGGTGCATGCCGGCGTGATCGTCGCGAGCTGGTTCGACGAGGACCGGACGCTGCGTGCGCTGCAACGCTTCATGCAGGAAAGCTTCGGCCTGCACTGGCACTGGCTGGAGCGCGACGAGTTGCGCTCGCTGTTGCGCACCGAGCGCTACCACAACGGCCTGCACGAACGCGATGCGTTCCACTTCAACCCGCTGCAGTACCTCCAAGGCGAAGCACGCGTGCTGCGGGATGCCGGCGTGCGCCTGCACGAGGCCAGCCCGGTGCGCCGCATCGTGCGCGACGGCGCCGGCTGGCGTGTCGAGACCGGCGTCGCGCAGGTGCGCTGCAGGCATGTCGTCGTCTGCGGAGGCGGCTACCTCGGCGGGCTGGTGCAACCGCTGCAACGCGCGACGCTGCCGATCGCGACCTATGTGATGGCCACCGAGCCGCTGGGTGCACGCCTGGCCGACGCGATGCGCACGCAGGCCGCGGTGTTCGACACGCGCTTTGCGTTCGACTACTACCGGCCGCTGCCCGACACGCGGCTGATCTGGGGCGGGCGCATATCGACACGCGGGCGCGCCGCCTCCGAGCTCGGCAAGCTGCTGTACCGCGACCTGCTGCGCGTCTATCCGCAACTGGCCGGGGTGCGCGTCACGCATGCCTGGAGCGGGCTGATGAGCTTCTCGCGCCACGGCATGCCGCACGTGGGCCGCCTGCCCAGCGGCTTGTGGCATGCGACCGGATTCGGCGGCCACGGCGTCGCGCCGACGACGCTCGCCGGGGAAGTGCTCGCGCAGGCGATGACCGGTGAGGCTCCGTTGCCCGACGAGCTGTCGGTCTACGGTCTGGAGCCGACCTTCGGCTGCCTCGGGCTGCTCGCCGCCCAGCTGACCTACTGGGGACTGCAGACACGCGACGCCCTGCTCGATTGGAGGTTGCGCGCTCGCATCTGAACGCGCGCCGCCCCGGTACGACCCGGCAGGAAGAAATTGCCGCAATTCGTTGCCCCGCCGCCGCGCGCCACGTCGAGGACGCGGGCGATCGGGTGGCGGGTACTGCGGTTGCCGCAGGGACGACGGTATCGCGGCAGGTGGAGACAGGATGCGCGTATTGCTGCTAGGCGCCACCGGCACGATAGGAGCACGGCTGCAAACCGCGTTGGTCGCGGCCGGACATCAGGTGGTCGGTGTCGTGCGCCGGGCGCCGCGTGAAGCGGTGCCCGGTTGCAGTTGGCGCGAGCTCGATGTCGCGCGGCTGAGCCGTGCCGATTGGCGCGAGCAGCTGGACGGGATCGACGCGGTCGTCAACACCATCGGCATCTTCCGGGAACCGCGCGGCAGTGCCGGCTTCGACACGCTGCATCACACGCTGCCGGCGATGTTGTTCGCCGCCTGCGTGGAGGCCGGCGTGCCGCACGCAGTGCACTTCTCGGCTCTCGGTGCCGACCCGCAAGCGCCGACCGAATTCCTGCGCTCCAAGGGACGCGGCGATGCCCAGGTGCTGGCGCTGCCGCTGCATGCGCTGGTGCTGCGGCCGTCGCTGGTCTTCGCACCCGAAGGCGCGAGCTCGCAGGCGCTGCTCGCGCTCGCGGCCCTGCCGTTGCAGCCCCGGCCGGCGGGCGGCCGTCAGCCGGTGCAGCCGGTGCATGTGGACGATGCGGTCGCGGCGGTACTGGCGTGGGTGGGCAGCGCGAACCCGACGCCGCGCCCGCAGTGCATCGAGCTGGTGGGGCCGCACCCGCTCGCGCTGCGCGACTACCTCGAGGCGCTGCGCCGCGCGATGGGCCTGGGTGCCGCGCCGGGCTTCGACATCCCGTCCGCGTGGGTCGCCCTGATGGCGCGCGTCGGCGATCGTCTGCGAGCTAGCCTGCTGGACACGCCCGCCTGGACGATGCTGTCGCGCGGCAGCACCGCATCGCCGGACGACACCGTGGCCTTGCTGAAGCGGCCACCGCGCCCGGTCGAGCGCTTCATCGAACCGCAGAGCGCGGCGTTGCTCAGGCTGCGCGCACGGCTCGCGGGACTCGCGCCTCTTCTGCGAGCGGCCGTCGCGCTGCTGTGGATCGCCACGGCGATCGTCTCGTTCGGCCTCTATCCGCGCGAGCAGAGCTTCGCGCTGCTCGCGCGGGCCGGCGTCGCGGCGCCCTGGCAGCCGTTCATGCTGTACGCCGCGGCCGCGCTGGACCTGCTGCTCGGCGCGCTGTCGTTGATGCCGTCGGCCCTGGTGCGCTGGCGGCAATGGGTCTGGCCGGCGCAGATGGTCTTGATCGTTTGCTACAGCGCCGTCATCGCGGTGCGATTGCCCGAGTTCTGGCTGCACCCGTATGGCCCGATGACGAAGAACCTGCCGCTGCTCGCCCTGTTGGCTCTGCTGACCTGCCTGGACCGCGATGCCGCGCGGCAGAACGGCGGCCGATGACGCGCTTGCTTCGTCATCGACGGACTCACGCCGGCTTCGCGACCATCAGCCAGAACACCACGACCAGCGCGACGAACGCCGGGATCCCGAGCGCCACCCACATCCGGAAGTCGCGGCGGTATTGCGCGGGCAGCGGCTCGCCGCGGTCGGCCGCTTCACGGGCAACGCGTCGCATCCGCATCTGCAGCGCCACGACCGGCAGCCAGCAGGCCCCGGCGAGGAAGTACAGCGCAAACGACCACACGACCCAGCGTGTGCTCAACGGAATGCCCATCAGGTGCAGCAGGTACAGCCCGCTGAGCGGCTGGAACAGGATGGTCGTCGTCGTGAAGATCCAGTCGGCCCAGACGACGAGGCGCACGACCTCGGCGACAGCGACCGGGCGTCCGGTCAGGCTCGTGAAGAACATGTAGTACGCCGAGCCCAGCCCGGTGCCGAACAGCAGCGTGGACGACAGGATGTGCAGCCACTTCGCGACGAGGTACTCCATCGCGGCGGCCTTTGGTGTTCGTCACCCGAGCCGCATCAACGTCGTGCGGCGATCACCCCTCCGACCGCCAGGCCGACCGCGAAGGCCACATAGACCCACGCCAGGCTGCCGGAACTCAGCCGGCGCTCAAAGCCCGGCGTCAGACGCTCGGGCACGAGCTTCAGGTCCACCAGCGCGGCGGCTGCGCCGACGGCCGCGGCATCGGCCACCGCATTGGCCGCGGTCGGCTCCCGGCGCAAGCGTCGGCACGCGGCATAGATCGCGGCCCACCACCACGACGAGGCCACATGCACCAGCAGCCCGTTGCCGGTGTAGCGCCACGACGGCCGGTCCTCGCGCAAGGCGCGACGCGGCCACCACCAGTGGCTGACCGCGTTGAGCGGTGCCGCCGCATGGCCGCCGCTGTCGCGCTCGCCGCGCCACAGCAGTGTCAAGGCCGAGGCGCCGGCAGCGGCCAGCGAACTGGTCAACGCGTGCGGCCAGCGATAGCTCGCGACATGCGACGTTGTACGGATCAAGGTTTCAGCCATGGCGATCTCCTGGGCCTGGTGCTGCAAACGACGTACCCGCACCTGCTACGCCGAAATCGTCAGGGGAAACTGAATGACGCCGCGACTACTTCACGACGGCGGCAAGCACCTCGCCACAGATGGCGCGATTCCGCTCAATCGCGTCCACCGCGATGCCGAAAACGATGGGTCATGCCTACGCCTCGCCGACTGGGACCCGCCGTGTTGAGCGTCGTGCTGGCCGCCTGCCTGCTCGCGCCGTGGCCGGTGCAGGCCCAGCCGTCCCCAGGGCGTTGGGAGCGCAGTGCCACACCGGTCTTCCGGCACGCCCGGCTGCAGAACGACATCGCCCCGACGGGGATGCTGCAGGATCGCGACGGGCTGATCTGGATCGCCTCGCAGACCGGGCTGGTCAGCTGGGACGGCTACCGTTCGCGCCAGTACATCGCCGACCCGAACGTGCCGGGCAGCCTGCCCGCGGCGTTCGTCAACGCGCTGCACGAGGATCGCCAGGGACGGCTGTGGGTGGGCACCGACAGCGGCGGCCTGGCGCGTCTCGACAAGGACAGCGGGCGCTTCGAATCGCCGACGGCGAGCCCCCAGGCGCTGAGCAGCACGCGTGTGTTCTCGCTCGCCGACGACGGTGCCGACGGGCTGTGGGTGGGCACGGCCCAGGGGCTGGACCGCCTGGACACCGCGAGCGGCCGTGTGCGGCGCCACGCCGACGGCGGCATCCCGCCGGGGTTGGCGCCGCAGCGCATCAGCGCACTGCTGCGCGACAGCCGCGGCGACTTGTGGGTGGGCACCTACCAGGGCCTGTACCGCCTGGGCGTCGGCGCGCAAGCCTTCCAGGCGCTGCCGACGGGTCGCGCGGCCATCGAGGTGCGGCGGCTGATCGAAGACAGCGAGGGCCGGGTCTGGGCCGGCACCCGCGAGAGCGGCGCCTTCGTCGTCGAGCCCGGTGCCGCGTCGGCCCGGCAATTGCAGGACGGCGGCGGCGACCGGCAGCGCGTCGAGACCGAGTGGGTCAGCGCGATCGTCGACGTCGGCGATCACCGGGTGTGGCTGGGCACCTGGGGCCAGGGCATCGTCGAAGTCGACACGCACACCTGGCGCACGCGCCGCCTGCGCCACGATGCCGAGGTGCCGGCCAGCCTGGCCCAGGACACCGTGCTGGCACTGCTGCGCGACCGCAGCGGGCTGGTCTGGGCCAGCGGACCGAACCTGCTCGATTCGCACGATCCCGCGCAGCGCGCGGTGTCGACCTGGTATGGCGGCGGCGGTCGCCTGCTCGGCGGCGCACGCACGCAGATCGACGCCGTGCTCGCACGGCGCGACGGCACGGTGTGGCTGGGAAACCTGAGCGGCGGCATCGACATCGTGCCGCCCGACGGCGGGCCCAGCCTGCGCCTGATGCCGCGCGACGGCGAGCCGCGCGACGCCCTGCCGAAGGCCTCGGTGATTGCG